>JAHDYJ010000017.1:0-2705 GCA_023383795.1 Burkholderiales bacterium | reverse complement strand
CGTGTCGTTGGCGCCGACCGCCCGCACGACGAGCCCCACCTCGGTGCGCAGGAACCAGCGGAGCACCAGCACGAGGAGGCAGGACAGCGCGACCCAGAAAACGATCTGCGCCCCGTGGCTCGCCGTGAACCCGCTCCAGGCAAGGTCGAAGACGTTCGGCGAGGTGAACAGCGGGATGTTCGATTTCCCCATCACGCGCAGGTTGACGCTCCAGAGCATCGTCACCACGAGGATGCCGGCGAGCAGCGTGTTGATCCGCAGCCGCAGGTGGATTGCGGCGGTGGCGCAGCCGGCGCCAAACCCGGCCGCCACCGCGATCAGCATCGCAAGCAGCGGATGGACCGCGGCGGCGATCAGCGCCGCGCACAGGCAGCCGCCGAGCGGAAACGCGCCTTCGCTCGTGAGATCCGGGAAGTTGAGGAGCCGGAACGGGATCATGATGCCGAGCGCCACCAGCGCGTGCAGCAGCCCGTGGCCGACGGTCACCGGCACGAGGTTCCAGAACGCGGCGAAGAACTCGGTCATCAGGCGAGCAGCAACTCGTCATCGACGATGCCGAAGCGCTTCACCAGGGCATCGACCGTCAGCCGGCGCTTCTCGGCGCCGGTCGCCTCGAACAGCACCCGTCCCTCGTGCAGCATCACCAGCCGATCGCCGTGGGCGATCGCCTGCTGCATGTTGTGGGTGACCATCAGCGTAGTGACGCGCGTGCGCTCGACCGCCTCGACCGTCGCCCGCATCACGACCTCGGCGGTGCGCGGATCGAGCGCCGCGGTGTGCTCGTCGAGCGCCAGGAGCCGCGGCCGGCCGAGCAGCGCCATGACGAGCGAGACCGCCTGGCGCTGCCCGCCGGAGAGCAGGTCGACGCGTGTCTCGAGCCGCTCCTCGAGGCCGAGCCCGAGCGGCTCGAGCGCGCGCCTGAAACGCTCACGGCTGTCGCTGCGGATCGGCGACACCAGCCGTCGCCGGCGCCCCCGGCCCTCGGCGATGGCGAGGTTCTCCTCGATCGACAGGCCGGGCGCGGTGCACGCGCTCGTGTCCTGGAACACGCGGCCGATGAAGCGACCGCGCTCGTGCGCCGCGCGCCCGGTGACGTCCTCGCCGCCGATCACCACGCGGCCGGCGTCCGGCGCGAGGTCGCCGGCCACCACGTTCAGTAGCGTGCTCTTGCCGGCGCCGTTCGAGCCGATCACGACCCCAAACTCGCCCTCCTCCAGCGCGAGGTCGATCCGTTCCAGGGCCACCTTCTGATTCGGCGCGCCCGGATTGAAAGTCTTGCGCAGTCCCTCGAGTCGGAGCAAGGCGCCGGCCTACTTGCCCAGCACGCAGTTGCAGTCCTTGAGCGAGGCAGGCAGCGGAATCTTGTACTGCTCTAGCTGCGGGCCGCTGATCAGTATCTTGTGCTCGTTGGGCGAGGGCACGCTCGGAGGGATTTCGCTCACCTTGGCGCCCTTCAGCACCTTCTCGACGATCGCGGCGGTGTTGGCACCGATCTTCGGCCAGTCGACCGAGTAGGTCGCCAGCATCTCGTGCTTGAGGATCGGCGCCGGCAGCCCGTTGAAGGCCGGTATGCCCAGGCGGTTGGTGATCGCGGCGATCTGCGAGGTGACCGGCTGGAACAGGTTCGACGGTATCACGTAGACCGCGTCCGCCTTGCCCGCCAGCGTCTGCAGCCGCTGCGGCATGTCGTTCACGTTGTCCACGCCGACCATGACGAGCTCCAGCCCGTACTTCGGCGCGAATTTCTCGAGCCGCTGGCGCAGCGCGTTGTCGGCGTCGTCGCCCGGGTTGTAGGGCAGGCCGAGCCGCTTCGCGTTCGGCAGCAGCTGCTTGATGAAGCGCAGGGTACCCTCCATGTCCGCGAGGTTCGACGCCCCGGTCATGATGTTCGAGGGTTTGTCCCACGAGGGGATCACCCCGGCCACCACCGGATCCTGCACGGCGGAAAACACGATCGGAACGCCGCGGTCGCCGATCGCGCGCACCGCAGTCTGCGTGACCGGCGTTGTGATCGTCACGATCACGTCCGGCTTGCCCGCCGCCACCTTGGTGAGCATCTGGGGAATGACGTTACGCTCCCAGTTGACATGCGTGAAGCTGTAGGTCACGTCCCGCCCGTCGACGTAGCCACGCTCCTTCATCGACGCCTTCATCCCATCGATCACCTGCTGCAGCGCCGGGTGCTCGCCGAAGCTCGTTATGGCGATGTGCTTCGGTTGCGCCGACGCGCCGAAGCTGACCAGCGCCGCGCAGATCAGAGCAAGGCTCTTTAGGTTCATCCCGTCCTCCCTTGGTGGATTTGCGCAAATTATCCCCAAATCGCCCGAACCGTGCATCCGCTCGCCGGTGCCGGGAGGGCCCCTTGCCGGCGGCGCCCGACCTCCGGAACCCGGAGGCGTCGCCCAGCGCGTCGACGAAGCGCACCTGGGTGAGTACGCGGAGTTCGTGTTCGTGTCGAAGCGAAGCAAGACGCCGCTCGCGCGCATCAGCAACGGCCCGTTTCGCCGGGCCCGTGCGGCGGCCGGCCTTTGCGAGCGTCGCGTGCGCGACCTCAAGCACACCTTTGGGGCGCGGCTGAGGGCCGCGGGGGTGGCGCTGGAGCTGCGGCAGACCCTGCTCGGCCACCGCAACGAGAACATCACCACGGACTAGTAAATATCCCCCGGCAAAGCCGGGGGCCTTAGATTGTGAGCCGCTCAAAGCGG
>JAHDYJ010000177.1 GCA_023383795.1 Burkholderiales bacterium | reverse complement strand
TGATGTCGGGCAGATGCGTGCCGCCGTTGTAGGGGTTGTTCAGCGCCACCACGTCGCCGGGCTTGAGCGTCGCCCCGCGCGAGCGGATCACCGTGCGCACCGACTCGCCCATCGCGCCGAGATGCACGGGGATGTGCGGCGCATTGGCGATCAGCCCGCCCTCGGCGTCGAACAGGGCGCAGGAGAAGTCGAGCCGCTCCTTGATGTTCACCGACTGGGCGGTGTTCTGCAGCACCGCCCCGGTCTGCTCGGCGATCGACATGAAGAGGTTGTTGAAGAGCTCGAGCATCACCGGATCGGCGCCGCCCTCGCGCGCCTCGGTGCCGATCGCCACGCGCGCCGGCCGCGGGGTGGCGCGGCGCAGGACCAGGTGGTTCGCTGGCGTCACCTCGGCGACCCAGCCGGGCTCCACCACCGTGGTCGCGTTCGCCTCGCGGATCAGCGCGGGGCCGAGGATGCGGTCGCCGGCGCGGAGCGCCTCGCGGTCGAACACCGGCGCCTCGTGCGGCCGCCCGCCCGAGAACATCGAGACGTGGTCGATCGGTTCGGGCTCGCCCTCGTCACGCGCCGTGAGGCGCGCCTCGCGCACCTCCTCGCCCGGCGCGGTCGCCTCGACCGCGACCGCCTCGACGATCAGGTCGCGCTCGGGGGTGGCGAAGCCGAAGCGTGCGCGATGCGCCTCGGTGAAGGCCGCGACGATGCCGGCAAGCGCGCCGAACGGCACCTCGAGCGGCGTGTCGGTGCCGGAGTAGCGGATGTGCAGCGTGCGCGCGATCGCGATGGTCTCGCGCGGCGCCCCTTGCGCCGCGAGCGCGTCCTTCGCCTCCTCGGCGAGCGCATCGAGCCGCGCGGCGAGATCGGGCAGCGCGGTCTCGCCGAGCGTCACCTCCACCGCCGCCTCGCGCATCACCGACTGCGCGGCGAGCCCCATGCCATAGGCCGAGAGCACGCCGGCGAGGGGGTGGATGAACACGGTCTCCATGCCGAGCTCGTCGGCGACCAGGCAGGCGTGCTGCCCGCCGGCGCCGCCGAAGCACTGCAGCGCGAAACGCGACGGGTCGCGGCCCTTCTGGATGCTCACCTGCTTGATCGCGTTCGCCATGTTGGCGACGGCGATCCTGAGGAACCCCTCGGCGACCTCGCGCGGGTCCTTGAGCGGGGTTCCGGTGTCGCGCGCGATCCTGGCGGCGAGCGCGAGGAAGCACTCGCGCACGATCGCCGCATCGAGCGGCTGGTCGCCGGAGGGGCCGAAGATCGCCGGGAAGTGCTGCGGCTGGATCTTGCCGACGCAGAGATTCGCGTCCGTCACGGTCAGCGGCCCGCCGCGCCGGTAGCAGGCGGGGCCGGGATTGGCGCCGGCGCTGTCCGGGCCGACGCGGTAGCGCGCGCCGTCGAAGTGCAGGATCGAGCCGCCGCCGGCGGCGACCGTGTTGATCGCCATCATCGGCGCGCGGATGCGCACGCCCGCGACCAGCGTCTCGTAGGCGCGCTCGAACCCGTCGTCGTAGAGCGCGACGTCGGTCGAGGTGCCGCCCATGTCGAAGCCGATGATGCGGTCGAACCCCGCCATGCCGGCGGTGCGCGCCGCGCCGACGATGCCGCCCGCCGGGCCGGAGAGGATCGCGTCCTTGCCCTGGAAGGCGTGCGCACGCGCAAGCCCGCCGTTCGACTGCATGAAGTAGAGCGGCGTGTCGCCCAGCTCCTCCTCCACCTGGCGCACGTAGCGGCGCAGGATCGGCGAGAGATAGGCATCGACCACAGTCGTATCGCCGCGGCCGACCCACTTGATCAGCGGGCTCACCGCGTGGCTCGCGCTCACCTGCGGGAACCCGACCTCGCGCGCGATCGCGGCGAGCCGCGCCTCGTGGTCGGGGAACTTCCAGGCATGCATCAGCACGATCGCGACCGCGCGGATGCCGTCGTCGTATGCCGCCTGCAAGGCGGCGCGCGCGGCCGCCTCGTCGAGCGGTTCGATCTCCTCGCCCTCGACCGTCACACGGCCCGGGATCTCGACCACGCGCTCGTAGAGGAGCTCCGGCAGGGTGATCGCGAGATCGAACAGGCGCGGCCGCGTCTGGTAGCCGATGCGCAACCCGTCGGCGAAGCCGCGATTGACCAGCAGCAGCGTGCGCTCGCCCTTGCGCTCGAGCAGCGCGTTGGTCGCGACCGTGGTGCCCATCTTCACCGCCTCGACGAGGCCGGGCGGGATCGGCGCGTCCGGAGCGAGCCCCAGCACCTGGCGGATCCCTGCCACGGCGGCGTCGCGATAGCGGCCGGGATTCTCGGACAGGAGCTTGTGCGCCGAGAGCGTCCCGTCAGGCGCGCGCGCGACGATGTCGGTGAAGGTGCCGCCGCGGTCGATCCAGAACTGCCAGGTCATGCTCGAGACACCAGGGAGGGGTGGGCGCGGCCGAGCATCGGCCACCGCCGCGGAAGGGGCAACCGCAGGCGCGGGCTCAGAACGCGGCGAGCTGCGCGTTCAGGAGATCCGTCACCAGCATCGAGCCCGGCGCGTGGGTGATCGCGAAGGGCACCCGCGAGGCCGCGATCGCCGCCTGCGGCGTCACCCCGCAGGCCCAGAACACGGGGATCTCGTCGGGCTCCACGGGAAGCGCATCGCCGTAGTGCGGCCGCGCGAGGTCCTCGATGCCGATCAGGCGCGGATCGCCGAGATGCACCGGCGCGCCGTGCACGGCCGGGAAGCGCGAGGTGATCTGGATCGCGCGGATCGCATCCGCCGCGCGGAAGGGGCGCATCGAGACGACCATGGGCCCCGCGAAAGGACCCGCCGGCGCGCAGGCGATCGTGGTGCGCCACATCGCCACGTTGCAGCCGCAGGCGATGTGGCGGAGCGGCACGCCGGCGGCGAGCAGCGCCTCCTCGAAGCTGAACGAGCAGCCGAGCACGAAAGCGACGAGATCCTCGCGCCAGAGCGCGGTGATGTCGGCCGGCTCGTCCACGAGCTCCCCGTCGCGCCAGACGCGGTAGCGCGGCAGGTCGGTGCGGATGTCGAGGTCCTCGCCGAGCATTGGGATGCGCGGATCGCCCGGCTCGGAGACGCCGATCACCGGACAGGGCTTCGGATTGAGCGTGCAGAAGCGCAGGAAGTCGGCCGCCTGCTCGCGCGGCAGGATCGCCAGGTTGCCCTGCACGTAGCCCGGCGCCAGCCCGGCGGTGTTGCCGTCGAAGCCCGCGCGCGCGAGCAGCCGGGCGTCGCGGCCGCTCTCCGCGCGGGGGCGTCGGGCGGCGATCGGCGTCATCACGGTCATGGCGGTCCTCCGTCTGCACCCTCCAGCATAGCGCGGCATTCATCATCCGGTGATGCCTGCTCGCGCATACAGGGCCGCGGCGTTCCGGTGCCGGGGCGCGCGTGGTAGCGTCGCGGCCGACGGGGGCCGGAGACCGGGCGGAGCAGCAGCCTCTCTTGAGCATCTGGGGCAAGATCCTGGGCGGCGTGGCGGGGTTCGCCATGGGCGGCCCGCTGGGCGCGGTGCTGGGCGCGGCACTCGGCCACGCGGCCGACGCCAAGGGCGGACCCGGCGCCGGGCCGGCCGACCTGCTTGGCCGGCCGGACCCGCTGCGCATGGCCGAGCTCGCGCAGCTCATGGGCAGCCGCGAGACCGTGTTCTCGATCGCGGTGGTGGCACTCGCCGCCAAGCTCGCCAAGGTGGACGGCCCCGTGAAGCGGGCCGAGATCGACGCCTTCAAGCGCCTCTTCCGCTTCCCGCCCGAGGCGGCGAGGGACATCGGCAAGCTGTGGGACGGCGCGCGCCAGACGGCGGCGGGGTTCGAGCCCTTCGCCGAGAAGCTGGCCGAGGCTTTCGCCGACAACCGCACGGTGCTCGAGGACGTGCTGGCGAGCCTGCACCAGATCGCGCTCGCCGACGGGCCGATCAACGCCGCCGAGCGCCGCTTCATCGACGAGGTGGCGCGGCGCATGGGGATGAGCGAGCGCGAGCGGGAACGCGCCCGCTCGGGCGGCTCGGCGCGGCCGCAGCCGAACGAGCCCGACCCCTACGAGGTACTGGGCGTGGCGCGCGACGCTCCGGACGAGGAGGTGCGCGCGGCCTGGCGCAAGCTGATGCGCGAGAACCACCCGGACACGCTCGCCTCCCGCAACGTGCCGCCGCGCTTCGTCGAGCATGTGACGCGCCGGGTGGCGGAGATCAACAACGCCTGGACGCGGATCAAGAAGGAGCGCGGGCTGTGAGCCGCCGCACCGTCTCCTCGGGCTCGCCGCTCGAACCGGAGATCGGCTTCTCGCGCGCGGGGCGCGCTGGCCCGTTCGTCGCCGTCGCCGGCACCGCGCCGATCGCGCCGGGCGGCGGTACGGCCGCGCCCGGCGACGTCGCCGGGCAGACGCGGCGCTGCCTCGAGATCGCGCTCGCCGCGCTGGCGGACGCCGGCGCGCGGCCCGAGCACGTGGTGCGCACGCGCGTGATGCTGACCGACATCGCGCGCTGGCGCGAGGCAGCGGAGGCGCATGGCGCGGTGTTCGGCACGATCCGCCCGGCCTGCACCTTCGTGCAGGTTGCGGGATTCATCGATCCGGCCTGGCTGGTCGAGATCGAGCTCGACGCGGTCGTGACGGACGAGGCTCAGTCCACGTAGAGCCCGCCGTTGATGTGCACGACTTCGCCGTTGACGAAGCTCGCCGCCGGCGAGAGCAGGAAGGCGATCACGGACGCGACCTCCTCGGGCTGACCGAAGCGGCCGAGCGGCGTCATCTTCAGGAAGTCGGGGCCGCGCTCGGGCAGGAACTTCTCCACCATCGTGGTCAGGATCACCCCGGGCGAGACGGTGTTCACGCGCAGCCGCGGCCCGAGCTCGGCGGCGAGACTGCGGCTGAAGCTGATCACGCCTCCCTTGGTGGCGGCGTAGTGCGAGTAGTTCCGGCTGCCGCGATGCGCGGCGAGCGAGGCGATGTTCACGATCGATCCGCCCTCCGCCATCAGCGGCACGATCGCGCGGCAGACCTTGAAGGTGCCGTCGAGGTTCACGGCCATCATGCGGCGCCAGGCCTCGTCGGTGAGCTCGGCGAGCGCGCCGGGGAAGTGGATGCCGGCAGCGTTGACCAGCCCGTCGGGCGCGAGTCCGGCCTGGCGGCAGGCATCGGCGATGCGCTCGGCCCCGTCGGTCGCGACGTCGGCCTCGACCGCGAGCATATCGGACGCGAGTGCTGCCCCGCGCGCATCGAGATCGGCGGCGACGAGCCGTGCGCCGAGCCGGTGCAGCAGCAGCGCGGTGGCGCGGCCGATACCGTTCGCCGCACCGGTGACGACGATCGTCCTGCCTGTGAAGTCGATCATGTTCCCCTCAGACGTAGCCGTAGGCGGTCCAGCCGCCATCGACCGCGAGCACGTGGCCGGTGACGTAGTCGTTCGCGGGGTCGAGCAGGAACAGGATCGCGCGCGCGATCTCCTCGGGCCGGGCGAGCCGCCCGACAGGGGTGCGGCGCGCGAGGGGGGCGGTGTCGAGCTCGCCCGCGCGCACCGCCGCGCCGATCAGGTCGGTCTCGACATAGCCGGGCGCGACCGCATTGACGCGCACGCCGTGCGCCGCCCACTCGATCGCCAGCACCTTCGTCATCGCCGCGACCGCCGCCTTGGAGGCGCAGTAGGCGAGCCGCTCCGGGGCGGCGACCAGCGAGTAGATCGAGCCCAGGTTGACGATCGCGCCCGAACCTTGCGCGACCATGCGCCGCCCGGCCTCGCGCGCGCAGAAGAACACGCCGTCGAGGTTGATGCGCATGACGCGCGACCACTCCTCGTCCGTCAGTTCGAGCGCGGCGCGCTTGCCGATCACGCCGGCGTTGTTGACGAGGATGTCGAGCCGGCCCCAGCGCGCGTCGATCTCGGCGAAGGCCTCCGCGACCTCCTCGGGCTCGGCCACCGAGCCGGCGAGCGCGACCGCCTCCGCCCCCGTTGCGCGCAGACCGGCTGCGGCCGCGTCGAGGCGCGCGGCATCGATGTCGAGCAGTGCCAGGCGCGCCCCCTCGGCGGCGAGCGCGCGCGGGGTGGCCAGCCCGATCCCGGCGGCGCCGCCGGTCACCAGCG
>JAHDYJ010000016.1 GCA_023383795.1 Burkholderiales bacterium | reverse complement strand
CTCGAACATGCCCTTGCCGAACCAGCCGCCGCCCTCGGCCTGCAGCGCCTCGACGATCTCCATCTTGCGGCGCTCGAACACCGCGGCGATCTCGAGCATGTAGTGGGCGCGCCGCGTGAACGGCAGCGCCGACCAGCTTCCGAACGCGGCGTGCGCCGCCGCGATCGCCGCCCGCGCCTCCTCGCGGCCGCCGTCCGGTATTTCGGCCCAGACCGAACCGTCGGCCGGATTCAGGTCGGAGAACGTGCGCGCGGTGGCGATGTTGCGGCCCCCGATGAACAAGCCCTCGAACACTCGTGCCATGTCACTCTCCTTTGTCTGCGTCCGACGCGCCGCCCCGCTCGGAAGCCGGCCGCGGCTTCGGCTCGGGTTCGCGGATGCGCGCTCTCGCCGCCGCGGCCTCGATCCTGGCGAGCGCCTCGCTCAGCGTATCGGTGCCGATGCCGTGCGCGGCGCCGATCGGCGCGGCGGTGGCGCGCGCGCCGCGCGCCGCGCGGACGTGCTCGGTCTGGATCTCGCCCGCGCGGCGCGCGAGCTCGTCGATCGACTGCGGAATCAGCGTATCGGCCCGCGGCGTCGGCACGAATCTCGGCATCGCCGCCGGCGGCGCCGAGACCGCGGGCGCGGCCGCCTGCGCGCTCGGGCGCTCGACGGCGTGCTCCGGTCCGGTCGCCGTCGCCGCGGCGCCGCCGAGGTACGCCTTCTGCACCGCCGGATCCTGCGCCAGGGCCGCCGCCGGGCCTTCGCCGACGATGCGGCCGTTCTCGAGAAGATAGCCGCGGTCGGCGATCGCGAGACCCTGGCGCGCGTTCTGCTCCACGAGCAGGATGCCGACGCCGGTCCGGCGCACCTCGGCGAGCGTCCTGAAGAGCGCGGTGCACAGCTTCGGCGACAGCCCGAGCGAAGGCTCGTCCAGCATCAGGACCGACGGCGCCGACATCAGCGCGCGCCCGATCGCGACCATCTGCTGCTCGCCGCCGCTCATCGTGCGTGCGACCTGCGCGCGGCGCTCGGCGAGCTTCGGGAAGAGCGCGAGCACGCGCTCGAGATTCTCCCGCTCCGCCGCGCGCGCGCGCCGCGCATAGGCGCCGAGGAGGAGGTTCTCCTCGACGCTGAGATCGCCGAAGAGCTGGCGCCCCTCCGGCACCAGCGCGAGGCCCGCCTCGACGATCTCGTGCGGCGGCAGGCCGGCGACCGGACGGCCGCCGATCGCGATCCCGCTCGCCGCGGCCGGCGGCACGAGCCCGGCGATCGCCCGCAGGAGCGTGCTCTTGCCGGCGCCGTTGGCGCCGAGGATCACGACGATCTCGCCCGGCGCGATCCCGAGCGAGACGCCGTCGAGCGCCCGATGCTGCCCGTAGGCGACCGTGAGCTCGCGGCACTCAAGCATCGTCGTCTCCGAGATAGGCGCGGATCACCTCGCGGTCGGCGAGCGTTTCGGCCGGCGTGCCCTCGGCTATCTTGACCCCGCCGCTCATGACCACGCACCGGTCGCACAGGCTGCGGATCGCGTCCATGACGTGCTCGACGAGCACGACGGTGCGGCCCTCCTCGCGCAGGCTCCGGATCAGCGCGATGCCGGTCTGCAGCTCGGTCGGGTTGAGGCCGGCCAGCCATTCGTCGAGCAGCAGGACGCGCGGGTCGGAGGCGAGCGCGCGCGCGAGCTCGACCCGCTTCTCGTCGATGTAGGTGAGCGCCGCGGTCGGCATGCCGATCGCGTGCGCCATGCCGACCCGCTCGAGCTGGCGCTCGGCGTACTTGCGCGCCTCGCGCCCCCACAGGCGCTTGTGGCCGAACACCGCGCCGGCCATCACGTTCTCGAGCACCGTCAGCGAGGGCAGGACGCGCACGAGCTGGAAGGTGCGCCCGACGCCGGCGCGCGCGATGTGGCGCGCCGGCCGGTCGGTGATCAGCCGGTCGTCGAGATAGATGTCGCCGGCGGTGGGCTTGAACGCCCCGGAGATCAGGTTGAGCACCGTCGTCTTGCCCGAGCCGTTCGGACCGATCAGCCCGAGCACCTCGTTCTCGCGCACCGCGAAGCTCAGCTGGTCCACCGCGAGCAGGCCGCCGAAGCGCTTGGCGACGCTCTGGATGTCGAGCACGGTCCGCTCAGCCACGGCGGGTTCCCCGCCGCAGGCGCTCGAGCGCGGACTCGATGCGGCCGACCACGCCGTGCGGAATGAAGTACACGATCAGCAGGAACGCAACGCCGAGCAGGAGAACGGTCTGCGTCGGAAAGCGCGCCGCGATCAGCTCCCACAGCAGCGCGAACGGGATCACGCCGACTAGCGGGCCCCACAGGCGATGCGCGCCGCCGATCAACGCCATGATCACCACCTGGAACGACAGCTCCGGCGAGTAGGCAATGCTCGGCTCGATGTAGGTGTAGCGCGGCGCCATCACCGCGCCGACCACCGCCGCGAACACGCCCGAGATCACGAACAGGATCAGCTTCGCCGCGGCCGAGTTGATGCCGACGTGCGCGGCCACCAGCTCGTCGTTGCCGATGATGCGCAGCGCGAACCCGAGCCGCGAGCGCGCGACGAGCCAGCCGACCAGGTACACCAGCGCCGCGAGGCCGAGCAGCTCCCAGTAGATGATCCGCTCGGTGATCTCGGTGAGGACGTACATCCCGCGGCTGCCGGTCAGGTTGTTTTGCACCCAGGTCACCACCTGGCGAATCAGCTCCGCGAGGCCGAGCGTGAAGATCACGAAGTACACGCCCGACAGCCGCAGCGTCGTGACCCCGACCGCGAGCGCCAGCACCGCGCCGGCGATGCCCGCCAGCACGAGCAGCAGCGGATAGGAGATCGTGCCGATGCCCGCCGCCACGACGTAGGCGCCGAGCCCGTAGAACGCGGCCGTCGCGAGCGAGATGTAGTGCGTCGGGCCCGAGAACAGCGCCCACGACGTGGCGAGCACTGTGTACATGGCGATCGAGACGGACACCGACAGGAGGTAGCCGCTGTCCTTCAGGAACGGCAGGAACGCGAGCAGCGCGAACGCCGCGGCGGCGAGGGCGAGGTTCCTGGCCTCCGCACGGGTCACGACTGGCGTCTCCCGAAGAGCCCCTCGGGCCGGAGCAGCAGGACCAGGATGAAGAGCAGGTAGGCCGCGGCGAGCGTGAGCCCCGGGTCGATCAGGCTCGCGACGGCGGTCTCGGCGAGCCCGAGGATCAAGGCGGCAACGATCGCGCCGCGCACGTCGCCGACGCCGCCCATGATCACGATGATCAGCGCCTTCATGGTGAAGACGACGCCGATCGAGGCGTCCATCGTGAGAAAGGTGCTGAGCACGATGCCGCCAGCCGCGGTCACCGCGCCGCCGAGCGCGAAGGAGAACGCGGACATGCGCGGCACGTCGATCGCGACCAGCCCCGCGGCGGCCGGGTCGACCGCGAGCGCGCGCAGCGCCATGCCGGTGCGCGTGCCGTTCAGGCCCCAATAGAGCAGCCCGGAGATCGCCACCGCGACCAGGCACGCGACCACGCGGTTCAGCGCGAACGGGCTGCCGAAGATCTCGAACGGCTCGGCGAGATACGAATAGGTGAAGTATCCCCCGCCGAACACCATCAGCATGATCCCGACCAGGACGAAGCTCATGCCGAAGGTGGCGAGGATGCTGTCGACTTCGAGCATGCCGCGGTTCTTCGCGCGCCGGACGAGCGGCCGCAGCAGGTAGCGGTAGATGAGCCAGTTCAGCGCGAACGCGCCGGGCACCACGACGAGCGCAGCGGCGAACGGGCTCGCCTGCTGGGCGGTGAACACCCAGAACGCGCCGAAAGCGCCGGCGACCAGCATCTCGCCGTTGGCGAGGTTCATGATGCGGGCCACGCCGTACTGCAGCGTGAGCCCCATCGCGATCAGCGAGTAGGTCGCCCCGAGCAGGATGCCGGTGATCAGGATGTCCATCGCCGCGTCAGGCGGAAAAAACACCCCGGTGCGGGCACTTCACACCGGGGCGCCTTCGGACACTGCAGTGTGGCTGGCGCGCGTCTTACCAGCCGGGCTTGGCGATCACCGGCTTCGCGCCGGGCAGGCCGGTCGAGGACACGCCGTGGAACAGGCCGTTCTGCCACTGGCCGACGGTCCAGAACTCGTGGATCGACTGGTTGACGAACTTCCAGTGGCCCATGACCGTCTTGAACGTGGCCTTCTTGATGTACTCGGTCACCGCCTTGCGGTCGGTGCCGACCGCCTCGATCGCCTGCTCGAGCACCTGCAGGCCGGCGTAGGTCACCGGGCTCGCCCAATAGTCGGCGTCCTTGCCGGTCACCTTCTTGTGCGCGGCGAGATAGGCCTTCATCTCGGGCGTGTCGAGGTTGACGCCGCCGGCGCCGAGGTGACCCTCGATCGACTTGCCGAACTTGCCGCGGTAGGCGGGGAACGCGGTCGCCACGGCCGTGTAGTAGGCCTTCACGTTGAGGCCCTCGATCTTCGACTGCTCGGTGATCGCGAAGGTGTCGGGCGGGTACGACCAGGCGACGAAGGCGTCCGGGTTGGCGGCCCTCGCCCCCTTGACGATCGGCGACAGGTCCTGGGTGCCGAGCGGGTAGGACCGGTCGTAGACGATCTCGAGGCCGGCGGTCTTGAAGATCGGACGCGCTGCTTCGGCGAGCTCGATGCCGAACGCGTCGGCCACGTTGACCATCGCGACCCGGTTCCCGATCTTGCCCTCGGCGCGCAGCTTGTTGAGGACCTCCGCGACCGAGTTCGCGAACGCGGTGGTCGTTCCGAGAGTGAAGAAGATGCTCGGATAGCGCTTCGTCAGCTCGGGAACCTTGTCGGTGACCGACGTGCAGGCGATCTGCGGATAGCCGTACTTGGCGAACACCGGCGCCGCGGCGAGGTTGAGGCCGGTGCCGTAGGGCGCGACGATGAAGTCGACCTTGTCCTGGGTGGCGAGCCGCTCGACCGCCTTGATGGTCTCGCCCGGGTTGGTCCGGTCGTCGTACTCGATCAGCTCGACCTTGCGCCGGCTGCCGTCCCTCATCCTGAGGCCGCCGCGCTCGTTCACCTGGTGCACCCAGAGCTGGACGTTCGGCCAGTGCGTGATGGCCGCGCCACCGGCGAGGGGGCCGGTCTTCGGCGCCACCGCGCCGATCTTGATCGGATCGGCGGCGTGCGTGAAGCCGAGCGGCAGCGCGCCTGCGAGCGCCGCGGCCGCCGCCAGTTTCAGAGCTGTTCTGCGATACACGGTTGCCTCCTTCGACAATGCCCCCGACCCGGTGCGGATGGGCCGAGACGGCGGGTTGGAACTCCCCGGATATGCGGACGCCCGGCGGGCGCCCTGCCCGGCCGGCCGGGCGGTGACGCCTGCACGATGGATCCTCCTCGGTGGTGCGCCCTGCGATTCTGCTCGCGCCGGCGTCTCTTGTGACGATGGAACGCTTGCGAAGCCACGCCTGTCCGGCGTTCTCGCAGACTCTAGAGACCTCCGCGCATGCTTGTCAACCAGCGATAATTGGCCGGCCAAACAATCGCGCGCCGCGCCGGCGCGGCGACGCTGCAGCGCAGCAAGCGCCGCGGCTCGGCGACAGCTTGCTAGCGGGTCAAGGCATCGAGCGCAGCGCGGACCTCGCGGATGGGCGGACGCCGGGTGTAGTCCTTGTCGATCCTCGCCCAGGCGATGCGCCCGTCGCGGTCGACGACGAAGGTCGCCGGATACGGGATCCCCTCGCGGCCGAGGCGCGCATAGCGGGGATCCTGCAGCCCGTAGGCGTCGATGACCCGGTGGTCGGGGTCGGACAGGAGGCCGAACGCAACGCGCCCGCGGCCGTCCGCCGCGATCTCGGCCGCGAACGCCTTGCTCTGGGCGGCAGAATCGACGCTGACCGCCCAAAGGCGCGCCGGCTCGTCGGGCCGGATGAGCGTCCGCAGGTCGGCCAACTGCCGACCGCAGTACGGTCACCAGTGGCCGCGATAGAAGACCAGGACGACCGCGCGCTTGCCGCGCTCCACCGACAGCGTGTGGCGGCGTCCGTCCTGGTCGGCCAGCGTGAAATCCGGCGCGAGGTCGCCGACGCCCACCGGCGCCGCGGGCGTTGCGGCGGGAAGCGCGATGGGTGCGCCCGCCGCGAGCGCGGCAAGCAGCAGCGGAACGAGACGGCGGATCATCTGACGCTTGGTGGTACGGGGTGGACCAGCCTGGATGCGAAAGGTTTCCCCGGCGCCGCGGGGCACGATCCCGGTAAACTCGCGCCAACGCGTCACGCACGCACCGCGCGCGCTATTCCGGATCGGCGCGCCGATTCGGGGAGCCGATTCAGGGTGGCGATGCGGGCATCCGGCTCGAGGAGGCAACGCACATGAACGATCCGCTCGCGCAGTTCGGCTTGAAAGGCAGGGTGGCGGTGGTCACCGGCGCCAGCGAAGGCATCGGACGCGGCCTCGCCCTCGGGCTCGCCGCGGCGGGTGCCGACGTCGTCGTCACCGCGCGGCGCGAGGCGGCGCTGGAAGAGCTTCGCGCCGAGATCGCGCAGACCGGGCGGCGCGCCGGGGCGTGCGCGGTCGACGTCAGCCGCGTCGGCGACATCCGGCGGCTGAAGGACTTCGTGGTCGAGCGCTTCGGCCGCGCCGACATCCTCGTCAACGCCGCCGGCTTCACGGTCACGAAGCCCGCGTGGGACATGCAGGAAGACGAGTGGGATCGGATGCTCGACGTCGGCTTCAAGGGCCTCTTCTTCTCCTGCCAGATCATCGGCGGGCTGATGCGCGCGCGCGGCTACGGCAAGATCATCAACCTGAGCTCCACGTTCAGCCGCAGCATCATCAAGGGCCGCGCGGTCTACGGCGGCATCAAGGCCGGCGTTTCGCACCTGACCGAGGCGCTCGCCCTGGAGTGGGCCGCCGACGGCATCCGGGTGAATGCGCTTGCGCCGACCGCGGTCGCGACGCCGAGCCGGGCGGAACTGCTGTCGGGCGCGAGCCTCGAGCGGATCGTCTCGCGCATTCCGCTCGGACGCGTCGCGGTCCCGGACGATCTGGTCGGCGCGACGATCTACCTCGCGAGCCAGGCCTCCGATTTCGTCACCGGACACACGCTGTTCGTCGACGGCGGCTGGGTGGCGGGCAGCTGACGCGGCCGCCTGCCGCCGGAACGAGCGCATGGCCCGGACGTCCGCACGCCCGACGATCGCGCTGCCGTCGGTCGACCTCTTGCTGCGCGAGCAGGCGTGCGTGACGCTCATCGGGCGCTTCGGCCGCGCGCCGGTCGTCGAAGCGGTCCGCGACGCGCTCGCGGCGAGACGCGCGGCGCTGCGCGGCAGCGCCGCGGAGCGCACGCCAACCGTCCACGATCTGATCCAGGATGCGGCCGGGCGGCTCGCCGAGCAGGCGGCGCCTTCGCTGCGGCGCGTGTTCAATCTGACCGGTACGGTCCTGCACACGAACCTCGGCCGCGCGCTGCTGCCGCGCGAGGCGATCGACGCGATGGCGCTCGTCGCCGCGGACGCGAGCAACCTCGAGTACGATCTCGAGACCGGCCGGCGCGGCGACCGCGACGCCCACCTCGAGCGCGCTCTGTGCCGGCTCACCGGCGCCGAGGCCGCGACGGTCGTCAACAACAACGCCGCCGCGGTGCTGCTCGTCCTGAACACGCTCGCCGCGCGCAAGGAGGTTCCGACCTCCCGCGGCGAGCTGATCGAGATCGGCGGCGAGTTCCGCCTGCCCGACATCATGGCGCGGGCGGGATGCCGGCTGCGGGAGGTCGGCACCACGAACCGCACGCACCTCGCCGACTTCGCGGCGGCGATCGGGCCGCGCACCGGTCTCGTCATGAAGGTCCACACCAGCAACTACGTCATACAGGGCTTCACGGCGTCGGCGCCGGAGGGCGAGCTCGCCCGGCTGTGCCGCGAGCGGAACGTGCCCTTCGTCGTGGACCTCGGCAGCGGAACGCTGGTCGACCTGCGTGCCTTCGGCCTGCCGTACGAGCCCACGGCGAGGGAGACGATCGCCCACGGCGCCGATCTCGTCACGTTCAGCGGCGACAAGCTGCTCGGCGGGCCACAGGCCGGGATCATCGTCGGCCGCGGCGATCTGGTCGCGCTCATCAAGCGCAACCCCCTGAAGCGCGCGTTGCGCGTGGACAAGATGCGCGTCGCCGCGCTCGCCGCGGTGCTGGCGCTCGCCGCGGACCCCGATCGGCTGCGCGAGCGCCTGCCCACGCTGCGCGCGCTGACCCGTCCGCAGGGCGAGATCCGCCGCACCGCCGAGCGCGTGAGCGCGGCGCTCGCGCCGGCGCTGCGCGGCATGGCCGCGGTCGGCGTGGTCGAGTGCGAGAGCGAGATTGGCTCCGGCGCCGCGCCGTCGCAGCATGTGGCGAGCGTCGCGGTGGCCGTGACGCCGCTCGCCGCCAAGGCGCGCGGCGGCGCGCTTAAGCGCATCGCGGCCGCCTTCCGGGCGCTGCCGGTGCCGGTCATCGGCCGGGTCCAGCAAGACGCCTACCTGCTCGACTGCCGCTGCCTCGAGGACGCCGCGGTCGAGTCGTTCATCGCGCAGCTCGGGAGCCTCGACCCGGCCGGCACGCGCAGCAGATGATCGTCGCCACCGCCGGGCACATCGACCACGGCAAGACGCTGCTGGTGAAGGCGCTGACCGGCGTCGACACCGATCGGTTGCCGGACGAGAAGCGCCGCGGCCTCACCATCGATCTCGGCTTCGCGTATCTGCCGGACGCGGCCGCGGGAACGATCGGGTTCGTCGACGTGCCGGGCCACGAGCGCTTCGTGCACAACATGCTATGCGGCGTGGCCGGCATCGACGCGGCGCTCTTCGTCGTGGCGGCGGACGACGGACCGATGCCGCAGACGCTGGAGCACCTCGCGATCCTCGATCTGCTCGGCGTGCGCCATGGTCTGGTCGCGCTGACCAAGATCGACCGCGTTCCCGCGGCGCGGACGGCCGAGGTGCAGGCGGCAATCGCGCGCCTGCTTGCGCCGACGACGCTCGCGGCCGCACGGGTGTTTCCGGTCTCCGCGGTCACGGGTGCGGGCATCGACGCGCTCGACGTCGAGCTGCGCCGCATCGCGGCCGCCCTGCCGCGCCGTGCCGCCGACGGCAACTTCCGCCTGGCGGTGGACCGCGCATTCACGGTCGCCGGCGCCGGCCTGGTCGTCACCGGCACCGTCTTCTCCGGCGAGGTCGCCACCGGCGACGCCGTGTGCGCGCTCGTCGCCGGCGTCGACGCCCGCGTGCGCACCATCCATGCGCAGAGCGCGCGGGCCGAGCGCGGCCGCGCCGGCGAGCGCTGCGCGCTGAACCTCGCCGGCGCAGGACTGAAGGACGCCGGGATCGCGCGCGGCGACTGGATCGTGCGCGGCGCGCTGCCGCCGCCGGCGCGCAAGATCGACGCGCGCGTCCGCGTCATGGCGGCGGCGGCGCAGCCGCTCAGGCACTGGACGCCGGTGCACGTCCATCTCGGCGCGGCCGAGACCACCGCGCGCGTCGCGACGCTCGAAGCCGACGCGATCGAGCCCGGCGCGTCCGGGCTCGCGCAGCTCGTCCTCGACCGCCCGATCGGCGCGGTGCACGGCGATCGGCTGATCCTGCGCGACCAGTCGGCGCGCCGCACCCTCGGCGGCGGTCGCGTCATCGACGTGCACGCCCCGCCGCGCGGGCGCGCGAGGCCGGAGCGGCTGGCGGCGCTGCGCGCGATGGAGGCCGCCGATCCGGCCGGAGCGCTTCAGGCGCGGCTCGCGGGGCTCGCCGACGCGGCCGCGAGCGGCCTCGATCTCACCCGGTTCGCCGCCGGCCGCAACCTGACCGAGCGCGAGACCGCCGCCCTCTTCGAACGCGTGCCGATGCACCGCGTGTGGGACGGCGCGGCGGAGCTCGGGTTCACGCCGGCGCATTGGAACGCCCTGCGCTCGCGCGCGCTGGAGACAGTCGCCGCCTGGCATCGACGGCTGCCCGACTCGCCGGGTCCGCCGGAGGATCGCATCCTGGAAGGCGGCCGCCTGCCGCGCGCGGTGGTCGTCGCCGTCGCCGCCGAGCTCGTGCGCGACGGCGCGCTCGCGCGCACCGGCGCGGAGATGCGGCTGCCGGCGCACCGCCCGGGCTTCGCGCCCGCGCAGGAGACGGTATGGCAGCGAATTGCCGCGGTGCTGGAGGCCGAGGAGCAGCGTCCGCCGACCGTCGCCGAGATCGCCGCCCGCATCGGCGCGCAGCCGAAGGCCGTCCACGGCGTGCTCGACCGCGCGGCGCGTCACGGCCTCGCGGTGCGGGTCTCGGACACGCGCTTCTTCCTGCCGCGCACGGTCGCGCGGCTCGCCGCGGTGGCGCAGCGGCTTGCCGAGTCGAGCGCGGACCGCCGCCTCACGGCGGCGCAGTTCCGCGACGCGAGCAGCCTGGGCCGCAACCTCTCGATCGACGTGCTCGACTACTTCGACCGCGTGCGCTTCACGCGGCGCATCGGCGACGCGCGGATCGTGCTGAAGGCCGCCCACGAGGCGTTCGCGGACGGCGGCACGCGCGCCCGGTAGAATCGGAGCCGCAACGAAGAACCGCGGCACGGAAAGGAATCGCTCCCCGGTGGGGCGCACGGACTTCAAATCCGGTGAGGGGCGTCAGACGTCCCTGGTGGGTTCGACTCCCACTCTTTTCCGCCATCCCCCGAACACGCGGGCGCCGGGGCTTCGCTGCGGCGCCCGCCCGTTGGCGATCCGGTCTACTTCTTCTGCTGGGCCTCGTAGAAGTCGATCGACCGGACCACGTCCATCGGCTCGATGCGGCCGAGCGGACCCGAGCTGTAGCTCGAGCTCATCACCTTGCCGTCCGCGTTGATCAGGAATTCGGAGGGCTGGATGATGCCGCGCCTGTCTTCCCACCACGCGCCGATCGCGTCGGCCATCTCGCGGGTCGCGCCGTAGCCGATCGGGAACGAGACGCCCGCCGCGACTTCCTTCGCCTTGTCGATCGGGTCGACGCTGGCCGCGACCACCTTCGCGCCGGCGCGCGCGATCTGCGCCTTCCAGAACTCGAAGCCGGCCAACTGCCGGCGGCAGTACGGTCACCAGTGGCCGCGGTAGAAGAGGACGACGCGGTACTTCGCGTCGATCCCCTCCGGGAGGTCGAGCTTTCCGCCATCGACCAGATCGATCGTCAGGCGGGGAAACGCGTCTCCTGCGTTGAGCTTCTCTGCCATTCCTCCGTCCTCGGTCCGGGCGCGCGCGGCGGCGGCCGCCGCGCGCCGCCGCCAATCTAATCGCAACCGTCGGCCGACACAACCCCGTCGCGCCCGTCCCGACGCTGCGCCGCCACATCGTCCGATCGGCCTTGCGCCGCGCGCCCAAGCGTGCGCATGAACACCTGCATGCCGTAGTGCAGCGCGATGAACGCGCCGAGCTCCATGATCTCGGCCTCGCTGAAGTGGCGCTTCATCTCGTCGTAGAACGCCCGGTCGACCTTGTTCGGGTCCAGGTACATCTGGTCGGAATAGCGCAGCGCGACGCGCTCGGCCTCGCTGAAGCGCGGATCGTCGTCGTAGTCGCCGGAGCCCGCCGCGACCGTCGCCTCGTCCAGCCCCGCGGCGAGCGCCCGCTGCGAGCGCAGGCCGGCGAAATAGGGATCGCCGGCGAAGCGCGCGAGCTGAACGCGCATGATCTCCTTCAGCCCGTGGTCGACGTTGCCCTCGTAGTGCGAGTGCAGCATCGCGCGCAGGATCGCCTTGGCATAGTTCGGCACGCGGGCGAGGATGCGCGGAAAGAGCGTGTCCGGCACGCCGAGCCCGGCGCAGCGCTCGACGAGCGCGCGCAGCTCCGGATCGGCGATCTCGTCGAGCGCGAGCGGCGCGACGTGCGTCTTCGCGCTCATGCGTCCGCCGCGGCGAGCGACACCGGCGCCGCGCCGTAGATCCGCTCGGACTCCTCCTGGCTCACCAGCCGCCCGTCGGGCGCGAACATCGGATAGAACTTCAGCGTGCCGAAGAACGTGTGGTAGCCGATGTTGAAGCCGATGAACGCGCCGAGCTCGACGATCTCCTCCTCGGAGTAGTGCCCGCGCAGCCGCGCGTAGAACGCCGCGTCGATCGCATCCGGGTCGGTGGCCATCAGGTCCGCGTAGCGGATCGCGACCTTCTCGGCCGCGCTGAAGTGCGGGCTCGCCTGGTAGTTGTTGATGCCCTCGTCCAGGCGCTCCTCGGTCAGGCCCTGCCGCTTCGCCGAAGCGGACCGGACGTTCCCTCAATAGCTGCAGGAGGCCATCCGCGACAGCAGCACGCGGATGATCTCCTTCAGGGTGTGGCTGACGCGGCCGGTGTTGAACACCGTGTCCCAGGCCACGAACATCGCCTCGGCGAGGTCGATGTTGTGGCCCATCATCGCGTGGAAGCCCGGATCGGGCGCGCGGTGCTGGAGGCACTTCTCGATGTAGGGCTTGAGCTTCGTCTGCTTCAGCTCGTCGATGTCGAGCATCGTGATGTTCGGCATGTGCGGACTCCTCAGACGTGCGTCTCGATCGCCTTCTTCAGCACCTGCTTGCGGTCGACGCCGGTGCGCGCGTCGACCAGCGTCCCGTCCTTGAAGATCAGCAGCGCCGGGATCCCGCGCACCCCGTAGCGGTCCACCAGCGCGCGGTTGCGGTCCGCGTCCACCTTGCCGATCACGACCTCGGACGGAAGCTCGGCCGCCAACTCGCCGAGAATCCGCGCCATCTGCCTGCAGGGCGCGCACCACTCCGCCCAGAAGTCGACCACCGTGACCCCGCGCCGCTGCAGCACCCGGGCGTCGAAGTCGCCCTCGTCGAACTCCGCAAACTGCGCGCCGGCCATGCGGCCTCCCGGGTGGCGGACAGTCCCCACCTTATCGGAACCCGGTGCCGGGGGTCAATCGCGGCCGACCGGAATCCCTGGGCACATGTCGACGTTGACCCGCGGAGTGCTACGCGGACGCACGGACCGTGCGTGATTGTTTCCGCCCGCATACGCATCCCCCGGGGCCGCTGCCGCCGGCTACACTTCGGCCTCCTGTGCGCGAACGCGCGCGAGCGAGGCGGTTCGCGATGCCGTGCGGACCGCGGACCGGCGTTTCTCCCGAAGATCCAGCCATGGAGGCCCTCATGAGCACAGCAGCCCCGCCGCCCTCGGGGATCAGCAAGGTTCGCGACATCGTGCCGAAGCTCGGCGAGCTCACGGACGGCGTGCTGTTCGGCGACGTGTGGGAACGCCCCGGGCTCTCGAAGCGCGATCGCAGCCTGATCACGGTCGCCGCGCTGGTCGCGCTGTATCGCACCGATCAGCTGCGCGGCCACCTCTGGCGCGCGCTGGACAACGGCGTCACCCGCGAAGAGATCGGCGAGATGATCACGCACCTCGCCTTCTACTCGGGCTGGCCGACCGGCATCCACGCGGCGCAGATCGCCAAGGAAGTGTTCCAGGCGCGCGACTGAGGCGCCGCCGCCGCCCCGCGGGGAGGACGCGCGATGAGAATCGGATTCATCGGTCTCGGGGCCATGGGCCGCCCGATCGCGGCCAATCTGCTGCGCGCAGGCCACGCGCTCGGTGTCAACGACGCGCGGCACGCGGCCGCGGCGCCGTTGACCGCGGCCGGTGCCGAGTGGGCGCAGACCGCAGCGCACGCGGCGCGCGACGCGGAGCTCGTCTTCACCTCGCTGCCGGGCCCTCCCGAGGTCGAGGCGGTCGCCGCCGGCGGCCTGATCGCGGCGATGCGCCCGGGCGCGGCGTGGTTCGACCTCACGACCAACGCGCCCGCCACCGTGCGGTGGCTGCACGATCTGTGCGCCGCGCGCGGGGTACGCATGCTCGACGCGCCCGTGAGCGGCGGGCCGCAGGCCGCCGCCGACGGCACGCTCGCGGTGTGGGTCGGCGGCGATCGCGAGGCCTTCGAGCAGTACCGGCCCGTGCTCTCGGCAGTCGGCAGCGATCCGCTGCACGTCGGCACGATCGGCGCCGGAACGGCGGCGAAGCTCGCGCACAACTGCGCGAGCTTCTCGGTGCAGACCGCGCTCGCGGAGGCCTTCACGCTCGGCGTCAAGGCGGGGGTCGAGCCGCTCGCGCTCTTTCGCGCGCTGCGCCAGGGAGCGCTCGGGCGCAAGCGCACCTTCGACCGGCTGGCCGAGCAGTTCCTGCCGGGCCGCTACGATCCGCCGGCGCACGCGCTGAGCCTCGCACACAAGGACATGACGCTCGTCCGCGATCTGGCGGCCGCCTGCGGCGTGCCGGTGCCAGTGGCCGAGATCGCGCTGGCCGAGCTCGGCGAGGCCGTGGCGCGCGGCTGGGGCGAGCGCGACGCACGCATCGCGATGACGCTGCAGGAAGAGCGGGCCGGCGTCTCGGTCCGGGTCGATCCCGAGCGTCTGCGCGATGCGCTGCGGTGACGGCCTCGCAGCGGTTTCCTAGAGCGTGATCGAGCCGCCGTCGACGGCGAGCGTCTGGCCGGTGACGAAATCGCTCGCCGGCGAAGCGAGAAACACCAATGCCCCGAGCAGGTCGCTTGGGACCCCGCGCCGCTGGAGCGCCCGGCTGCGGATCACCGCCTCGCTCGGCGCCAGGTTGTGCGGATGCTCGAGCACCGACGGGCTCTCGATCAGCCCGGGCGCGAGCGTGTTCACGTTCACGCCGTGGCGGCCGAGCTCGCGCGCGAGGCAGCGCGTCAGCCCGAGAATGGCGGCCTTCGAAGTCACGTAGGCCGCCATCTCGATCATGCCCTTGTAGGCCGTGCCCGAGCCGATGTTGATGATCTTGCCGCGGCCGCGGTCGATCATCATCGGCGCGACGTGCTTCGCCATCAGGAACGCGCCCTTCACGTTGACCGCCATGACGCGGTCCCAGAGGTCGGCCGGGAAATCGTGGAACGGCAGCGACGGCAGCTCGGCGAAAAGCGCCGCATTGTTGACCAGGATGCCGGCCGGCCCGAGCGTCTGCCCGACCTCGGCGGCGAACCGCGCGACCGCGGCTTCGTCGCTCACATCGACCTGCCAGCTGCGCGCCCTGACCTCGAACCTGCGCGCAAGCTCTGCGGCGGTGTCGCGGCCATCGCGGATGTCCGCGATGGCGATGTCCGCGCCCTCAACGGCAAGCGCTTCGCAGAAGGTCCGCCCGAGACTGTGCGCGCCGCCGGTCACCACGGCCACCGTCCCTGCCAGAACCCCCATTCCGCCTCCCGGATCTTCGTTGCGCACGCGTCGGGTCAGCCGAGGGCCGACGGCGTGACGGCCGAGGATAGCGCAACCGCGGCCGCCCGCCGCGAAGCCGCGGGCCGGCACCGGCCGCGCGGGGCCCCACTCCTGGGCGGCGTCCCACCGCCGTTGTCGCCGCCCGCCACACGCACTGCACCGCGCCGTGCAATTGCGGGCCGGTTGCGCTACCGTCGTCGTTCGGCTCGGGACCGCGCCGGCACGAAGACCGGCCGCACCGAGGCGGCATCGTCCACCGGAGGAGGCACACCATGATCCAGTTCACCGTCAACGGCGAGGACGCGCGCTCCGAGCAGCCGCCCGACACACCGCTTCTCTGGGTGATCCGGGACGAGCTCGGCTACACCGGCACCAAGTACGGCTGCGGCGCGGCCCAGTGCGGCGCGTGCACGGTCCACGTCGACGGCCAGCCGGTCCGCGCCTGCGTGACGCCGGTGTCCGCGGCACGCGGCAGGAAGGTCACCACCATCGAGGGACTGTCGGCGACCGGCGATCACCCGCTGCAGCGGGCGTGGATCGCCGAGCAGGTGCCGCAGTGCGGCTACTGCCAGTCCGGCCAGATCATGCAGGCGGCAGCGCTGCTCGCGAAGAACAAGCGTCCGACGCGCGCGCAGATCGTGCAGCACATGAACGGCAACCTGTGCCGCTGCGGCACGTACAACCGCATCGTGCGCGCGATCGAGCGCGCGGCGCAGGAGGGCTGAGCCATGGTCGAACGCGACGAAGCCCGATTGCTCGACTTCAACGTCAGCCGGCGCGCGTTTCTCGGCGCATCGGCGGGACTCACTTTCGCGATCACGCTCGGCCTCGGCGGCGCCGGCGGCGCCCGCAAGGCGCACGCCGCGGGCGGCGCGCACGCGCTGAACGCCTACGTGTCGATTGAACCGAACGGCACGATCCGCATCCAGGCGCCCGCGCCGGAAATGGGCCAGGGCGTCATGACCGGCCTGCCGCTCATCGTCGCCGAGGAGCTCGACGCCGACTGGAGCCGGGTCGTGGTCGAGCAGTCGCCGATCGCCCCCGCCTACCACCATCCGATCTTCAAGGCGCAGTACGTGGTGGCGAGCATCTCGACGCTCGGCTACTTCATGCCGCTGCGCGTCGCCGGCGCCCAGGCGCGCCGGGTGCTCATCGACGCGGTCGCCGAGAAGTGGGGCGTGCCCGCGGCCGAGCTCGCCACCGAACCGAGCACGGTGGTGCACGCCGCGAGCGGTCGCAAGATCAGCTACGGCGAGGTGGCGGCCTTCGCCAAGCCGCCCGCACACCCGCCGAAGATCGATCCGGCCAAGGACCTGAAGCCGGGCGACAGGTTCCGGCTGATCGGTCGCCCGGTCGAGCGCGTCGACGTCGTCGCGAAATCGACCGGCCGGGCCGCCTACGGAATCGACGCGCGCGTGCCCGGCATGGCGTACGCGACACTGGTCCGCGCGCCGGTGCGCGGCAGCGGTCCGATGTCGGCGAACGCCGATGCGGTGCGCAAGCTGCCCGGCGTGGTCGACGTCGTGATGCTGGGCCACGGCGTGGCGGTGGTGGCGGACACTTTCGCAGCGGCGCTGAAAGCGCGCCGCCAGCTGAAGGTGGAGTGGAAGAAGGGGCTGCCGGGCGACGCGATCGACACCGACCGCGATCTCGAAAAGTACCTCGCCGACGGCCGCGACATGAAGCACACCGGCGTCGTGTTCCACTCTGCGGGCGACGCGGCCGGCGCGATCAAGGGCGCGGCTAGAGTGATGGTCGGAGAGTACCTGAGCGACCACGTCTACCACGCGCAGATGGAGCCGATGAACAGCACCGCCAGCGTGCGTCCCGACGGGGTCGACATCTGGGTCGGCACCCAGGCGCCGACGCGCACGACGCTCGACGTCGCCGCCGCGCTCGGCATCGGCGCCGACAAGGTGCACGTCCATCAGCACTTCCTGGGTGGCGGGTTCGGGCGGCGGGCGACCGTGGAGGCCTCGGTCGACGCGGCGCTGATCGCGAAGGCGGTCGGCAGGCCGGTGAAGCTCGTGCTGAGCCGCGAGGACGATCTCGCGGCCGGCACCTTCCGGCCGATGACCACGCAGCGGATCGAGGCCGGCCTCGATGCAAGCGGCCGGATCGTCGGCTGGCGCCAGCGCGTGGTCGGCGAGCTCGTGGGCGACTTCGTGTACCAGCCGGGCTACGTCGAGAAGTCGAAGAACCGCGACGTCATCTTCATGAGCGGGGCGATGCTGCCCTACTATGAGAAGGTCGCGAACGTCCAGTCCGAGCACGTGCGCGAACCCGAGCGCACGCGCGTCGCGGCCTGGCGCGGGATCGGCTCCGGCTACACCAAGTTCGCGATCGAATCGATGATCGACGAGATCGCGCACGCGCAGAAGGCGGACCCGCTCGCGTACCGGCTCTCGCTGACCGACCACCCGCGGGCGCGCCGGGTGCTCGAAAAGGTCGCCGAGATGTCGGGCTGGGGCAAGCAGCGCGCCTCGGGGACGGCGCTCGGGCTCGCGTTCGCCGAGTACGGCCTCTTCGCGCCCAAGATCGGCTCGCTCGTCGCGGCGGTCGCGGAGATCTCGGTCGACCGGCGCTCCGGCCGGATCCGCGTGCACAACTACTGGGCCGCCGCCGACGCCGGGCTCGTCGTCAACCCGGCAGGGTTCCAGGCGCAGATGGAGAGCGCCATCGTCTGGGGGCTGAGCAGCGCGCTCAAGGAACAGGTGACGATGACGAACGGCGTGGTGCAGCAGTCGAACTTCCACGAGTACAACATCCTGCGCATGTCCGAGGTGCCGGCCATCCACGTGGAGATCCTGCGCGGTCCGCCGCCGCCCACCATGGTCGGCGAGCTCGGCGTGCCGTCGGCCGCGCCCGCGATCGCAAACGCGTTCTTCGCGCTGACCGGCAAGCGGCTGCGTCACGTCCCGTTCACGCCGGCGCGCGTGCAGGCCGCGCTGAAGGCCTAGTCCGGGATACGGGCTTGTCCGGCGCCCGCCCCTTTCCGCCCCGGGCGGAAGGGGGCGGCACGCGCGCCGCGGCTACTCCGGGTCGCCGTGCGTCAGGTACTCCCACATGCGCTCGTAGATGCGCCCGGTGCCGATCGCGCGCAAGCGCGCTTCCTCGGGGGTGAGCACGGCTTCGTCTTCCGACCTGCCCGCCGCGAGCACGTCGAGCTCGACGCGGGCCGCGTCTTCCAGGTACCACGCGTGCACGACGGCCTGCTCGAGCGTGGCGCCGACGGTCACCGCGCCGTTGCCGCGCATCACCACCGCGCGCGCGTCGCCGAGCGCCGCGGCCACGCCCTCGGCTTGCGCGTCCGAGCGGATGAGCTGGGGGTCGTCCCACAACGGCGGGGAGGGCGCGAAGTAGGCGCCGAAGCCGTGACGCGCCCGCGGCGTGCGCCGCAGCGTCGAGAGCGATAGCACCCTGGGCGGCAAGCAGCGCACGACGCCGCCGACGTCGGCGCGCCGGCGGTAGATCGCCTGGTGGATGCGCACCTCGCCCAGCACGCCCGCGGGCAGCGGACCGGTGACGGGCACCACCGCACCGGGTTCGCCCGCCATGATCAGGCCCATCGGGCGCGCCGCGCAGACCACGAACCGGTGCGCGTCGAGCCGCGCGCTGCAGTGTCCGTAGGCGTTAGCCAGCCCGGCGCGCGCGAGTGCGCGGGCCGCACGGCGCACCAGGCACTGTGCAGCATCCGGATCGAGAGCGGCCATGCGGCGAACCCTCCGGCAGGGCTCAGTTGACCGAGCGCGGCGCGCCGGCCCCGCGCGCGAACCACGAGTGCGCGAACGCCGCCGCGCCGAGCACGGCGCCGACCGCCGACACGGTGACGTTGGGGGCGATCAGGCACAGCCCGCCCGCCGCGGCCAGCACGCGGCTCCACCAGGGCATCGGCGCGCGCACGTAGCCCTCGACCGCCGCCGCCACGAGCAGCACGCCCGCCGCGGCGGTGCATCCAGCGACGAGCGTCTTGTGCCACGCCCCGATCAGCAAGAGCTCCGGGCCGAACACGAAGGCGAACGGCACGATGAACGCGGCGAGCGCGAGGCGCGTCGCGACCGCCGCGATGTGCAGCGGGTTCGCGTCGGCGATCGTGGCGGCGGCGAACGCCGCGACCGCGACCGGCGGCGTGAGCGCCGACACCACCGCAAAGTAGAGCAGGAACATGTGCGCCGCCATCGGCGGGATCTTGAACGCGGCGAGGATCGGGCCGATCAGCACGGCGGCGAGGATGTAGGCGCTCGGCGTCGGCATGCCGCAGCCGAGCACGATCGTGAGCAGCGCTGCGACGAACAGCGTGAGGAAGAGCTGCCCCTCGGTGATCAGGTTGACCAGGTGGCTGAACTTCGGGGCGAGTCCGGTCATCGAGATGCCGGCGATGACCAGGCCGGCGGCGGCGCAGGCCCCGATCACCGGGATCGCACGCTGGGTGGTCTCGGCGAGCGCCCGCATGATGCCGATCGGGCCGATGCGGCTCTTCTTGCGGAACGCGGCCGTGATGATCACCGAGATGGTGCCGAAGAGCGCCACCATGCTCGGGTCGTAGCCGTCGAGCAGCGCCCAGGTGAGCACCACCAGCGGCACGATGAAGAGCCAGCCCTCGCGCAGCGTGGCGCCGAGCGTCGGAATGCCCGCGGTGTCGAGCGACTGCAGCCCCATCTTCACCGAGCGGAAGTGAACCTGCGAGTAGACGCCGAGGTAGTAGAGCAGCGCGGGCAGCAGCGCGGCGACGGCGATGTCGCGGTACTCGATGCCGGTGTACTCGGCCATGATGAACGCGGCCGAGCCCATGACCGGCGGCATGATGCTGCCGCCGGTCGACGCCGCCACCTCGACCGCGCCGGCGAGCGCCGGCTTGTAGCCGAGCCGCTTCATCATCGGGATCGTGATCGAGCCGGTGGTGACGACGTCCGCGGTCGGGCTGCCGGAGATCATGCCGTACATGCCCGACGACACCACCGCGATCTTGGCCGGTCCGCCGGGCCGGCGGCCGGAGAGAAGCGCCGCCAGGTTGAAGAAGAACTCCGCGCCGCCGCAGTAGGACAGCACGGTCCCGAACATGACGAACAGGAACGCATAGGTCGCCGCGACGCGCAGCGGCAGACCCATGATCCCGTCGGTCGTGAAGACCATGATGTCGAGGAAATGCGTGTAACCGATGTAGCCGTGGCCGAGCACGCCCGGCAGCAGGTGGCCGAAGAAGTTGTAGAGCACGAAACCGAGCACGACCGCGGTGAGTCCGAGCCCGGTCGTGCGCCGGGTCGCCTCGAGCGTCAGCGCGAAGATGCCGGTGCCGACCGCGAGATCCCACGGGGTCAGCGGGTCGAGCAGCGCGATGCGCTTGGCGATCTCCGTCCCGTTCGCGACGCAGTAGGCGAGCAGCCCGACGCTCGCCGCCGCCATGGCCCAGTCGAGCGGGTTCGGGCGCCGCTCGTCGGAGCTCGGGAACGGGCCGATGGTGAGGAACAGCAGCACGAACGCGGCCGTCAGGAAGATCGACGTGAGCTCCCACGGATCGATGATCGCGATCGTGGCGGCCCACACCGCGTAGGCGCCGATTCCGGCCGCCCACGCCGTGACGAACCACTTCAGCCAGCCCTCGGGCTTGCGTCTGATGCCGACCGAGAACCAGGTCCGCAGGCGGAGAAGGCGCGGAACGACCAACGCGAGGCCTTGATGCGTGGATCGCTGGGGAGCGCACAGCGCGGCCGGGGCGTGCGCCCCGGTCGGACGCTGCGGCGCTACTTGACCAGGCCGGCTTCGCGGTAGTACTTCAGCGCGCCGGGATGATACGGCGCGGCGGCGGACTCCACGAGCTTCTCGGGCGTGATCGACTGCTCGAACACGCGGTGCGCGGCCTTGTACTTGTCGATCTGGGTGTGCGCCGCCTTGGCGAGATCGTAGGCGATCTCGTCCGGGAGCGACGCATTCGCGGCGATGACGCCGCCCTGGCAGACCGAAAGCGAGTCGGCGACGAGGTACTCGTAGTCCTTCTTCGTGATCGGGCACACCTGTCCGCCGACCTTCTCGGCGACGGCCTTCGCCTGCGGCTCGGTGAGGCCGAACGCGACCAGCTCGACCGCGTTCGCCGCCTCCTGGATCGCACGGTGTCGCACCGAGAGCGCGATGTTGAGCATGTCGATGCGGCGGTTGGCCATCAGCTTGGCCTGCTCGCCGGAGGCGGCGTAGACGACCTGGCCGCCCCAGCTCTCGATGTCCTTCAGGCCGATGCCGAGCTCCTGCATCGCGTACTCGCCGAGCTTGACGTCGAGGTTGCCGCGCCGGTTGAGCGCCATGCGCAGCGGCGGCTTCTTCGCCTTCAGGTCGTCGAGCGACTTGATGCCGTGCTGCTCGGCGAACGACTTCGTGAGCAGCAGATGCAGCATCTGGAAGCGCGCCGAAGCCGGGTAGCCGCGCACCACGACGCGCAGGTCCTTGATCGGCGCCTTGAACGGCTCTGCGCCCTGCACCGCGGTCAGCAACTCGAAGTCGTTGATGATCGCGATCGGCACCTTGTTGTCGGCGAGCAGCTGCGCGTTCGCGAGGCCGCCGCCGGAGGTCTGATAGGTGATCGTTGAGCCGGGGTAGGCGGCGGCGACCGAGGCATTGAATGCGGCGCCGACGGTGGACCAGAGACCGCCCGGGCTCGCGCCGGAGAGGGTCAGGTTGTACGGCGGCGCGGCAACCGCGCCGCCGGCCAGCAGCGCCGAGAGCGCAATCAGTGCGACGCCGCGCGCGGCGACGAAGAGCTTGCTCATGGTTCCCTCCTCCACGGTTGTTTCGGCCGGCGCGGCACGATCGGATCGGATACCGTCCGGGTCTCGTGCCGCAGTCTGCCGCGATCTCCGATCCACCGGCGATGGTAATGCCTTGCGCGAACCCGGGCAATGGCGGCATTCTGCGCTGCGGCAGCGGCCGGCCGCCGGGCGCTGCCGCAACCGGACCAACGAGGAGCCGCCGAACATGAGCACCGCTGGAGATCTCGCCGCGACGATTCGCGAGCTCGTGCACGCCAACCGGATCCTGGCGCACGAAGGCGTGGTCGACGCCTTCGGCCACGTGAGCGTGCGCCATCCGCACGACCCGCAACGCTATCTGCTGTCGCGCTCGCGCAGCCCGGCGATCGTGACGGCGCCGGACATCATGGAGTTCACGCTCGAGGGCGAGGCGGTGGACGCGGGCGGCCGGCGTCCGTACGCCGAGCGTCCGATCCACGGCGCGGTCTACGAGATGCGGCCGGACGTCAACGCGGTCGTCCACAACCACGCCTACGAAGTGGTGCCGTTCAGCGTCTCGGCCGCGAGCCCGTTGCGCGCGGTCACGCACGTGAGCGCGGTGATCGGCGCGGCGGTCCCGGTCTGGGACATCCGCACCCGGTTCGGCGACACGAACCTGCTGGTCGTCACCATGGCGCAGGGGCGCGATCTTGCGGCGACGCTCGGCGGCGGGCGGGTGGCGCTGATGCGCGGCCACGGCTGCGTCGTCGCGGGGCGCACCCTGCGCGAGGCGGTCAACACGGCGATCTACCTGCGGGTGAACGCCATTCTGCAGCAGCAGGCGCTGCAGCTCGGCGAACCGCAGTACCTGTCGCCCGGCGAGATCGAGCGATGCACCGAGCTGCAGTTGAGCGCGTTCGCCCTCGACCGCGCCTGGGAGTACTGGGCCGCGCGGGCGGGCTGCGAGAACGTGTAGCCCGTTACTGCAGGCTGGCAAGCGTCCGGGGTTCGGCAAGCAGGACGTTCGCGTTCCCGCTCGCCGAGGATTGCGCGTACTCGCCGTACTGCCGGCCGGCGAGGGCCTTGCCCTCGCTCTGCAGGGCCTTGGCGACGCCGAGCAGCGTCGCGAGCGGACGTCCTCCCATCTCGACGACGCTCGTGCGGCAGTATGCGCCGAGGCCGGAGATCGCCTCGTCGACCGCCCCGCGCTTGAGCAGCTCGATGAACTGCCTGTCCGCTTCCATGCGCTCGGGTGCCGGCCAGTTGTGGCGACCGCGGACGAGCGCGTGCGCGAACGCGGTGCTCGCGACGAACACCGCGCGGCGTCCGAGCCGCTTCGCCGTCGCATGCACCGCCGCGCCCGCGCGCAGGCACTCGGCGTGGTCGGCCATCAGGACGGACGGCAGGCCGACCACCGGCACCTCGGCGCCGGGGTCGAGGTGCGACAAGGGCACGAACGTCCCGTAGTCCCAGTTGTAGTGCGGCGAGTCGTTCACGGCGGCCGGGGCCTCGGCGGCCTTGAGCGCATCGACCAGCGCAGTCGCGAACTCGGGGTCGCCTCGATACTTGTACGGAATGCCCGGGATCAGGTTCGGCGCCTCGTCGGCGACGCACACGCCCTCATGAACCGGCTGGGCCGTGGCGAGCCAGTCGAACGTCGCCACCCAGTGCGCGGAGACGAGCACCCACAGGTCCGGCCTGAGCGTGCGGCGCACTGTCTCGCCGAGCGCGTGTTCGCCCTGCACCAGCGTCTGCTGGAAGTCGGGGGTGATCTCCTTGCGCCCGAGCGTCGGGACGTGCGCGACCACCATCGCTGCGACCACTCCGGTCATGCGGCCTTCCTCAATCCGCCACTATAGCTTGATGCACACGTTGCGCAGCTCGGTGTAGAACTCGAGCGAGTGCACGCCGCCCTCGCGCCCGATGCCCGACTCCTTCGAGCCGCCGAACGGCGTGCGCAGGTCGCGCAGGAACCAGCTGTTCACCCAGGTGATGCCGACGTCGATCTTCGCCGCGACGCGATGCGCGCGCGCGAGGTTCGTCGTCCAGATCGTGGTCGCGAGCCCGTACGGCGTGTCGTTCGCGAGCCGGATCGCCTCGTCCTCGGCGTCGAACGGCGCGATGTGGCAGCAGGGGCCGAAGATCTCCTCGCGGATCACCGCCGAGGTCTCGGGCAGCCCGGTCCAGATCGTCGGCTGCACCCAGGCGCCGTTCGCGAGCTCCCCGGGCATGTCGGGCACGCCGCCGCCGGTGACGACCTGCGCGCCGTCCTCGACCGCTTTCCCGTAGTACGAGAGCACCTTGCGGCGGTGCTCCTCGCTGATCAGCGGCCCCATCGTCGTGTCCTTGTCCTCGGGCCGGCCGAGCTTGAATCCCTCCGCCTTGGCCTTCAGCGCCTGCACGAACCTCTCGAAGATCGGCCGCTCGACGTATACGCGCTCGGTGCCGAGGCAGACCTGGCCGCAGTTGGCGAACACCGCGCGGCCGACGCCCTCGATCGCCGCGTCGAAGTCGCAGTCGGCGAACACCACCGCCGCGTTCTTGCCGCCGAGCTCGAAGGACACCGCGCGCACGCCCTCGGCGGCGGCCTTCATGATCGCGGTGCCGGTGCGCGTCTCGCCGGTGAAAGTGATCGCGTCCACGCCGCGATGGCGCGTGAGGAACTCGCCCGCGGAGTCCGGACCGAAACCGTGCACGACGTTGTACACGCCCTTCGGCACGCCGACCTTGTTCATCACCTCGCCGAGCAGCGTCGCGGTGGACGGCGTCTCCTCGGACGGCTTGACCACCACCGCGTTGCCGCACGCGAGCGCCGGCCCGACCTTCCAGGTCATGAGCAGCAGCGGCAGGTTCCACGGGCAGATCACGCCGATCACGCCCTTCGGCACGCGGATCGCGTAGTTCAGCGCACCGCGCCCGTCGGGCGTCGCCATCTGGAACGCCTCGCTCGGCACGTTCTTCACCACGTCGGCGAAGATCTTGAAGTTCGCCGCGCCGCGCGGGATGTCGAGGTGGCTCGCAAGGCTCGCGGGCTTGCCGGTATCGGCCACCTCGGCCTGCAGGAAGTCGTCGAAGCGGCGGTTGATCTCGTCGGCCACCGCGTAGAGCATCTCGCTCCGCCTGGCGATGTCCAACTGGCCCCACGGCCCGGCGAGCGCCGCGCGGGCCGCCTGCACCGCGGCGTCGACCTCGGGCTCGCCCGCCTCGGCGACGCGCCCGATCAGCGCGCCGTCGACCGGCGACCGGTTCTCGAACGTCTTGCCGGACTTCGCCGCGACGAACTCGCCGCCGATGAAGTTCAGGATCCTCGTCTCCGCCCTGCCGGCGGCCGCTCTCGCAGGTTGACTCATGATTCGCTGCTCCTCGCTTGCACGGCTAGATCTGCATTGCGCGCAGGACGTTCTGGCCGGTCCGTTCGATGTGCCGCTTGAGGAGCGCGCACGCGGCGTCGGCGTCGCGCGCGAGCGTGGCCTCGGTGATCCTGCGGTGCTCGCCGGGCACGTCACGGTCGAAGTCGTGCGCGGCGAGGAAAAGGCGCCGGTAGCGATCGCTCAGATCGTGCAGCTGGCTGCAGAACTGCAGCAGGATCGGCGAGCCGCACGCGCGGATGAGCGCCTCGTGGTACGCGCGATGCCACGTCTCCCACTGCTCGGCCTCCGCCGGGTACGACCGGCGCAGCTCGAGCTTGCCGAGGCGGTGCTGCGCGGCGAGGAGCTCGGCCTCCCAGGCATCGTCGCCGAGCTCGATCGCGCTTCTGAGCGCCATCGTCTCGAGCATCGTGCGCAGCTTGATCACCTCCGCGAGATCGGCGCGGGAGACCGGCGCGACGCGGTACCCGCGGCTCTCCTCGGTGACGATGAGCCCTTCGGCCACCAGCCGCGAGATCGCTTCGCGCACCGGGCTCCAGCTCACCCCGAACTCCGCCCGCAGCTCCTCGAGCCGGATCTTCGCGCCGGGCTGGCGGCGTCCGGCCAGGATGTCGGCACGCACGCGATCGCAGATCGCGACCGCGAGCGTGCCCTGCGGCGCCTCGGACGGCGCCGCGGTCTCGAGAAGCGTCTGATCGGGCTCGCGTCTGCTCACGGTCAGCCTCGCATTCTAAGCGCCGCGTCCGCGGCGCGCCGGCCTAGAGCGCCTTGTGCGTGGCATCGCAGAACGGCCGCTTCGCGGTCCCCTTGCATCCGCAGAGCAGCGCGGTTGCGTCCTTGTCCTGCGTCCAGACGACCGGCTTGATTCCGGCCTTCGAGCTCGTGTGGGAGCCGTCGCAGAACGGCTGCATCTTGCTGAGCCCGCACGCGCACCATGCATAGCGATAGCCTTCGAGCAGCTCGATGCGGTACGGACCCTTCTGCGCGATGACGGGCTCGTCGGACATGGTCTTGCGGCCTCCTGCGGGCGTCTGGTCAAGCCAAGCTGGGGGATGTGCGCGCGGCTTGACTATCGTGGGCACCGTGAATTATCGTTATTCTGCCACGTAATCGGGAATCGCAGTCGAGGAGGAGCCATGCGCGACGCCGCCCCGGTCAATGCCGACCCGAACGAGTGCGTGGTCGTCGACACCAACCAGATGCCCTGGGAGCCGACCGAGCACGCCGGCGTGACGCGCAAGGTGCTCGAGCTCGTCCGCGACCCGAGAAAGGGCCGCGAGACCTCGCTCCTCAAGTTCGCCCGCGGTGCGAAGCTGCCTACCGAGACCCTCGCCGACCGGCTCGACCTCTTCGTCGTCGAGGGGACGCTCGCCGACGAGCACGGCACCTATGGACCGCACACGTTCATCCGCAACCCGCCCGGCCTCCGGTTGACCCTCGGGTCGAAGGACGGCTGCGTCGTCTACGCGAAGTGGCGCGTTCCGATCCGCCCGGGCGCGGGCGAGCGGCTGGTGATCGACGCGCAGACCGCGCAGTGGATGGCGTTCCCGCACCGCGGCGCCGACGTGCTGCATCTCTACCCGAATCGGGACGGCATCGAGACCAGCCGCATCGGCAACGTCCACCCGAACCGGCAGCTGCCGTCGCACGACCACTCGATCGGCGAGGAGACGCTTGTGCTCGAGGGCTGTCTCAAGGACGAGTACGCGAGCTACACGACCGGCATGTGGTTCCGCATGCCCTGCGGCGTGCCGCACGCGCCGTACACCGAGGCCGCCAACTGCAAGATGCTGATCCGCGAGGGCGATCTCGTGTGGTGACGCGCAGGCTCCGGCGATCACAACCACAAGCGCCGGAGCCCCCCGGAAACCGAAGGAGGAGACTCATGCAGAAATGCGCAGCAACGATCCGTTCGCTCGCCGCCGTAGCGGCGCTCGCCGTCGCCGGCGCGGCCGGTCCCGCCCAGGCCGCCGACTTCACCATGAAGATCGGCCTCGGCACGATGAACGACATCCAGCACCAGTGGGCGAACTGGATGAAGGAGGGCATCGAGGCCGACAGCAAGGGCCGCATCGAGGTCAAGATCTTCCCGCGCAACCAGCTCGGCACGATCGCGAGCCAGATCGAGGGCATGCAGCTCGGCACCGTCGAGGCGTTCATCGCGCCGGCGGACTTCTTCGCCGGCGTCGACCCGCGCTTCGGCACGTTCAGCATCCCGGTCCTGTTCAAGGACCCGACGCACGCCGAGAAGGTCCTGCTCGACCGGGAAATGAACAAGGCGATCCTCGGGTTGGGCGCCGACAAGAACCTGCAGGTGGTGACCGTCACGACCTACGCGATGGCGCATTACTTCGGCAAGCAGCCGCTCCGCAGCCTGGACGACTTCAAGGGCAAGAAGCTGCGCGTGAACGCCACCGACGCCGAGCGCGAGAAGATGCGCCGCTTCGGCGCCACGGCGGTCGCGATGGATCTCGCCGAGGTCGTTCCCGGCCTGCAGCAGGGGACGATCGACGGCACGATGAGCGCCACCGCCGTGTACGTGATCTTCAAGTTCTTCGACATCGCGAAGGTGCTGACCGAGGTGCACGACACGATGATCATCTCGACCGGGGCAGTGAGCCGCGCCTGGCTGGACAAGCTGCCCGCCGACCTGCGGCAGATCGTCGTCGATCAGGGCCGCAAGCTTCAGCCGCGGCTGATGGAGCACTCGCGCAAGCTCGATGCGGCGATGCGCACGAAATGGACCGACGCGGGCGGCAGCTTCGTCACCCTGCCCGACGCCGACAAGGCCAAGGTGAAGTCCAACCTGGCCGACGTCGGCGACCAGGTGACGAAGGGCAATCCGTCGGTCGCGACGTTCTACAAGCAGCTCAAGGCCACCGCGGCGAAGTACTGACCCGCGCGCGAGGGGCGGCGGGCGGACGCGGGAACACTGACCCCGGGATGGTCCGATTCGCGTTCGTCACCGCCCCGGGCGTGCTGCTCGGCGCGCTGATGCTCGCGGGCATCGCGATCAACTTCGCGAACGTGGTCGGGCGCTACGCCTTCGGCCACGCGCTCTTCTGGGCCGAGGAGACGATGGTGTTCATCACCATCTGGGGCGTCTTCATCGGCATGGCGGCGGCCGCCTACGACGGGAACCACCTGAACATGGATCTGTTCTTCGCGCGCCTGCGCGGCCGGTGGCGCACGTTGCTCGGCGTCCTGGTCGCGGCGACGACGCTCGCGTGCTGCGTGTTCGTCGTCGTGCAGTCCTACCAGGTGGTGGCGCTTTTCGTCCAGGCCAATCAGGTCAGCGTCTCGGCGGGCATCCCGAAGGCGATCCCGCACGCGGCGTTGCTCGCCGGGTTTCTGCTCACGGGTCTCGCGGTCGTCGTCCGCCTCCGTTCCTACGTGACCGGCAAGTTCTGAAGGGCCGCCGCGATGGGATGGATGATGGCCCTGCTGCCGCTCGTCCTGCTGGCGCTCGGCTTCCCGCTGTTCGTGGTCCTGCTCGCCACCTCGGCGCTGGTGCTGCTGGTCTTCATGGACATCCCGACCACCGCCGTGCACCAGGTGATGTTCAGCAGCATCGACAAGTACGCTCTGCTCGCGGTGCCGTTCTTCATCTTTGCCGGCGACCTGATGGGCAAGGGCGGGGTGTCGGAGCGCCTGGTGCGCTGGGTCACGTCGATCATCGGCGGGGTACGCGGCAGCCTGCCGATGACAGCGCTCGGCACGACGACGGTGTTCAGTGCCATCTCCGGTTCGACCGCAGCGACCGTGGCGGCGGTCGGCGGCCTGACCTATCGGCGCCTGCGCGAGGCCGGCTACGACGAGAGATTCTCGTCGGGGCTGCTGATCTCGGGCGCCGCGATCGACAACCTGATTCCGCCCTCGATCGGGTTCATCCTGTACGGCATCGCGGCGGAAGCGTCGATCGTCAAGCTGTTCGCCGCGGGGATCCTTCCCGGCCTCGTGCTGGCAGGCGCGTTCGGGCTGTACGTGTACTGCTACTGCGCGCGCCGCGGCGATCGCGGAACTGCCGTGTTCCGGCTCGGCGAGTTCCTCGCCGCGACGCGCCACGGGTTCTGGTCGATCGCCGCGCCGGTGTTCATCCTCGGCGGCATCTATACCGGCGTCTTCTCGCCCACCGAAGCGGCCGGCGTCGCCTGCATCTATGCGATGATCGTGGTCGGCGCGGTCTACCGGGAGATCGGGCCGCGGGAGATCTTCCGGACCGCGGCGCGCTCGATGTACCTGACCGCGCAGATCTTCGTGATCGTGGCCGCCGCCGGCGTGTACTCGTGGCTGCTGACGGTGAGCGGCACGGCGAGCGCCGCGACCGAGTTCATCAACGGGCTGGGATGGCCGAGCTGGGGCGTGCTGATCGCGATCAACGTCTTTCTGCTGCTGGTCGGCATGGTCCTCGACACCGCCTCCTCGATCCTCGTGCTCACGCCGCTTCTGCTGCCGATCGCCTCAGCGGCCGGCGTGGATCCGGTGCACTTCGGCGTGATCTTGGTGATGAACCTGTCGATCGGCACGTTCACGCCGCCGTTCGGCATCAACATCTTCGTCGGCCAGGCGGTGTTCAAGGCGCCGCTCAGCGCGATCTACCCGGGCATCGCGCCGTTCATCGTCGTCGCCATCGCTGCGCTGCTCGTCGTAACCTTCGTTCCGCAACTCTCCCTCTGGATCCTGCGATTCCTGCAATGACCACCACTCACACGCACGGAGCGGTCGACGTCCATGCCCACTGGTACCCGCAGCCCTTCCTCGATCTGCTCGCGAAGGAGGGCCCGACGCACGGCCTCGAGTGGCGCGAGGTCGAGGGCAAGGGTCCGCAGTTCAAGGTCGGCCACCTGACCACCGGGCCGGCCGGCCCGCGGTTCGTCGACCTCGACGCCCGGCTGCAGGCGATGGACGAACAGGGCGTCGCGGTGCACGCGCTGTCGCTCTCGCAGCCAATGGTCTACTGGGCCGGACGCAGTCTCGGCGAGCGCCTTGCGGCCACGTACAACGAGGCGATCGCGCGCGCGCACGAGCGCGCTCCAGAGCGGCTCGTCGGGCTCGCGGCGCTGCCGATGCACGAGCCCGACCTCGCCGTAAAGGAGGTGGACCGCGCGGCGCGGCTCGCCGGCGTGCGGGGGTTCTACCTGGCGACCCGCGTGAACGAGCGTGACCTCTCGGACGAAGCGTTCTTCCCGGTTTACGAGCGTATCGCGGCGCTCGGGCTGCCGATCTTCCTGCACCCGATCTTCGTGCTCGCGCCCGAGCGACTGCAGAAGTTCTACCTGACCAATCTGCTGGGCAATCCGTTCGAGTCGGCGATCGCCGCGGCGCATCTCGTCTTCGGCGGCGTGCTCGACCGGTTTCCACGGCTCGTCTTCGTGCTGCCGCACGCGGGCGGCGCGTTCCCGTGGCTGGTCGGGCGGTTGAGCCGCGGCTGGGAAAAGCGCCAGGACCTCAAGCACATCGCACGCGCGCCGATCGACTATCTGCGCAGCTTCTACTACGACACGATCGGCTATTCGGACGACGTGCTCGAGTATCTGGTGCGCGTGATCGGCGCCGACCGGGTGCTGATGGGCAGCGACTACTGCTTCCCGATCGCCTACGAGCGGCCGGTGGAGGTCGTCACCGCGCATCCGCGGCTGGACGCGGCGGCGAAGCGGGCGATCACCGAGGAGAACGCGCGGCGGCTGCTGCACCTCTGAGGCGCCGCCGCCGCGCCCGCGGCGCGCCCTCCGGCGAGCGCGCGCGCCCGGGCGCAGCTCCGGCGCGGGTCCCGCCGCCGCGCGTGCGGCGGATTTTGCAAATGCTAAGGCGCCCGCCCCGGCGGCGGCGCAGACTGCCCGGACCTGCAGACGAGCTGCCCGCGCGCGGAGGAGCCCATGAGCGACCGCCTGGCCCACGACATCGAGACCGACGTCGCGATCATCGGCGGCGGCACCGCCGGACTGAACAGCGCCATGGCAGCCGCCGAGGCCGGCGTGCGCGTGCTGATCGTGGACAAGGCGAACATCGTGCACAGCGGCGCGATCGCCGGCGGCATCGACCACTTCATGGCGTATCTCGAGACCGGTGCGTCGTGGGACACGCGCGAGGCCTATCTGGGGTACGTCGGGCGCGTGGCCAAAGGCGCCGCGGACCTCGAGGTCCACGACGCGGTATTCTGCGACGAGCTCGAGGCGGCGCTCGCCCGCACCGAGAAGATCGGCGTTTCCCTGAGGCAGTCCGACGGCAGGATCTTCCGCACGCAGGCGATGGGCCAGCCGGGCCCGTACTTCATCAACTTCGACGGCAAGCAGCTCAAGCCGAGGATGGCGATGGAGGTCAAGCGGCGCAAGTGCCAGGTGCTGAACCGCGTGCAGGTCACCAATCTCCACCTGCACGACGGCGAGCTCGCGGGCTTCACCGGCTTCGACATCCGGACCGGCGAGTTCTATCGCATCCGGGCGAAGGCGGTGGTGATCGCGACCGGGAACACCAACCGGATGTTCAACGCGCAGATCGGCAACCCGTTCAACCTGTGGTACTGCCCGGCGAACACCGGCGACCTGCATCGCGCCGCGTTCGACGCCGGGGTCGCGCTCGCGAACATGGAGTACGTGCGCATGACCATCGTGCCGAAGGGCTTCAGCGCACCCGGTTTCAACGCGTTCTTCGGCATGGGCGCGCAGCTCGTGAACTCGCTCCTCGAGCCGTTCATGACCAGGTATCACGAGATGGGCAACAAGGCGCCGCGCAACTACATGGTGTGGGGCGCGTTGCAGGAGCTTAAGGAGGGGCGCGGGCCGATCTACATGGATTGCCGGCACCTCAAACCGAAGGAGCTCGAGCACCTGTTCTTCACGCTCGGGATCGACAAGGACACGCTGCCCGAGTTCCTGCTCGCCAAGGGATACGCGAAGGAAGGCTGCCTCATCGAGATGACGGTCTCCGAGCCGATGCAGGCACGTCCGTCCGAGCTTTGCGGCAGCGGAATCCGCATCGATCGCACCTGCGCGTCGAACGTGCCCGGGATCTACGCGGCCGGCGACGCCTCGGACCAGATGGGCTGCCTGCACATGGCGATGGCGGGCGGATTCGCCGCCGGCAGGCACGCGGCGGCGTACGCGAAGCGCATCGCGCTTCTGCGCCCGCTCGATCCCGATGCCATAGCCGCGGAGGAGGCGCGCGTGTTCCGGCCGCTCGGGCGCAAGACCGGAGTGAGCTACCGGGAGTTCGAGAACATCGTGCGCGTCATCTGCACCGATCACTTCGGACCGGTGAAGACCGAGCTCAGCCTGAACGGCGCGCTCGGCAAGCTCGACCGGCTGGACGCCGCGCACGCGGACCTGCGGGCGGACAACATGCACGAGCTGATGCGCACGCACGAAGCCATGAACATCCACCAGGTGGCGAAGATCTCGGCGCGGGCGGCGCTCGCGCGGCGGGAGTCGCGCTTCCACCCGTACCATTACCGGGCCGACTTTCCGCAGACCGACGATGCGAACTTCTGCGGCTTGATGGTGATCCGGAAGCAGCCGGGCGGGGAGATCGCCACGCGCTTCGACAGGCTTCGATACGCCGCCTGAGGACGAGGAGGCACCGGATGCCCGCCGTGATCGACCCCGCGAAATGCAACGGCTGCGAGCTCTGCGACCTCTACTGCCCGGTGGACGTGATCCACATGGAAGGCAAGGTGGCGGTCGTGCGCTATCCCGACGAATGCTGGCACTGCGGCGCCTGCCGCCTGGAGTGCGCCCGCGACGCGGTACGGTTCGAGTTCCCGCTGGCGATGCTGAGCGTGTGAGCGGCGGCCGCGTCCGCGCGCCCTCAGACGAACTGCACCGACAGGCTGCCGAGCGGACCGAAATCGGCGCGCAGGGTGTCGCCCTTCTGCGCCCACACCGGGCGGGTGAACGACCCGGAGAGCATCACGCGCCCCGGCTCGAGGACCGTCCCGAAGCGGCCGACCTTGTTCGCGAGCCAGGCGATCGCGACCGCGGGATGCCCGAGCACGCCGGCGGCGACCCCGGTCTCCTCGATGTCGGCGTTGCGGCAGAGGAGCGCGCTCACCCACCGCAGATCGACTTCCATCGGCCCGACCGGTCGGCCGCCGATCACGAGCCCCGCCGCGGCGCCGTTGTCGGCGACCGTGTCGAAGATCTTGCGCGGGTTCTGCACCCGGGCGTCGATGATCTCGATCGCCGGCACCACGTACTCGGTCGCGCGCAGCACGTCCAGCAGCCCGACGCCGGGGCCCTTGAGCGGCCGGCCGAGCACGAAGACGAGCTCGGGCTCGACGCGCGGAACGATGAAGCGCTCGAACGGAACCTTCGCGCCGTCCTCAATGACCATGTAGTCGTGCAGCACGCCGTAGTCGGGCTCGTCGATCTGCGACGACTGCTGCATGGCCTTCGAGGTCAGGCCGATCTTGTTGCCGATGACCTTCGAGCCCGCGGCCACCTTGACCTCGTTCACCAGGCTCTGGATCGCGTAGGCGTCCTCGATGTTGATGTCGGGCCAGGTCTTGGACAGCTGGATGACGGGCTTGCGCTCCTTCTCCGCGTTGATCAGCGACTCGGCGGCCTTGCGGCGGTCGGCATCGGACAGCATGGCGTTCTCCTCCGTCTGGTCGGGCGATGTTGCCTGCGGCCGGCGAAAGCCGCAATCGGCGGCTCGCGAGCCGCGTCTTGACTTGACGCCCTGGACTGAATGAGCGATCATTCAGCCACGTTGGGGAACAGACCGAACACGGAGGAAGCCATGCTCCTGGAAGGAAGGACTGCGGTGATCACGGGCGCCGCCTCGGGGATCGGGCGGGCGACGGCCGAGAAGTTCGCCGCGGCGGGCGCGCACGTGCTGCTCGGCGACATCGACGCCGAGGGCGGCGAGGCGGTCGCCGCGCGGCTGCGCGAGCCGGGCCGCCGCGCGGAGTTCATCCGGCTCGACGTGACTGATCTCGGGTCGGTCGAAGCCTTCCGCCGCGAGGCGACGGCGCGCGCGCCCCAGGTGGACATCGTCGCGAACATCGCCGGCTGGGGCCGCACCGAGCCGTTCGTCAAGAACACGCCGGACTTCTGGCGCAAGGTCGTCGATCTGAACCTGCTGGGCCCGGTTGCCGTCTCGCGCGCCTTCATCGAACCGATGATGGAGCGCAAGTCCGGCAAGATCGTCATCGTCGCGAGCGATGCCGGCCGCGTCGGCAGCCTCGGCGAGTCCGTCTACTCGGGTGCCAAGGGCGGCGCGATCGCCTTCACCAAGGGGCTCGCGCGCGAGGCCGCGCGCTTCAACGTCAACGTCAATTGCGTGTGCCCGGGTCCGACCGACACGCCGTTGCTCGCCGCGGTGCCGGACAAGATCAAGGAGGCGTTCGTCCGCGTCACGCCGATGCAGCGGCTGGCGCAGCCCGCGGAGATTGCCGACGCAGTGCTGTTCTTCGCGAGCGACATGGCGAGCTTCGTCACCGGGCAGGTGCTCAGCGTGAGCGGCGGCCTCACGATGGCCGGCTGACGCCGCCGACCTGACAGTCCATTCCAGGAGGAACCTCATGTACCGACTGAAAGCCGCCGAATGGCGCCCGCAGCACTTCAAGTGGGAGGTGAAGGATCGCGTCGCCACCGTGACCATGAACCGGCCGGAGCGCAAGAACCCGCTCACCTTCGAGAGCTATGCGGAGCTGCGCGACACCTTCCACAAGCTGCAGTACGCCGACGACGTGCGCGTCGTGGTCTTCACCGGCGAGGGCGGCAACTTCTGCTCCGGCGGCGACGTGCACGACATCATCGGCCCGCTGGTCAAGATGGAAATGGGCGAGCTGCTCTACTTCACGCGCATGACCGGCAACCTGGTGAAGGAGATGCGCAACTGCCCGCAGCCGATCATCGCCGCGGTCGACGGCATCAGCGCCGGCGCCGGCGCCATCATCCCGATGGCGTGCGACATGCGCTACGGCACGCCCGAATGCAAGACCGCGTTCCTGTTCGTGCGGGTGGGGCTGGCCGGCTGCGACATGGGGGCCTGCGCGATCCTCCCGCGCATCGTCGGTCAGGGCCGCGCCGCCGAACTCCTCTACACGGGCCGGGTGATGAGCGCCGAGGAGGGACAGGCATGGGGCTATTTCAACGAGCTCGTGCCGAAGGACAGGCTGCTCGCGCGCGCGCAGGAGATGGCGCTCTCGCTCGCGAACGGCCCGGCCTTCGCTCATTCGATGACCAAGAAGTGCCTGCACCAGGAATGGAGCATGACGATCGAGCAGGCGCTCGAGACCGAGGCCGAGGCGCAGGCGATCTGCATGCAGACGCGGGACTTCGAGCGCGCCTACAACGCCTTCGTCAAGAAGGAAAAGCCCCGGTTCGAGGGCGACTGACCAGCCGCCGGCAATGGCCGACACCAGCTTCCTCGAGTGGCCGTTCTTCGAGGAGCGCCACCGCCAGCTCGCGCGCGACGTCGAGGCGTTCGCGGCGCGCGAGCTCGCGACGCTCGCCGCGCACGCGCACGACGACGCGGCGATCGACGCCGCATGCCGCGACATCGTCCGGCGGCTCGGTCGTGCGGGCCTGCTCGCGCACGCGTGCGCGCCCGCGCCCGGCACGCAGCTCGACGTGCGCGGCCTCTGCATCACCCGCGAGGTGCTGGCCCGGCACGCCGGGCTGGCCGACTTCGCCTTCGCGATGCAGGGCCTCGGCACCGGCGCGATCTCCATCGCGGGCAGCGCAGCGCAGCGCGCGGCCTATCTCCCGCCGGTCATGCGCGGCGAGCGCATCGCCGCGTTCGCGCTCTCGGAGCCGCAAGCCGGCAGCGAGGTCGGGGCGATCGCCACCGCGGCGTCGCGCGACGGCGACGGCTACGTGCTGAACGGCACCAAGACCTGGATCTCGAACGGCGGCATCGCCGACCACTATGTCGTCTTCGCGCGCACCGCCGGGATGCCCGGCGGCAAGGACGGCGCGCGCGGGCTCTCGGCCTTCATCGTCGACGCAACCGCGCCCGGGCTGGAGATTGCCGCGCGCATCCCGGTGATCGCGCCGCATCCGCTCGCGACGCTCGCGTTCCGCGATTGCCGCGTGCCAGCCCACGCGCTGATCGGCGCCGAAGGCGACGGCTTCCGGATCGCGATGGCGACGCTCGACGTCTTCCGCACGACGGTCGGCGCCGCGGCGCTCGGTTTCGCGCGGCGCGCGCTTGACGAGGCGCTCCGGCGTTGCCGCGAGCGCGAAGTCTTCGGCCGGCCGCTCGGAGAGCATCAGCTGACGCAGGCCAAGATCGCCGACATGGCGCTCGCGATCGACGCCGCGGCGCTGCTCGTCTATCGCGCGGCATGGACCAAGGACACGACCGGCCGGCGCGTGACCCGGGAGGCCTCGATGGCCAAGCTCTACGCCACCGAATCGGCACAGCAGGTCATCGACATGGCGGTGCAGCTGTTCGGGGGCACCGGCGTCGTCGCCGGCGTCGCGGTCGAGGCGCTGTACCGGGAGATTCGCGCGCTGCGGATCTATGAGGGCACGAGCGAGATCCAGCGTCTGGTGATCGCGAGCTCGGTCCTGGGCGCCGCGCGGTGATGACTGACGGCAAACCGGACGGAGGAGCCAAATGACGTCGCCGGGCGTCGTGGAGAGCGCGGTCACCGATCCGCGGCTGGTCGGCGAGCGCCGGCAGCAGATCATCCGCGCGGCGACCAAGCTCTTCTCGGAGCAGGGGTATTACGGCACGACCATCCAGCACATCGCGCGCGAGGCCGGCATCAGCGTCGGCCTGATCTACCAGTACTTCCGCGACAAGGACGACGTCCTCTTCCTGACGCTGAAGCACGTCCTCGAGACCTACGAGAACGAGATCCCGGCCGTGCTCGCGGGCGTCGAGCACCCGCTCGAACGCCTGTGCGTCGCGCTCGGCGCGTATTGCCGCGTCGTGGACCGGCTGCGCGACGCCACGGTGCTCACGTACCGCTCGACCAAGTCGCTGCGCGCCGACCGCCGCACGTTCATCAAGGAGGGCGAAGCGCGCACCAACCGCCTGCTCGAGACGTGCCTGCGTGCATGCATCTCGGCCGGCCACCTGCGGCCTGTGAACGACTACCTCCTCGTCTACCAGCTGGTGCTCTTCTCGCACGCGTGGGCGCTCAAGGCGTGGGCGCTGCGCGACCGCTACACGCTGGACGACTACGTCGAGGAGGGGATCAAGCTGCTGGTCGAGCCCTACCTGACCGAGAAGGGGCGCGCCGCGATGGCCCGCCTGCGGCGCAAGCGCCGGCGCACCGACTAGCCGCGTCCGCACCGGCATGCGGCCGGGGCGCGGCTGCGGAATCCTTGATTCAGGCTAAATCCTCCGCCGGCGCGGCGGTCTAGACTGGTCATGAATGAATAGTCATTCAATTTCCGGCCGCGCAGCGGCCGAGCATCCGGCGCCCATCGCGCTGTCGCTCGCGGGCGCCGTCGCGGTGGCCACGCTCGACCGGCCGCCCGTGAACGCCATCGACGAGGCCTGGCTCGCGCGGCTGGACGCGATCGTCGACGCGGTCGAGCGCAGCGGCGCCGCGGTGCTCGTGCTGCGCAGCGCGGGACGCGCCTTCTGCGCCGGTGCGGACCTGGAGCTGATGCGATCGCGGTTCGCCAGCGAGGACGGGCGCGCGCGCATGGTCGCCTTCGTGCAGGAGATCCAGCGCGTCTACGCTCGGCTTGAGCGCGGCGGCTTCGTCTCGATCGCCGCGATCGGCGGCGCGGCGCTCGGCGGCGGGCTCGAGCTCGCGCTCGCCTGCGATCTGCGCGTCGTCGCCGACGAGGCCCGCCTCGGACTGCCCGAAGCGCGCCTCGGCTTGCTGCCCGGCGCTGGCGGAACCCAGCGCCTGACGCGCCTGTGCGGCGAAGCGGTCGCGAAGCGCCTGATCCTCGGCGCCGAGGTCGTCGGGGGCACGGAGGCGGCCACGCTCGGACTCGCGCACTGGGCGGTACCGGCCGCGGCGCTCGATGAACACGTCCACGCGCTCGCCGAGCGGACCGCCGCGCTCCCGACCGCGGCGCTCGTGGCGTGCAAGCAGTGCATCGCCGCGGCGGCGGATCCGTCGCGCGACGGCTACGCGCTCGAGGTCGCTGGCACCGCACGGCTGCTCGCGCGCAGCGAAACGCAGGCACGCGTGCGGGAGTTTCTGGCGGGCCGGCGCTGAGCGCCCGGCCGCCGGGCCGGAATAGCGAAGACGCGCTCGAAGGGCTCGTGCGCGGCGACGCCGATGTCGCAGCGGAGCGATGTCGGGACGCACGGCCCGATCGCATCCCCACCGCTCTGCGCGAGCGGGCACGCAAGCTCGGGATCTCGTCGGCCGCTTTCGCGAAGGCCCCCTGAAGCACAAGTCCGCGAACCGCGGACTGTGACGGGCTGCCACCCCGGTGCACGTCGCGCTCGCCGGGCGTCCAGGGTCGGTGCTATGGTCGGTCCGGCGCGTCCCGGCCCGGCGGCCGCGGGCGCATGTCAGGGCGTCGTCCATGCCTCTCCTTCGCAGCTTCGCCGGACTCGCGCTCGCTGCCGCCGCGGCGGCTGCGCTCGCATTGCATCCGCGCGCGGCGGCCGCCCAAGCGGCGGCCACCTTTCTCGCGGCGATCGGCGACGTCCGCGTCTTCGACGCAGCCGGCCGGACGCGTGCCGGCGAGCGCGGGGGCGCGCTCACCGCCGGCGAGCGCGTTGCCGTGGGCGCGGGCGGCCTCGCGCAGCTGCGCTTCAGCGACGGCGGCTTGGTCTCGCTGCGCGCCAATTCCGAGCTGAGGATCGACGCGTACGCCTACCGGGGCGAGCGCGATTCCTCGGCGAGCTCGGTTCTGCAGCTCGTGAGAGGCGGCCTGCGCGCGATCACCGGCGCGATCGCGCGCCTGAACCGCAGCGGCTACACGGTCGTCACCACGAACGCGACGATCGGCGTGCGTGGCACCGATTTCGAGGCCTTCCACATTCCGCCTCCGGCACCGGGCGGCGAAGCCGTGCCGGGCGAACCCGGCACCTATCTCAAGGTCAACCAGGGCATCGCCTTTCTGCAGACGCAGGGCGGGATCCTCGACGTTCAGCCCCAACAGGTCGGATTCGCTCCGCAAGTGGCGGCGGCGCCCACCCTTCTCCCGCAGATGCCGCAGTTCCTGCGCGGCCTGCCGTCGCCGCCACCGCCGCCGCAGCCGCCGCCGCAGCAACAGCAGCGCAGCGAGCAGCCTACGCCCACGCCGGGCGCGCTCACCGCGCCGACCCAGGACCCGCGCACGCTGCAAAGCCCGACGACGTCCCCGACGTTGACCTCGCCGAGGCTCGATCCGACGCCGACGACGACTTCGCCCACGCTCAGCCCGGGCCTTACGAGTCCGGCGACCACCTCGCCGATCCTCAGCCCGAGTTCGACGAGCCCCACGCGGACCGCGCCGACGACCAGCCCCACGATGACTGCGCCGGTGACGAGTCCCGGAATGACCGCGCCGACCAGTCCGGGCATGACCGCCCCGCGCTGAGCGCGCGGGCGCTCAGGCGGGCAGATCGGGCGAGTCGTTGCCGGTCAGCCGGCGCAGCAGCGCGAGCAGAGTGCGGCGCTCCGCATCGCTGAGCCGCGCGGCGATATGCACCTCGTGCGCGAGGACGCGGTCCTTCATCCGGCCGAGCATGGTCTTGCCGCGCCGGGTCAGCCACAGTCCGTTGGTGCGACGATCCTCGCCTTGCCGCCGCTCGAGCAGCCCGCGCTCCTCGAGCTGGTCCAGCACCGCGACCAGCGTCGAGCGGTCGAGCCCGACCGCCTCGGCCAGGCGCGTCTGCGTGACACCCGGGTTTGCTTCGACCAGCACCAGCATCCCGAACCGCCCCGGCGAGACGCCGAACTCGCGCGACGCTGCGGCGAAGTCCCGGAAGACCGCGAGTTGCGCGAGGCGCAGCTGGTAGCCGAGCAGCGTCGGCAGCAGCCCGTGGTCGAGCTCCGGCGGCTGTGGGCGAGCGGTCCTGCGGTGTCGGGGCATGCGAGAGGCGGCGAGAACCCAGCGGTGGCGAGAACCAAAGCGGTGGCAAGAACCGTTTCCAGGACCGATTGTTGCGGTACCCAACGGCTGGCCGGCCATGCTAGCCGAAACGCGCGGCGCGCGGCAACCCGATACGCGGAAATCAGTGCGCCTGCCGGCAGTGCGTCTCGCGGGTGGCGAGCGCGGCGAGCACGCCGAGGATGCTCCACACGAGCATCAGCGAGAATCCGGTCCGGTAGGCGGCAAAGCTGTAGACGCGGGCGCCGTTCTCCAGCGCGCCGTCCCAATTGCGGTCGAGCAGCCAGCCCACCGCCGGCTGCATGATGAGCCCCCCGAGCATGTTGCCCATGTTGATCACGCCCGAAACGGTGCCAGCGAGATGCGCCGGCACCGACTCCTTGGCGAACGCGAAGCTCACCATGACGGCGCCCGATGCGATCCCGGTCAGGGCCAGCACACCGACCAGCGCGGGCAAGGGCAGCCCGGCGAACTGCAGCACGATGATCCACCCGATCGCGGCGAAGCCCGCGCCGAAGATGAAGAGGGGCTTGCGCGCACGCACGCGATCCGAGGCCACGCCCATCACCGGTCCGGCAAACGCCCACGCGACCAGCACCACAGAGGCGAGCAGCGCCGCCTCGCGGGTAGTGAGTCCGTAGTGCGTCGTGAGAAACGGCACGCCCCACAGGCCCGCGAACGTCAGCGTGGGACCGGAGATGCCTCCCGCGGCGAAGAAGATCAGCCACACGTTCGGCACGCGTACGACGGCGCGCAGGCCGCCGAGCATCGAGTGTCGCGCCGCCGGGGAATGGCCGCCGGCGAAATAGCTCCGGTAGCCGCGGCCGGCCGGATCGTCGCGCACGGCGAGCCACGTCGCCACGCACAGCGTCCCGGTCAGCGCGGCCACGCCGAGCATGACCGGCCGCCACCCGAACGCATCGACCAGCACGCGCAACGGCAGACCGGCCGAGACCGCGCCGATCACGCCGCACATCAGCGCGAGCCCGGACATCATGGCGAAATGACGGGGCGGGAACCAGTGGCTCGCGAGCTTCAGCATGCTCACGAACGCGACGCCGACCGAGGCACCGACCAGCAGCCGGCCGATGCCGACGACCAGGTAGCTCGGCGAGAGCGCGAAAAGCGCACCGCCGAACGCGGCCACCGCGGCGCCGGCGGTGAGCAGCCGCCGCGGTCCCCAGTGGTCGGCGAGCATCCCGGTCGGGATCTGCATCGCGACGTAGCTGTAGAAGTAGAACGCCGAGAGATTGCCGAGGGCCGCCGCACCGATCGCGAACTCGGTCATCAGCTCCTGCGTGACGACCGCCGGCGCGACGCGCTGGAAGAAGCCGATCAGGTACAGCGCCGCGCCGAGGCCCCAGACGGCCAGCGCGAGCCAGAACGGCGGGAATCCGGACGCGGCCGGGCGTGTTGCGGACTGCATGGCGGGAAGCGTGCGGCGGTAGTCTAGCGGGCCGCACGCGAGCGGCCCGGCGCCTACGGCTCGCGCACGATCACCGCGGCGACGTAGGTCGCCGGTCCGTCGCCTCGGTTCTCCAGCCGGTGCGATGTCCGCCGCGTCGCGGTGAACGCCTCGCCGTGGCCGTACTCCCGCGTCACGCCGCCGGCGTGCTCGGTGATCCTGCCGCGCAGGACGTACACGATCTCCGGCCGATCCACGTGATCGTGCAGGGCGGTGCCGCCGCCGGGCGCGATGGTCACCAGCGACATGCGGAACAGCCGCCCCTCCATGCCATCGATTTCGGCCCCGAGGTCGATGGCGCCCAGGCGGATCGCCGTCATGCCTTGCGCGCGAGCGGGCGCGGGCTGCTGCGCGCCGGGCTGCGCGACGGTCGCGACCAGCAGTGCACCGACCGAGAGCGCACGCAGTGTGCAGCGGACGATTGGGTTCATGTGGCCCTCCTTGCGTGTCGGCCGCGGACGCCGCGGCGCGTCAGGCGCACCATGCGCCCTCACCGGCGCAGCACCAGACCGAGCGCCGCGACGACCATCAGGCCGCCCACGACCATCGATACGGTGACCGCCTCGTCGAGCAGAAGCCAGCCCCACAGGACGCCGAGCACCGGGATCAGGAACGTCACCGCGAGCGTGCGCGACGGCCCGATGTCGCGCACCAGCGTGAAGAACGCCAGGTAGGCGATGCCGCTGCACACGACGCCGAGCGCGATCGCGGCGCTCGTCGTCGCGACCGTCCAGGTTGCCGTGGTGGCCTGCACCCAGGCGGGCGAGAGCAGCAGCGCCGAGTACGTGATCGATCCCGCCGCGAGCGCGAGCGCCGGCATCTCGCCGGTGTGCTGCTTGATCATCACCCCGCCCCAGCCCCAGAACGCCGCACCGAGCAGGCCGACCAGAACCGCGACGACCACCTGCGCATCGAGCACCACCGGTCCGAGATTGACGATCAGCGCGACCCCGCCGAGGCCGAGCGCGAACCCGATGATGCGCCGCCCCCCGAGCGGCTCGTTCAGCAGCCATGCCGCGAAGAGCGCGGTCCACAGCGGCACGATGCCGTTGATGAGCGAGAGGTATCCCGCCGGCAGCGACGCCGCCGCGAAGGCGAAGCACGCGAACGGCAGGACATTGTTGACGAGGCTCAGCCGGAAGAACGTCCGCGGATGCGCGAGCAGGTCGACCCGGTACCCCATTAGCATCACCGCCGGGAGCAGGAAGAGCGCCGCGGCGAGCGCGCGCATCTCGGCCACGAGCCCGGCGCCGAGAGCGGGCACTGCGACGCGCATGAACAGGTACTGCAGCGACCACATCGCCGCGAGCGCGAGGAGCCGCGCGAGATCGTAGCTACGCATTGTCTGAGGCCTGATCGGACCGACCGCTGTGCCGCGCGTGCTATCGAGCGGGGGCCGGCGGCGCGGCGTAACCGTACCAGAGACCGACGCCGACCAGCGTGAGCGCTACCGCCACGGTCAGACCGCGCCCGGAAAGGCGCGGCGCCAGCCAGGTGCCCGCCAGCGTGCCCGCGACGAGCAGCGCGCCGAGCATGCCGCCGAGGGCGAAATCGATCCGCGCCGCGAGCGCGTTGACGATCGTCGCGGTGAGCACGATCGGCAGCTGCGCGGCGATGCCGAGCGCCACCGCGGCCGCGACCGGGGTTTGCAGCGCGAGCAGGAGCGGAATCAGCATCACCGGCCCGCCGGTGCCCGAGATCGCCGAGCCGTAGCCGACGACCAGACCCAGAACGCCCAGGACGCCGGCGGGTGGAACGCCGTGGCGCGACCCGGGGGCGTGCCGGACGAGAAGCGCGTGCAGGCCGGAGGCGAGCGCGAGCAGCGCGATGAAGCTGCGCACGGCGCGCACCGGCAGCCAGTCGAGCGTCGCCGCACCGAGCAGAGCGCCGGCCGCCGCCGACGCGCACAGCATGACGACGCCGCGCGGCGCGAGCCGCGTGCGACGCAGGTGCACGAATGCCGCAAGGACGCCGGCGAAGAGAAACCCGAACATGGAGGCCGCAATTGCCCGCTCGACCGGCAGCGCGGCGAACTCGGTCAACGCCGGCACGAGCAGCACGCCGCCGACGCCGGTGAGGCCGATCAGCAATCCGGCGGCGAGCGACGCGGCGGCGACCGACCAGAGCACCGATCGGCGGGTGCGTCAGCGGCTCGACGGGCGGGCCCGGGAAACTCCGCAAAGCGGGCCCATAGCCCCCTGTGCGATTCCCCCCTCCCGGGCGAAACCTCGCCAAAGCGAGGTCTCGCAGGGGTTCCTCAGCATTGCTCCCACGGCAGGCCCTCGAAGCGCCAGCCGTTCTTCGTGCCGCGATGGTGCCTGTCGTCGAGATCGCCCTCGAAGCCGTGCAGCACGTTGTGCACGTTGCCGAAGCCTGCGCGCTCGAGTGCCTCGCCGGCCTCGGTCGACCGATTGCCGCTGCGGCAGATCAGCACGATCGGCCGGCTCGCGTGATTGGTTCCGGCGAGCTTCTTCACCTGCCCGACGAAATGCGGGTTCACCTCCCAGTCGGGCCCGTCGTTCCAGGACACGTGCAGCGCGCCGGCCGGATGCCCGACGAAGAGATACTCCATCTCGCTGCGACAGTCGATGAGCAGCGCCTGGGGTTCCTTCTGCAGGAACTCGAAGGCCTCGCGGGGCGTCAGGTGCTTCATCTTCGCTCGACGACGGCATGGAAAGGCGGGGAACGAAGTATAACGCCGCGTGCGCCGGCTCGGCCCGACGGCCGCCGCGAGAGCAAAGGGCGTTGGTTGACAAAGGGTTGCACGCGAAGTAGCCTTGCGTCCAGCGCCGATTTGATTGCCAGCTTGCGGGCGCTTAACAAATACGGCTAAAGCGGAACGACCCGGTCCGCGCTTGGCTGACCGGGTTTTTTTGTTTCCCGATGCAATCCGACCGAACCGCCGAGCTTCGCGCCCGCCCCGGGCGTCGCATACCCGATGGACCAAGGGGGCCTGGGAGGGACGGGAAGGGTCCCACCCTTTCCCTGCCCCTTGCAGATCCCCCGAGTCGGGCGGCGCTCGCCCAGAGTTGACCATGCAGCCCGATCGAACCACCGAACTCCGCGCGCTGCTCGAGCGCCGCATTCTGGTCCTGGACGGCGCCATGGGCACGATGATCCAGGGCCACAAGCTCGCGGAGGCGGACTTTCGCGGTGCGCGCTTCGCGGACTGGCCGTCCGACCTGCGCGGCAACAACGATCTCCTCTCGCTCACGCAGCCGCAGGTCATCGCGGGGATCCATCGCGCCTATCTCGACGCGGGCGCCGACATCATCGAGACGAACACCTTCAACTCCAATGCGCCGTCGCTCGCGGACTACGGCATGGAGGCGCTCGCTGGCGAGCTGAACCTCGCGGCCGCGCAGCTCGCGCGCGCCGCGGCCGACGCGTACTCGGCGCGCACGCCCGAGCGGCCCCGGTTCGTGGCAGGCGTGCTCGGGCCGACGAGCAAGACCGCCTCGATCTCGCCGGACGTCAACGATCCGGGCTTTCGCAACATCACGTTCGACGCGCTCGTCGCCGCTTACGCCGACTCGGTGCGCGGCCTGATCGACGGCGGCGTCGACCTGCTACTGCTCGAGACGATCTTCGACACGCTGAACGCGAAGGCGGCGATCTTCGCCGTCGAGACCGAGTTCGAGCGGCGCGGCCGGCGGCTGCCGCTGATGATCTCGGGCACGATCACCGATCAGTCCGGGCGCACCCTGACCGGCCAGACGCCGGAGGCGTTCTGGAACTCGCTGCGCCACGCGCGCCCGCTCACGATCGGCCTGAACTGCGCGCTCGGCGCGAAGCTGATGCGCCCGTACATCGAGGAGCTGTCGGGCTGCGCCGATACCTTCCTCTGCTGCTACCCGAACGCCGGGTTGCCGAATCCGCTCTCGGAGACCGGCTACGACGAGACCCCCGACTACACCGCCGGCCAGCTGCACGAGTTCGCCGCGAGCGGCTTCCTGAACGTCGTTGGCGGCTGCTGCGGCACGACCCCGGAGCACATCCGCGCGATCGCCGATGCCGTGCGCGCGGTGCCGCCGCGCCGGGTGCCGCGCCCGGCGCCCAAGACGCGCCTCGCCGGGCTCGAGCCGCTAAACATCGACGAGAGCTCGCTCTTCGTCAACGTCGGCGAGCGGACCAACGTCACCGGCTCCAAGGCGTTCGCGCGCCTGATCCTCGCCGGCGATTACGCGAACGCGCTGTCGGTCGCACGCCAGCAGGTGGAGAACGGCGCGCAGATCATCGACATCAACATGGACGAGGCGATGCTCGACTCGCAGGCGGCCATGACGACGTTCATGAACCTGATCGCGGCAGAGCCCGACATCTCGCGCGTGCCGGTGATGATCGACTCGTCGAAGTGGTCGGTGATCGAGGCCGGGCTGAAATGCGTCCAGGGGCGGCCGGTCGTCAACTCGATCTCGCTCAAGGAGGGCGAGGCCGAGTTCGTCGAGCACGCGAGGCTCGCGCGCCGCTACGGCGCGGCGGTGGTGGTGATGGCGTTCGACGAGCAGGGCCAGGCCGACACGCTCGAGCGGCGCAAGGAGGTCCTCCAGCGCTGCTACGACGTCCTCGTCGAGCGCGCCGGGTTCGCGCCGGAGGACATCATCTTCGATCCCAACGTCTTCGCGGTCGCGACCGGCCTCGAGGAGCACGCGAACTACGGCGTGGACTTCATCGAGGCCACGCGCTGGATCCGGCAGACCCTGCCGCAGGTGCGCGTGAGCGGCGGCGTGTCGAACCTGTCGTTCTCGTTCCGCGGCAACGACGCGGTGCGCGAGGCGATGCACACGGCGTTCCTCTACCACGCGATCAAGGCCGGCATGACCATGGGCATCGTCAACGCCGGGCAGCTCGGCGTGTACGAGGAGATCCCCAAGGATCTGCTCGAGCGCGTGGAGGACGTGATCCTGAACCGCCGCGCCGACGCCACCGAGCGGCTCGTCGCGTTCGCCGAAACGGTGAAGAGCACCGGCAGGCGCGCGGAGGAGGACCTTTCGTGGCGCAAGGGCACGGTGGAGGAGCGCCTCGCACACGCGCTCGTGCAGGGCATCTCCACCTACGTGGTAGAGGACACCGAGGAGGCGCGCCGGAAGTTCGCGCGACCGATCCAGGTGATCGAGGGGCCGCTGATGGACGGCATGAACGTCGTCGGCGACCTCTTCGGCGCCGGCAAGATGTTCCTGCCGCAGGTGGTGAAATCGGCGCGCGTGATGAAACAGGCGGTTGCGCATCTCGTGCCGTTCATCGAGGCGGAGAAGGCGGCGCTCGGCGACGCGAAGCCGAAGGGCAAGATCGTGGTCGCCACGGTCAAGGGCGACGTGCACGACATCGGCAAGAACATCGTCGCGGTCGTTCTCCAGTGCAACAACTTCGAGGTGATCAACCTCGGCGTGATGGTGCCGGCGCAGAAGATCCTGCAGGTCGCGCGCGACGAGAACGCCGACATCGTCGGGCTCTCGGGGCTGATCACGCCCTCGCTCGAGGAGATGGCGCACGTGGCGCAGGAAATGGAACGCGAGGGCTTCCGCGTGCCGCTCCTGATCGGCGGCGCCACCACCTCGCGCATGCACACGGCGGTGAAGATCGCGCCCAAGTACTCCGGGGTAACGGTCTACGTGCCGGACGCCTCGCGCAGCGTCAGCGTCTGCTCGGGGCTGCTTTCCGCAGAGGGGCGCGAGGCCTACGTCGCGGGGGTCCGCGCCGACTACGAGAAGATCCGGGCGCAGCACGCCGCCAAGAAGGGGCAGGCCCCGCTCATTCCGATCGCCGGAGCGCGCGCCAACGCGCTCAGGATCGACTGGGCGACCTACCGGCCGCCGGTCCCGCGCCTGCTCGGCCGCAAGGCGTTCCGCGGCTACGATCTCGCCGAGATCGCGCGCTACATCGACTGGTCGCCGTTCTTCCAGGTCTGGGATCTTGCCGGCAGTTACCCGAAGATCCTCCACGACCCGGTCGTCGGCGAGACCGCGACCAACGTCCTTCGCGACGCCCAGGCGATGCTGGACCGGATCATCCGCGAGAAGTGGCTCACCGCCAGCGGGGTGTTCGCGCTCGTGCCGGCGAACGCGGTGGGCGACGACATCGAGGTCTACGCGGACGAGTCGCGCAGCGCGCCGCGGATGGTGTTCCACCATCTGCGACAGCAGACGCGCAAGGCCGAGGACCGCTTCAACCTGTGCCTGGCCGACTTCGTCGCGCCCAAGCCGACCGGCCTGCGCGACTATCTCGGCGCGTTTGCGGTCACCGCGGGCATCGGCTGCGAGGCGCGGGTCGCGGCCTTCGAGGCGCGGCACGACGACTACAGCGCGATCATGCTGAAGGCGCTCGCCGACCGGCTCGCCGAGGCGTTCGCCGAGCTCCTGCACGAGCGGGTCCGGCGCGACTTCTGGGGCTACGCCGCGAACGAGCACCTGACGAACGAGGAGCTCGTGGGCGAGCGCTATCGCGGCATCCGGCCCGCGCCCGGGTACCCGGCGTGCCCCGACCACACCGAGAAGGGTGCCCTCTTCGAGCTGCTCGGCGCGCCCGAGCTCGGCATCGAGCTCACCGAGAGCTATGCGATGCTGCCGGCTGCGAGCGTCTCCGGGCTGTACTTCTCGCACCCGCAGTCGCACTACTTCGCGGTGGGCAGGATCGATCGCGACCAGGTGGAGGACTACGCGCGGCGCAAGCAGATGGAGCTGGCGCGCGCCGAGCGGTGGCTCGCGGCGGTGCTCGCATACTAGAAACTATCTCAAAATCGCGGCCGTGCTTCTTCCCGAACCGAGGTCGTACGAACAAGGGGCCCGAGGGAAGGGTTGGGACCCCCTCTTTCGCGACCGCATTCGCATCTTGAGATAGGTTCTAGAAGAAGTCATCTCGGAATCGCCGCGGCGCTTCTGCGGAGGAGACGGGTCGTACGGGCAACAGCAAGCCCGTATGAATCTTCTCTTTCGCGCGCGTCGTCGCGTTTTGGGATAGGTTCCACGAAACGCTCCGTGGACACCTTGCTCGCGGGCGCGGTCCGATGTCGAGTTGCGTTTCACAGACCGCGGCAGGCCGCTCGCCGCACTTTTCAGGAGACCCGCATGCAGATCACGCGTCATGAACCAGGCAAGCTCTTCGCCGGTGCCGTCGAGGCGAACGGCTTCGTCTTCGTCGCCGGCCAGGTCGCCGACGATCTCGCGCAGGACATCGGCGGGCAGACCCGCCAAGTGCTGGCGCGCATCGACGCGCTCCTCGCCAAGGCCGGCTCCGACAAGTCGAGAATCCTGTGGGCGAATGTCTGGGTGACCGATATCCGCAACCGCGAGGGGATGAATGCCGCATGGACGGCGTGGGTCGACCCGAGGAACCTGCCGGCGCGCGCGACGGTGGAGGCCAAGCTCGCCGACCCGCGCATGCTGGTGGAGATCGCCTGCGTCGCCGCGAAGTGACCGGCGACGACGCATCCGGGGGCGTAGCCGGGCGCGCGTGGAACCGTCGGGCGCAGCGCTCGCCACCGCGGCGGGGGCCATCGCCTGGGCTGCGGCCGCGGCCTGCGTCGCGTGGGCGGCGTGGCGCGCTCCCTGGGCGCGACTGCGCGAGGACGAGCAGAGCAACGTGTTCCTCGGCGCAATCGTCGCCGTCGCCGTGCTGTGGAGCATAGGCGCGGCAATCGGTTCGCTGCCGCGCCTGCATCTGCTCGGCGCCACGGTGCTCTACCTGATGTTCGGACTGCCGCTGGCGGTGGTCGCGACGGCCGCCGTCGCGGCGCTCGCGACCGCCTTCGTTCCGGGCGACTGGCTGCTGCTGGTTGCGCCGCGCGCGCTGCTCGGCGGCGTGGTACCGGTGCTGGCGAGCCACGGGGTGCTCCGCCTCTGCGAGCGCTGGCTCCCCGCGAACTTCTTCGTCTACGTGTTCGGCGGCGCGTTCTTCGGCGGCGCAGTCGCCATGCTCGCGGCGGGCGCGGCGACCTCGATCGCGCTGACGGTGCTCGCTCCCGATGCCGCGCTCCCGCGCGAGTCGCTCGTACCGGTGCTGCTGATGCTCGCCTTCGGCGAGGCGACGCTCACGGGCATGCTTGCCACGCTGCTGGCGGTATACCGGCCGCGCTGGATCCATACGTTCTCCGATGAGCGCTACCTCGCCCGCAAATAGGCACTCCGCCACGCGGCGTCGCGGCCCGCTGGCGGCGCTCCTCGCCGCCCTGGCCCTCGTCGGGTGCTATCCGGAGCTCGACTGGCGCGAGGTCACCTCGGCCGAGGGCGGGTATGCGGTGCTGCTGCCGGCGAAGCCGGAGCGCGCCAGCCGCGAGGTCGCGATCGCCGATGCGCGGCTCGAGCTGAACATGGCCTGGGTGCACAAGGAAGGCATGGCCTTCGGCGCGGCGTACGCCGTGCTGCCGCCCGGCGCTCCCGCGAAGGGGCCCTTCCTCGACGCGGCGCGCGACGCGCTGGCGCGCAACGTCGGCGGCCGGGTCACCCGCGAGCGCGCGCTCGAGATCGACGGTCATCCGGCGCGCGAGTTCGCGGCGGAAGGCGCCGCCGAGGGCGAACCGATGCGGCTCGCCGCGCGCGTGCTGGTCGCAAACGGCCGCTTCTACCAGGTGGTCTTCGTCGGCCGCGGCGGGCGCGGCGAGGACGCCGACGTCACCATGTTCCTCGAGTCGTTCCGGCTGACGGCGCGCTGAGGCGCTCATCTACGGTCGCCAGAAGCGGGGATTCAGCACGACCACCAGCGTGAAGAGCTCGAGCCGGCCGAGCAGCATGGCGATGCTGCATACCCACGTCTGGAAGTCGTTCAGCACGGCGTAGGTCGTGGCCGGACCGACCTGTCCCAGCCCCGGCCCGGTGTTGTTCAGACAGGCGACGGCGGCCGACAGCGCGGTGAGCAGATCGAGGCCGCTGACCGTGAGCAGGAACACCACCACCAGCAGGCTCGTGCCGTAGAACGACATGAAGGCGAGTATCGCGAACACCACGCGCGGCGGGACCACCTGCTGGCCGAGCCGCACCGGCAGCTCGGCGCGCGGATGCACGAGGAGCGAAGTCTCGCGGAACATCTGCTTGACGAGCAGGCGCGCCCGGACCAGCTTGATCCCGCCGCCGGTCGAGGCCGAGCAGGTCGCGAACGTGCAGAGAAAGAGCATCCAGAGCGGAGCAAACACGGGCCACTGGCCATAGTCGGTGTTCGAGAAGCCGAGCGTGGTGGCGATCGACGCGGTGTTGAACACGCCGTAGCGCAGCGCGGTCCCGAAGTCGGCGTAGACGCCGGTGACCCACAGGTACAGCGATATGCCGATGCAGCTCGCGCCGAGCACGACGACGAACGCCCTTGCCTCCGAGTCGAACGCATACGGGCGCAGCGTGCGCCGCGAGACCGCGAGGAAGTGCGTGCCGTAGCTCAGCCCCGCGATCACCATGAAGAACACGGCCACCGCTTCCACTGCCACCGAATCGAAGTGGCCCAGGCTCGCGTCGTACGACGAGAAGCCGCCGAGCGCGAGCGTCGAGAACGCGTGGATCACCGCGTCCAGCCAGTCCATGCCTGCCGCGCGATAGGCGACGACGCATGCCGCCGTGAATCCGACGTAGATCAGCCAGAAACCCTTGGCGGTCTCGGCGATGCGCGGCGTGAGCTTGGTCTCCTTCATCGGCCCGGGCATCTCGGCACGATAGAGCTGGCGCCCGCCGACACCGAGCAGCGGCAGGATCGCAACCGCGAGCACGATGATGCCGAGGCCGCCGATCCAGTGGAGCTCGGTACGCCAGAGATTCAACGAGCGCGGCAGCGTGTCCAGCCCCGAGAGGACCGTCGCGCCGGTCGCCGTCAGGCCGCTCGTCGCCTCGAAGTACGCGTCGGTGAACGAGAGGCCCGGAACCGCGAACAGCAGCGGCAGCGAAGCCACCGCGGGCAGCATCACCCACACCGAGACCACGAGCAGGAAGCCGTCGCGCGCCGAGAGCTCGCGGCGAAACCGTCGCGTCGCCGCGTACCCGGCCCCGCCCAGGACCAGGCAGACCGCGAGCGCCTCGTCGTAGGCGCCATGCGCGCCGTCGGCGATCCAGAGCGAGACCGCGATCGGCGGCACCAGCGCGACCCCGAACAGCGCGACGATGCGCGCGAGGACGTTCAGTACCGGCAGCACGCGGTTCATCGGGCGCGGCTCGCAGCGGGTGACCGCCGGACCAGGCGGGCGGGGAGGGACCTCACGGCCTGGGCGCGCGTCCGGATCTAATCAGATGAAGGCGTAGCCGACCTGGAAGAGCTTCTCGACCCGCGGGATCATCCGCTTGTTCGCGACGAACATGATGACGTGGTCGTCGGGCTTGATCACGATGTCGTGATGGCCCATCAGCACCTGGCTGTCGCGCGTCGTCGTCGCGGCGCCCTCGATGCGCTCGGCCTGCGGCCGCTCGAGCCGGCGGACGATCGCGCCGATCGCCGCCCCGCGCGGCAGCTGGATGTCCTCGACGCGCTTGCCGATCACCTTGCAGGTCCTCTCGTCGCCGTGCGCGATGAGCTCCAGCGCCTCGGCGGCGCCGCGGCGAAGGCTGTGCACCGCCACGACGTCCCCGCGGCGGATGCGCGTCAGCAGCTTGCCGATGGTGGCCTGCGCCGGCGAGATCGCGATGTCGATCTCGCCGCCCTGCATCAGCTCGGCGTACGAGCGGCGGTTGATCAGGGCGACCACGCGGCGCGCGCCCATGCGCTTGGCGAGCAGGCAGGCCATGATGTTGTTCTCGTCGTCGTTGGTGAGCGCGAGGAAGAGATCCATCTCGGCGACGTTCTCCATCTCCAGCAGCTCCTCGTCGGTCGCGTCGCCGTGCAGCACCAGCGCGTTCGAGAGCTGCGCCGCGACCTCCGACGCCCGGCGCTTGTTGAACTCGATCAGCTTGACCTGGTAGCGCGGCTCGAGCGCCTTGGCGAGCCGCAGGCCGATGTTGCCGCCGCCGGCGATCATCACGCGCTTGACCGGCTTGTCCATCCTGCGCAGCTCGTGCATCACCTTGCGCACGTGGTCGGTGTCGGCGAGGCAGAACACCTCGTCGTTCGCCTCGACGAACGTGTCGCCGTCCGGAATGATCGCCTGGTCGCCGCGGAAGATCGCGACCACGCGCGAATCGACCGACGGGATGTGCCGCCGCAGGTCCTTCAGCGGATGCCCGACGAGCGGCCCGCCCTCGAATGCGCGCACCGCGACCATCGTGACGCGGCCGTTGGCGAAATCGAGCACCTGCAGCGCCTCGGGAAACTCGATCAGCTTGGAGATGTACTCGGTCACGATCTGCTCGGGACAGATCGCGAAATCGACGTCGAAGCCGTCCTCCGAGAGGATCTCGGGACGCCGCATGAATCCCGCCGCGCGCACGCGCGCGATCTTGGTCGGCGTGTTGAAGAGCTTCGACGCGATCTTGCAGGCGACGAGATTGGTCTCGTCGCTCTGCGTCACCGCGATCAGCATGTCGGCGTCCTCGATGCCGGCTTCGGCGAGGATCCGCGGATCGGCGGCGCTGCCGGCCACCGCGCGCAGGTCGAAGCGGTCCTGCAGATCCTTCAGCTTCGACGCGTCGAGATCGACGACCGTGATGTCGTTCTGCTCGGAGACCAGGTTCTCGGCGAGCGTCGAGCCGACCTGTCCGGCACCGAGAATGATGATCTTCACTGCGCGGCTCCGCCGTTCTTCAGCGGGCGCATTGTAGACTGTATCGCCCGCGCCGGCGCGGTCGGCCTTCCATCACTCCTCCTTGCGGCCGACGTTGATTCCCAGCGCCTTCAATTTCCGGTAGAGGTGGGTGCGCTCGAGGCCGGAGCGCTCGGCGAGCCGGCTGATCGAGCCGTCGCGCGCGAGGTGGTGCTCGAAGTACGCCCGCTCGAAGGCCTCGCGCGCCTCGCGCAGCGGAAGCTCGAGCGACACGCCGAGCCCGGCCGGCGCCGGCCGCAGCAGCACGCGCTCGACGTCGGCCACGCCGATCTCCTCGTCGAGCGCCGCTAGCGCGGCGCTCTTCACCACCTGCTGCAGCTCGTCCAGGTTGCGCGGCCAGTCGAAGCCGCGCAGCACGTTCAGCGCGGCGGTCGAGAAGAAGCGCGACGGGCAGAAGCGCGACTCGACCAGGTACGCGAGCAGCACCGGCGCGATCTCGGGTATGGCGTCGGCGAACTCGCGCAGCGCGGGCAGGTGCAGTACGAGCTCCGACAGGCGCGCGAGCAGGTCCGGCTCGAGGCCGCGCTCCTCGACGAGCTTGCGCGGATCCACCGAGCAGAACGACACGATGCGCACCTGGCTGCGATCGGCGCGCGCAACGACGAACGCCAGGCTGCGCTGCTGCGCCTTCGAGAGCGCGGCGATGTCCTCGACGAACAGGATGCCGCCGGCGGCGCGCGCCAGCAGGTCCTGCGGCGCCTCGACGAGGCCTTGCGTCGCGGTCACGAACGGCGTGTTCGGCCGCTGCAGCTCGCGTGCATAGATTTCCGGCAGCGTGCCGGGCTCCCCGCGCAGGAGGAGCGGCGCGCCCACGGCGGCGAGCTGCGCCAGGCGCTTGCGCGACTCGACGATGACCGACGAGCGGCCGAGCGTCGCGAGCGTTACCCGCGACTCCGCCCGCCCCTCCCCGCTGCGCAGCGCGCGCTTCACGGTGCCGAGCAGCTTCTGCAGGGCGATCGGCTTCTCGAGGAAGTCCATCGCGCCGATCCGCGTCGCTTCCACCGCCGTGTCGATCGTCGCGTGGCCGGACATCATGACGACCGGCATGTTCAGCGCTCCGCCGGCCGCCCATTCCTTGAGGAGCGAGATGCCGTCGGTGTCCGGCATCCAGATGTCGAGCAGCACCAGGTCCGGCCGGTCGCGCGCGCGCTCCTCGCGGGCCGCGGTCGCGTTCTCGGCGAGGCGTACCGTGTGCCCCTCCTCGGACAGGATCTCCGACAGAAGCTCCCGGATACCCACTTCGTCGTCGACCACCAGAATCGATGCCATTCCGCCGTCCTTCCCCGTGCTGCCGCCTGCTACGCCGCGAGCGGTAGCGCGACGGTCACTGCCGCGCCCACCTGCGGTCGGTTCTCGATCGACACCGTGCCGTGGTGCTCGTCGATGATCTTCTTCACGATCGCCAGCCCGAGCCCCGTGCCCTTCGGCTTGGTCGTCACGTACGGCTCGAACGCGCGCTTCATGATGCTCTCGCTGAAACCGCCGCCGTTGTCGGCGACGCACAGCCGCACGCGTTCGCCGGCCCGTTCGGTGCGCACTTCTATGCGGGGATCCTGCCGCCCCGCCAGCGCATCCTGGGCGTTCTGCAGGAGGTTGTGTATGACCTGCCTCAACTGGGCCGCATCGGCGCGCACCGGCGGCAGGTCGCTCGCCAGCCGCAGATCCACGGGTACCGTGGAGTGCTCGTAGAGGGCGTAGACGTCGGTCACCAGCGCGTTGAGGTCGAGCGGCCGCAGCATCGGCGCAGGCAGCCGTGCGTACTCGCGGAACTCGTCCACCATGTTCTTCAGCGCCGCGACCTGCGCGATGATGGTACCGGTCGCGCGCTCGAGCGCCTGCGCCTGCTCGGCGGGAAGACGGCCGCCGAGCCGGGCCTGGAGGCGCTCGGCCGAGAGCTGGATCGGCGTGAGCGGGTTCTTGATCTCGTGCGCGAGCCGTCGCGCCACCTCACCCCAGGCGGTCGCGCGCTGCGCGGCGATCAGCTGCGTGATGTCGTCGAACACGACGACATAGCCCGCGCCCGCCGGCTCGGGCAGCCGCGATCCGCGCGCGAGGATGACCTGGCCGCCGGCGAGCTCGATCTCGCGCTGCCACGAGCCTTCGCCCGGCGCGGCGAAGCCGTTGCGGATCTCGCCGGCGAGCGCCTCCAGCGTGGCGGTGCCGGCGAGCGGGCCGCCGGCGCAGCGGGCGAGATCCTGCCCGAGGATGGCGCCGGCCCCGGCATTGGCGATCTGCAGGCGGAACGCCTCGTCGAACGTGAGCACGCCCGCCGACAGGTTGGCGAGGATGTTCTCGAGATAGGCCTTGGCGCTCTCGACCTGCTCGCGCGTCGCCTCGGCGACCGCGTGCGCCTGTCCGAGCTGCTCGGTCATCGCGTTGAACGAGCGCGTGAGGACTCCGAGCTCGTCGGCGGTCGTGACCTTCGCGCGCCGGCTGAAGTCCCCGCGTGCGACCGCCTGGGTCGCCTCGGCGAGCACCGCGAGCGGCTCCGAGAGGCGCCGCGACAGCACGAAGGCGAGCGCGATCGACAGGAACAGCGAGAGCAGCAGGGTCAGCGTGAGGGTGATCAGATAGATTCGCTTCAGCCCCGCGCGCAGCAGCGCGAGCTCCTTGTAGTCGCCGTACACCGACTGCACCGTCTCGGCGCTCTCGGCGAGCGCCGCCGGCACGCGCTGCACGACTTGCAGCCAGCGCGTCTCGTCCGACAGCGCGGCGGCCGCGAGCGGTACGATCACGCGCATCAGCAGCCCGCGCTCGCCGACGCCCTCGATCGCCGCGTACTCCCGCGCCGAGCGCGCGGCGCGCAGGGCGTGCGACGGCGGCGGCTCGGCCACCAATTGCATCACTTCGCGCGACGCGCTGGCGAGGACCGACCCGTTGCCCGCGATCAGCGCGACGTCGTCGACGCCGGCCTGCTCGCGCAGCCGGTTCAGCGCGACCGACTGCACGGCCGGAGAGAGCTCGGACAGGTCGAGCGCCATGGTACGCGACTTGCGGCGCAGGTCCGCCAGCATGTTGTCGAGCACGTTGCGGCCGAGATCGAGGCCCTTCTCGAGCGCGGTGTCCACGCGCACGTTGAACCACGACTCGATGCTGCGGGTCAGGAACTGCACCGAAACGGTGTAGACCAGGACCCCCGGCACGATCGCCATGACGACGAAGATCGCCAGGAAGCGCAGCGTGAGGCGCGAGCCGAACACGCGCGCCTTCAAGGCGCGCCGCAGCGTCAGCAGCTGGTAGCCGACCAGGACGAACAGCCCGGCGGCGAGCAGGCCGTTCAGCACGAGCAGCAGCGGGTAGTGGCGCGCGAGCAGCGTCGTGGTGGCGCTCGATCCCGCCGCGAGCAGGAACACCAGGATGCCCGCGAGCGCCGCGCAGACGACGAGCAGATAGGTCATCGGCCGCCCTTCCCCGCGTCCATGTCCCCGGCCTGCCCGCCGGCATCCGCGCCCGCAAGCGGCGGCGACCTGAACGTCCAGCGGTACCACGGCGAGGCGAGCGTCCAGTCGCGGTTGGCGAGCGCGCTCACCTGGAAGGGCTTCGGCAGCTGGGTGACGTCGAGCCGCACGCGCGTGGCGGCCGAGTAGACCGTGTCCGGCGCGAGCCGCCCGCGCTCGATCACGGTCCAGCCGCGCACCGTGCCGAGCGCGCGCAGCACCTCGCCGATCGTCGGATAGGTCTGGTGCAGGCTGCCGGAGCTCAGTCGATAGGTGCGAGTCAGCGCGTGGAACGAGAGGCGCGCGGAGCGCGCGGCGGCGGCAACGCGCTCGTCGAGCCAGTACCACCGCGGCCGCGTACACTCGAACTCGATCACGAAGTAGAGCGCCACGCCCTTGTGCAGCGCATCCTCGAGGCGCGCGGTCAGGTCGAGCTCGAAATCGGCATCGAGCGCGTAGCCGTCCTCCGCCTGCTCGAGGCGCGCGGCGCGGACCGCAACCTCGTCGGCGTGCGTGGCCACCGGCAGCGCGAGCATCGACGCGAGCAGCGGCAATGCGGCGACCATTGCGATGGCCGCCTGGCGGCGTATCGGCGCCCGGCGCATCGTTCAGGGGCTCTTCTGCAGCAAGGCGTAGTAGAAGCCGTCGTGCTCCGCGTCGGGCAGCAGCTGCCCGCCGTCCAGGACGGGCACCGCGAGGCGGACCGCGTCGGCGCGCCGCGCCAGGAACTCGCCCACGACGGCGTCGTTCTCCTCGTGGAACACCGAGCAGGTCGCGTAGAGCAATTTACCACCCGGCTCGAGGAGCCGCCACATCGTGGCGAGCAGCTGCGCCTGCAATGTCGCGAACCGGGCGACGTCCGCGGCGCGGCGCAGCCATTTCACGTCGGGATACCGGCGCGCAACGCCCGAGGCGGTACACGGCGCGTCGAGCAGGATGCGCTCGAACGGTCGTCCGTCCCACCACGCCTCGGGCGTCAGCGCGTCGCCGGCGAGGACGCGAGCTGCAAGACCGAGCCGGGCGAGCGCCGCGCCGATGCGCCGCAGACGTGCTTCGTCCACGTCGAGCGCGGTGAGATCCAGCGCCGCGAGCTCCGCCAGATGCGCCGCCTTTCCGCCCGGCGCCGCACAGGCATCCAGGACGCGCTGGCCTGGCGCGAGATCCAGCAGCGGCGCGGCGAGCTGGGCGCCGGCGTCCTGGACCGAGACGAGCCCCGCGTCGAAACCGGGCACCGCGTCGACCGGAAGCGGCGTCACGAGACGCACCGCCTGGGCACCCACCTGCCGTGCCTCGATACCTTCCGCCGCGAGCAGCGCGACGTATTCGGCGACGCCGGTGCGACGGGGATTCACGCGCAGCGTCATCGGCGGATGCGTGTTGCCGGCCTCGAGCACCCGCTCCCAGGCACCCGGGTACTGCGCTCGCACCCGATCGATCCACCACTGCGGATGGCGGTAGCGGCCCTCGTCGGTCGCCGCGGCACGCGCGTCGAGCGCGGCACGATCGCGCAGATAACCGCGCAGCACTGCGTTCACCAGGCCCTTCGCGGAGGCGATGCGCAGCCGTGCGACGGCGTTCACGGCCTCGCTGACGACGGCGTGCTGCGCCCGTCCGGCGCGCAGCGCGCGCAGCGCCGTGATCAGCAGCGCGCGCACGTGCGGGTCGCGCGGCAAGCGGTGCGCGAGGGCGGCGACGAGCGCGTCGCCGACGCCGTAATCACGCAGCGTTCCGTACACGAGCTCGAGCACGGCGGGCCGCAGCGGCGCCGCGGCGCGCAATGCCGCTAGGCTCTCGCCGGCGGCCACCCGAGCGATCAGGCGGCTCGCGTCGGCGAGATCCTCCGCGAGGCTGTACGAGTGACGGGGCACGGCGTGGCGCGCAATTATAGTCGCGCGCCACGCGCCGCAGCCGGGGAGCGCCGTCCGTTCAGGCCATCGCGCGCAGGCGCACGATCCGCTCCTCGGTCGCCGGGTGGGTGCTGAACAGCCCCTTGAGCCCGCCGCCCGACAGCGGATTGATGATCATCATCTGCGCCGTCGCCGGGTGCGCTTCGGCGGCTTCGAGCGGAATGCCGCGCGCGTAGTGATCGATCTTCACCAGGGCGTCGGCCAGCGCGTGCGGGTCGCCGGAAATCTCGGCGCCGCCCCGATCCGCCCCGAACTCGCGCGTGCGCGAGATCGCGAACTGGATCAGCATCGCCGCGATCGGCGCGAACAGCATCACCAGGATCGCCAGGATCGGATTGCCGCCCTCGCGGTTGTTGCCGCCGAAGAACAGGCCGAACTGCGCGAGGGTCGAGATCGCGCCGGCGATCGTGGCCGACACCGTGGAGATCAGTATGTCGCGATGCTTCACGTGCGCCAGCTCGTGGGCCATCACGCCGCGCAGCTCGCGCGGCGTCAGCAGTTGCAGGATGCCGGTCGTCGCGGCGACCGCTGCGTTCTGCGGATTGCGGCCGGTGGCGAAAGCGTTCGGCTGCGCCTCGTCGATGAGATAGACGCGCGGCATGGGCAGCTCGGCGCGCCCGGCGAGCTCCTTCACCATGTTGTAGAGCTGGGGCGCCGTCGTCT
>JAHDYJ010000015.1 GCA_023383795.1 Burkholderiales bacterium | reverse complement strand
GGCCACTGCTCGAGCGCGGCGCGGAAGGCGTCGTGCAGCGCCTCCTCGGCGACGTCGAAGTCGCCGAGCAGGCGCACCAGCGTCGCGAACACGCGGCGCGACTCGGTGCGATAGATCGCCTCGGCCGTCTTGCGCGCGCGCTCGGCGTGCTCCTGGCTCATCGGAGGCCCTGCGGCGGCGGATGCTGGAAGCCCATGGCGCGTGCGCGGGAAATGTCTCGTGGCGGGAGAACCGAAGATTACAACGCCGCTTGCGGTGCGTTTGTCCACCGTGCCTCGCAGCGGATCCGACCGGGTCTGGTAGCATCCGCGATGACACTCGATCAACCGTTGCGTCCAGCCATGAGCCAACGTCAGATCATCCGGACTTTCGAGACGTGGCGCGCGCAGGGCCAGGCCATGGTCCTCGCGACCGTCTTCGACACCATCGGCTCCACCTACAGCAAGGCCGGCCACCGCATCCTGATCGCCGCCAACAGCGATTACCAGGGCCTGGTGAGCGGCGGCTGCCTCGAGGGCGATCTCGCCGAGCGCGCGCGCGCGGTGATCGAGCGCGACGAGGCGGCGGCGGTCACCTACGACATGCGCGGCGAGGCCGACGAGCTGTTCGGACTGGGCGTCGGCTGCAACGGCCTGATCCGCGTCTTCCTGCAGCCGCTGCAGCCGGCGCAGGACTACCAGCCCTTCGCCTCGATGGTGCGGCGCCTGCTCGCGCATCGGCGCGCCGTCGTCGCCACCGTGATCGAGAGCACGCGGCCCGGCGTCGCGCCCGGCGGCACGCTGATCTTTGAGGAGGGCGGGGCGCGCGAGACGCACGGGCTCGACGCGGCGGCGGCCGACGCGCTCGCGACCGAGTGCGAGCGCGTGCTGAAGGAGGGCGAGAACCGCTACGCGATGGACGACTCCGGCCTCGGCGTGCTCTACGCCACGCTCGAGCCGATTCCGAAGCTGCTCCTGCTCGGCGGCGGCCTCGACGCGGTGCCGCTCGCCGGCATGGCGTCCGACCTCGGCTGGCGCGTCACCGTGGCCGACCACCGCCCCGGCTACATCCAGCGCGGCGGTTTCGAGCGCGCGGAGCGCGCGCTCCACGTCGACCCGGACAGGCTTCCCGAGCAGCTGCCGCTCGCGGAGTTCGACGCGGTGGTCGTCATGAGCCACCACCTCGCGACCGACCGCAAGTATCTCGGCCACCTCGCGAGGGTGAGCCCGCGCTACGTCGGCATCCTCGGGCCGCGCGCGCGCAAGGAGCGGCTGCTCGAGGACCTCGGCGAGGGCGGCGCGCCGCTGCGCGACCGCCTCAAGGGCCCGGTCGGGCTCGACATCGGCGCCGACACGCCGGAGTCGATCGCGCTGTCGATCCTCGCCGAGCTGCAGGCCACGCTCGCCGGGGCGACCGTGGAGTCGCTGACGAAGTCGAAGCGCGCCGCGCCCTAGCCCGTGCTGATCGCGCGCCTCGGCCTGCTGGTCGCGGTCCTCGCGCTCTGGCAGCTCTGGTCGCTCGCGGGGCTGCCCGAGTACATCCTGAGCCCGCTCGAGATCGCGCGCCACTTCGTCGCCGCGCTCGGCTCGCGCGAGCTCTACGAGCACATCGGCGCGAGCCTCGGCCGCTCGCTGCCGGGCTTCGCCGTCGGCTCGGCGCTCGGGATCGCGTTCGGCCTCGCGGCCGGCATGGCGCGGTGGTTCGACGAGACGTTCAGCCCGGCGGTGTTCATGACCTACCCGGTGCCGAAGATCGTGATGCTGCCGCTCTTCATGCTCTGGTTCGGCATCGGCGATCTCTCCAAGATCCTGATCATCGCGCTCGCCTGCTTCTACCCGGTGTTCGTCAACGCCTACTATGGCGCGCGGTCGACCCCGCGCATCCTGGTGTGGTCGGCGATGAACATGGGCGCGAGCCGCTGGCGCATCTTCAGCCGCGTGGTGGTGCCGAGCGCGCTGCCGCTCGTCTTCGCCGGGATGCGGGTGTCGCTCGCGCTCTCGTTCATCGTGATGTTCGCCACCGAGATGATCAACGCGCGCTCCGGGCTCGGCTACCTGATCCAGATCGCGGAGAACAGCCTGCGCTTCGACCTGATGTACGTCTCGCTCGTCACCATCGCGATCCTCGGCTACGCCGGCGACCACCTGCTGCGCGCGGGCAGGCGGCGCGCGCTCGCCTGGCAGGAGACGCACGCATGAGCCGCGTGCGGCCGTTCCTGCTGCTCGGCGCGCTGCTCCTCGCGTGGGAGCTCGCGGCGCGCAGCGGCTGGTGGAACCAGCTCCTCTTCCCGTCGCTCGTCGACATCGCGGACGAGCTCGTCCGGTTCGCCACCGCGGCCGAGGGCTGGCACGAGGCGTGGGTGTCGCTCTACCGGGCGCTCGCCGGCTTCGCGCTCGCCGCGGCGGTGGGCGTCGGGCTCGGCATGCTGATGGGCCGCTCCGAGCTCGTCGCCGCGCTGCTCGATCCGCTCTTCTCCGGGACCTACGCGGTGCCGAAGCTCGCGCTCTTCCCGATCTTCATCTTCGTGTTCGGGCTCGGCAGCCTGTCCAAGGTCGCGCTGATCTTCCTCGAGTGCCTCTATCCCATCGTCATCATCACCTACCAGGGCGCCCGCGGCGTGAACCGCGTGCTGATCTGGTCGGCGCAGAACATGGGCGCCTCGCGCGCGCGCATCTTCGCGCGGGTCGTGATCCCGGCGACGGTGCCGTTCATCTTCGCCGGCTTCCGCGTCGCGCTGCCGGTGGCGATGATCGTGGTGATCATCACCGAGATGATCAGCTCGATCGACGGGCTCGGCTACGTCGTGATCTACGCGCTCGCGTCGCTCAAGACCGACCGCATGCTCGCGGCGGTGGTGGTGATCGCGCTGCTCGGGCTGCTGCTCGATCGCGGCCTCGTGCTGCTGCGCAGCCGGTTGGTATACTGGGACCGGCTGGAGACCTACTACGTCTGACCAGGAGGAGGGGACGATGAAACCGATGCGCCACCTGCTGCTCGCGGTGCTCGCCGCGACCTTCGCGTACGTTCCGGCCGGCTACGCCGCCGATCCGCCGCTGATCCGCTTCGGCCGCGGCTTCGCCGCCGAGGAGCAGGTGTGGCTGATGAGCGCGCGCCCGGACCTCGCGCCGAACATGGGCAAGCAGTACCAGCTCAAGCAGATCCTGTTCCAGGCCAATCCGCAGCGCTTCCAGGCGTTCCTCGCGGGCGAGATCGACGCCGGCACCGCGCCCGGGCTCGCCGTGATCTTCGCCCGCGCCCAGGGCATCGACATGAAGATCACCGCCAGCATCTGCCTGGAGGCGTCGGGCTCGCAGTACTTCAGCACGACCTACATGGCGAAGGCCGACGGCCCGGTGAAGTCCGTCGCGGACCTGAAGGGCGGCACGGTCGGCGTGGTGGGCATCAAGACCGCCACCGATCTGTGGGCGCGCGCCGCGCTCCTGAACGCCGGCCTCGTGCCCGACAAGGACACCAAGGTGTTTCCGCTGAGCTTCCCGGCGATGGGCGAGGCGGTGCGCAGCGGCAAGGTCGACGCCGGCACGTTCGTCGAGCCGTTCTATTCCGCCGAGTCCGCCAAGGGCGGGCTGCGCCAGCTCTTCACCGCGGTCGACGCGGTCGGCTACGACCACGAGCTGCTCGACGTCTGGTTCGGCGAGAAGTTCCTGAAGGCGCATCCCGGGGCGGTGCGCGCTTTCCACGCCGACTACGTCGCGGTCACGAAGCACTACCTGGCGAATATGGAGCAGGCGAAGCGGGACCTCCACAAGGCCGGGTTCGTGCGCACGCCGGTCGAGATCTACGTCAAGAACAAGGACTGGAAGCGCGATCCGGACGCCCGCGTCAACGTCGACAGCCTGAAGAGGCTCGCCGGGTTCATGCACGAGAAGCTCGGCTGGCTGGAGAAGCCGGTGAACGTCGACGGCATGGTCGACCTCGGCTACCTGCCGCGCTGACCGATCCGGCCGCCCCTGCGCTTCGCCCCGCGCCGTCGCCCCGCGGCGTGCCGTGCTACCGCGCCGACTCGCCGCGGATCAGGTCCCAGATGTAGTTGCGGTACTCGTGGCAGCGCATCGACTTCTTGACGTCGAGCGCGCGCGGCCGCGGCAGATCGATCGGCACCTCCTCGCGGATGCGCCCCGGCCGGGCGGTGAGCACGACGACGCGGTCGCCGAGGTACACCGCCTCCTCGATGTCGTGGGTGACGAACACGATCGTCTTGTGGGTACGCTCCCACAGGCGCATCAGCTCCTCCTGCATCGTCTCGCGGGTCTGCGCGTCGAGCGCGCCGAACGGCTCGTCCATCAGGAGCACCTTCGGGTCGAACGCGAGCACGCGCGCGAGCGCGGCGCGCTGCTTCATCCCGCCGGAGAGCTCGGCCGGGAAGTGGTGCCCGAACTCGGCGAGCCCGGTCATCTCGAGGTGCCGCCGCACCACGACGTCGATCTCGGACTTCGGCACGCCCTGCGCCTCGAGCCCCCACGCGACGTTGCCCGCCACGGTGCGCCAGGGGAACAGGGCGAACTCCTGGAACATCATGCCGCGATCGGGCCCCGGGCCGCGCACCTCCCGCCCGTAGACGCGGATGCTGCCGCTCTCGGCGGTGATGAAGCCGCCCATGATGTGCAGGAAGGTGCTCTTGCCGCAGCCGCTCGGCCCGATCACGGTGATGAACTCGCCTTCGCGGACGCTGAACCGCTCGACGTCCAGGATCTCGAGCGGCTTGCCGTCCTTGGTGTAGACCTTCCTGACGCCGGCGGCCTCGAGCGCGACCGTGCTCATTCCGGCGCCACCGGCCAGCCGTGCGCCGAGCGGTCGGGCTCCCGGCCGGCGAGCGCGTACGTCCGCCCGAAGAAGGCGGCGCACGGATCCTCGGCGGTGATGGCGACGTGCCGGATTCCTGCCATGCGGGCGTGTCTCCTTTCGCGGCCGGCTTTGCCCCTGCGGGGATAAGACTTTATCCTATCAGCCTCGGCTCTCCGGACCCCTGCCATGGGCGCTTTCGACCGCGAGCGGCTGGCGATGCTGGTCCAGCCCGACCGCGTGCACCGTGCGGTGTACGCGGACCCCGCCATCTTCGAGCTGGAGATGGAGCGCATCTTCGGCCGCGCGTGGCTCGTCCTCGGCCACGAGAGCCAGGTGCGCGCGGCGGGCGACTACTTCACCACGCGCATGGGGCGCGCGCCGGTGATCGTGGTGCGTCACGACGACGGCTCGGTCCGCGTGCTCGTGAACCGCTGCGCGCACCGCGGCGCGACGGTCTGCACCGAGGGTCGCGGCAGCACCGAGCGCTTCGTGTGCCCGTACCACGGCTGGAGCTACGACCGGGCCGGCGCGCTGCGCGCGGCGCCGTTCGAGTCCGGCTACGACAAGGGCAGGCTCGGCGAGCTGCGCCTGCACGCGGCGCCGCGCGTGGCGCTGTACCGCGGCTTCATCTTCGCGTCGCTCGCCGCGACCGGGCCGAGCCTGGAGGAGCATCTCGGGCCGGCGCACGCCTCGTTCGACGACTTCGTCGACCGCGCGCCCGGCGGCGAGCTCGAGGTCGCCGGCGGCGTGTTCAAGCACGCGTACAGCGGCAACTGGAAGCTGATGCTCGAGAACCACCTCGACGGCGCGCACCCGGCCTGGGTGCACGCCTCCTCGGTGGCGGTGGCGCGCGGCGCGCCGGAGCCGGGCGCGCCGGGGGAGGAGCACTACTACGACATCGCCGTGCGGCAGATGCGCCAGAACGGCGCGCCCGACGCCGTGTGGGAGGCGGTCGGGATCTGGACCACGCCGTTCGGCCACGGCTGGCTCGGCGACTACCACAACGACGACCGCCTGGTCGCCGGCCTCGGCAACCCGGCCTTCGCCGAGTACTACCGCGCGCTCGCGGCGAAGGCGGGCGAGGCCGAGGCGAAGCGCATCCTCGGCGTCACGCTGTGGAACACCATCGTCTACCCGAACTGCTCGTTCATGAGCCAGTTCAGGCAGATGCGCATCGTGCATCCGCTGGCGGTGGACCGCTCGGTGGTCTACACGTACTCGTTTCGGATGAAGCAGGCGCCCGCGCGGCTGTTCCGCGACACGGTGGCCTTCGCGAACGTGGTGAACGGCACCGCCTCGTGGGTGCTGACCGACGATCTCGAGGTGTACGAGCGCGTGCAGCGCGGGCTCGCCTCGGGCGCGACCGAGTGGGTCTACATCGGGCGCGGCCACGGCCGCGACGTCGAGGAGCCGAACGGCAGCCGCCGCGGCGGCACCGGCACCAGCGAGGTGTACATCCGCGCGCAGATGCGCGCCTGGCTCGACTACATGACCGCCGGGGCTTGACGTGCCCGGCGACGTCGAGCGGTTCCTGTATCACGAGGCGCGCCTGCTCGACACGCAGCGCTACGAGGAGTGGCTCGCGCTCTTCACCGAGGACGCGACGTACTGGGTGCCGCTCGAGCACGACCAGGCCGAGCCGTTCGAGACTTCGTCGATCATCCACGACGACCGCACGCTGCTCGAGCTCCGCGTGAAGCAGGCCCGGCACCCGCGCGCGCACGCACGGCTGCCGCTCGCCCGCACCGTGCATCAGGTCGGCAACGTGATGCTGCTCGGGGAGGGCGCCGGCGAGGTGCGCGTCGCCTCGACCCTGGTGCTGGTCGAGTTCCGCGCCGAGCGGCAGCGCGTGTGGGGCGCGCTGGTCGAGCACCGGCTCCGGCGCGCCGGCGCCGGCTTCAGGATCGCGCACAAGCGCGTCGACCTGGCCAATTCCGAGGGCGAGCTGGACGGGATTGCGATCCTGTTCTGAGCATTAGCATGCAACTGCTGCGGACTTCGTCAGACGAAATCAGCGTGCAACCCAAACCCCGGTCGTACGAACAAGGGGGGAAGCCCCCTTGTATATTCCCCGGCACGAACAAGGGGCAAGCCCCTTGTATATCCCCCCGTGCGCACCGGCGGAGTTTTTCAACAGGCTGTTAGGCCGCGGCCGGTTCGGGACGTCGCGCATCCGTCGGCGCGGCGGCGCTACAATGAACTTCGTCCGGATGCCGGTCCGTTCCAGGGAGGAAGGTCGGTCATGAGGGCGTACGGGACGCCGTCCCGGGTCCTGCTGCTCGCCGCAACCGTTGCGATGCTCGCCGGCTGCGCGCCGATGGCCACGCAGCGGCAGGCGGCGCAGCTCGGCCGCGAGGCGGGCAGGGACCCGGTGATCGTCGTGATGCCGCTCGACGTGGAGCTCTCCGAGCTCACCGCGGGCGGGCTCGAGGAGCCGCGGGCCGAGTGGACCACCGCGGCACTCGAGCACATGCGCGCGGCGCTCGAGACCGAGGCCAAGCACTACAGGGTCAAGCTCGTCGACTACCAGCCCGATCGCGGCACGCCCGAGGACCAGGCGACGAGCCTCGAGCTCTTGAGGCTGCATCGCGCGGTCGGCGGGTCGGTGCTGGTGCACCGCTATCTGCCCGGCCTTCAGCTTCCCACCAAGGGCGAGAGTTTCGACTGGTCGCTCGGACCGGCGGTGGCGGCGATCGCGCGCAACCACGCGACCGACGAGCGGCCGGCGGACTACGCGCTGTTCCTCTTCGTGCGCGACAGCTACGCGAGCGCCGGACGCGTCGCGATCATGGTGGTCGCCGCGATCGCCGGCGTCGGCATTCCCGGCGGCGCCCAGGTGGGGTTCGCCTCGGTCGTCGACCTCAAGACAGGCGACATCGTCTGGTTCAACAGGCTCGTGCGCGGACACGGCGACCTGCGCACGCCCGACGCGGCCGCGGAGACGGTGAAGGCGCTCGTCTCCGACTCGCTCAAGTGAGCCGGCGCGCGTGAACCGGCGCGGGTTCGGCTGTGCGCTCTGCGCGCTCGCGGCGCTCGCGGCGATGCGCGCCGCCGGAGGGCAGACCTCCCCGGAGTTCGTCAGGCCCGGCCACCGCCCGCCGCCCGACACCGACGAGGGCGGGCTGTGGAGCGTCATGGACCGCGCCGAGCGCGACCTCAGGACCTCGCGCTTCGTCGTGCGCGACCGCGCGCTGAACGCCTACCTGCGCGAGGTCGTCTGCCGGCTCGGCAAGGACCACTGCCCCGACCTGCGGCTGTACGTCGTGCGCACGCCGCAGTTCAACGCCAGCATGGCGCCGAACGGCATGATGCAGGTGTGGACGGGGCTCCTCCTGCGCTGCGTCGACGAGGCGCAGCTCGCGGCGATCCTCGGGCACGAGATGGGGCACTACCTGCGGCGGCACTCGCTCGAGCGCTTCCGCGACGCGCGCGACAAGTCGAACTTCGGCGCCTTCCTGAGCCTCGGGCTCGCGGTCGCCGGCGCGGGCATCGCCGGCGTCATCGCCAACCTCGCGCTCCTCGCCTCGACGTTCGCCTACAGCCGCGAGCAGGAGCACGAGGCCGACCGGATCGGGCTCGAGCTGATGGCGAGCGCCGGCTACGCGCGCATCGCCGCCGCCGAGGTGTGGGAGCAGCTGATCGCCGAGCTTGCGGCCGGCACCGTCGAGCGCTCGCAGAACGTGTTGCTCGCCACGCACCCCGACCCCGAGGAGCGGCTCGGCGCGCTGCGCGCGGCGGCGGCGCGGGCGGGCGGGGCCGAGGAGCGCGGCATCGAGCGCTACCGCGCCGGGCTCGCGGGGGTGCGCGAGCAGATCGTGCGCGACGAGCTCTCGCTCAGGCAGTACGGCCGCAGCGAGGTGGTGTTCGATCGCCTCCTCGCGCAGGCGCCCGGCGACGGCCTGCTGTGGTACGGGAAGGGCGAGGTGTACCGGCTGCGCGCCGAGTCGGGCGATCCCGCGCGCGCGATGGAAGCCTACGCGCGGGCGCTCGAGACGCGGGCAGCGCCGCCCGACACCCACCGCTCGATCGTGATGGTCGAGCTCAAGCAGGGCAACAAGGAGCGCGCGCAAGCGGCGCTCGACGCCTATCTCAAGGCGAAACCGGAGGCCCCGGACGCCGGGGCGCTACGCATGCTTCTGGAGCAGTGAGCGGCGCGATCATGATCAGACTCCTCGCTCTTCTTCCCCTCGTCGCGCTCGTCGCGGGCTGCGCCGCCTTCACGCTCGTCGAGCCGCAGCGGCAGAACGTAGCCGACGTGATCTCGGTCGAGCCCGGCATGAAGTGGAACAGGATGACCAACTCGCCCTACGAGGGCCACGTCGAGGTCTGGACGCTCGACGGCCCGACGCTGAACACGCTCGTCTTCTTCACCGGCGTGCCCGACGGCGAGCCGCTCTTCGTGCCGCGCCTCGCCGACAAGTCGAAGATGGAGAAGCCGCCGGTGTTCCGCTCGACGATGAACCCGCTCGACGTCCAGGAGCTCCTGCACGCGACCGTGGCGCGCTTCTTCCAGACGACGCTCGCGGAGGAGCGCAACCTGCGCGTCGAATCGATCGCCGGCGGACGCGGCTTCCGCTTCGAGACCCGCGTCGTCGGGCGCGACGAGGTCGAGCGCGCCGGCGTGTTCGCCGGCACGGTCTCGAACGGCAAGCTCTACGGCGCCTGGTTCCAGGGCGCGCGGCTGCACTACTTCGAGCGCTACCTGCCCGAGTTCGATCGCATCGTCGCCTCGGCGCGGCTCACCGGCGAGGCGGCGCGGAAGTAGCCGGGCCCTTGCAGCCGGGCATCGCCGGCGCGCGCTTCCGCGGAAGCGACGGACGCGTCAGAGCGCCGGCCGGCGGTCGCGCCAGGGACGCGCTTCCTCGAGCTGGCGCGCGAGCTTGAGCAGCGTCGCCTCGTCGCCGAAGCGCCCGACGAAGTGCGAGCCGACCGGCATGCCGTTCGCCGCCCAGTGCAGCGGCACCGACATCGCCGGCTGGCCGGTCGCGTTGGCGAACGGCGTGAACGCGACGTAGGTCTTGAGCCCCGCGGGCCCGAGCCGGTAGTCCGCGAAATCCGGGTTGCTCATCGCCCAGCGCCCGAGGAGCGCCGTGGGTTGCGCGAGCACCGGCGTGAGCAGAGCGTCGTGGCGCTCGAAGAAGCGCGCGGCGGTGCGCGCGAAGGCGTGCAAGCCCGCGAGCGCGAGGAGGTAGTCGGGGCCGTGGATGCTCTCGGCGAGCTTCACCGCGCCGCGCGTGGCCGGCTCGAGCTCGTCCTCGCGCGGCGGCCGGCCGAGCGCGGCCGCGCGCTGGCGCACCGCGAGCGCGGTGCCGCTCGCCATGATCGTGACGACGTTGCGCAGCACCTCCTCCCAGTCGAAGCCGGCCGGCGCGGCCTCGACGACCTCGTGCCCGAGCTCCGCGCACAGCCGCGCGCTCGACTCCACGGCCGCCGCGCAGTCCGGGTGGACGCTCTCGCCGGTGAAGAGCCTCGTCGTGAACGCGATCCGCAGCCGCGCGGGCGGCGTCTCGATCTCCTCGAGGTAGGGCCGCGCCACCGGCGGCGCGACGTAGTAGGCGCCGGGGTCGGCGCCGTGCGTGGCGTCGAGCGCGGCGGCGCTGTCGCGCACGCTGCGGGTCAGCACGTGCTCGACCAGCAGCCCCCCCCAGCCCTCGCCGGCGTCCGGTCCGAAGGGCAGGCGCGCGCGCGTCGGCTTGAGCCCGAACAGGCCGTTGCACGACGCCGGGATGCGGATCGAGCCACCGCCGTCGGAGCCGTGCGCGAGCGGCACGATGCCCGCGGCGACCGCGGCGCCCGCGCCGCCGCTCGAGCCGCCGGCGCTGTAGACGAGGTTCCACGGATTGCGCGTCGGCTCGCCGTAGATCGGCGCCTCGGTGGTCGGGCTGATCGCCATCTCCGGCGTCGTCGTGCGCCCGAAGATCACGAGCCCCGCGCGCCGGTAGCGCGCGACGAGCTCGGTGTCGTGGTCGCCGCCGACGCCCGCGAAGTAGCGCGAGCCGCAGGTCATCGGCACGCCGCGCGCGGCCGCGGTGATGTCCTTGAGCAGGAACGGCACGCCCGCGAACGGTCCGTCCGCGGCGCCGTGCGCGATCTCGCGCCGCGCGGTCTCCACGGCGAGGCCGCACACCGCGTTCAGCTTCGGGTTGAGGCGCTCGACGCGCGCGAGCGCCGCGTCGAGCAGCTCGCCCGGCGTCGTCTCGCCCCGCTTGACCAGCCCGGCGAGGCCGAGGCCGTCGTAGCGGTCGTAGTCTTCCATGCCGCTCATCTGCGCAACGAGCGGCGATCTTACTACGCGGTCCCCCTGAGCGACGGGCACGCACCGCGGGCCCGCTCGATGTGTCCCTTCAGCGCCGCGTTCATCTCGCGGAGCGCGCGGCTGACGCTGCGGTCGATGCGGTCGTGCAGGAACGGGGTGAGGAGCCCGCCGAAGCACAGGTTCTGCTCGAACCGCACGCCGCCGTCGGGCAGCGGCTCGAGCGCAAACCGGTACTCACCCACGAAAACGCGGGGCGTGAGCACGTGCGTGCGCCAGCGCATCTCGCGCGGCGCGTCGATCACCAGCACCACGGCCCGCAGCCGCGCGTGCCGGGCATCGCGCAGTTGAACGTACACCTCGAGCGAGCGGGCGTCGTCCGCGAAGCCGTCGACGTGGCGGATGAACGGGTTCCAGCGCGAGTAGGCCGGGAAGTCCGTGAGAACGTCCCAGACCTGCTTCTGCGGCGCCGCGATCTCGATGCGTGTCTGGAGCTCGTGCATGCCCGATGATGCTCCGACGCGGGAGCGGTGGGTCCCCAGAGGGGGTCCTCTGGGGCGGACCTGCGGACTGGACGTTAGTCCGCCCCGCGCGTCCTGGGGGCGGCGCTTTCCCGACTGCTCAGCGCAATGACGGCATCATCATAGCGCAGCGGCGCGGCAGCCGCGCAGCTCGTCGCGCGTCGGGGGGTAGTACTTCCAGCCGTCCGGCAGCGGCGCAAGCCGCGGGGCGGCCTCGCGCCACTTGGGGTGCCCCTTCGTCCGCAGGTCCGGGAAGCGTTGGCAGAGCGCGCGGCTGAACCGGATCAGGCGGGTCTCGGTGGCGTGGTCGCGGTAGTCCAGCGTAACGAGGTACATTCTCACCGCGAGCGTCCGCACGTCCTCGGCGAGCAGCGCCGGATAGCTCGCCGCACGCACGGTCGCCGCGGGATAGGCGCGCATCGCCGCCTTCGCAGCGGGGTGCCCGGGATCGAGCGCGAGCAGCTTGATGTAGCGCCGCGCCTCGGGCTTCACGTTCGCGAGCAGCGCCGCGGGCTGACCGGCGGCGATGGCGACGACGTCGATCGTGCCGTCGGTCACGAGCTTCACGAGCGCTTCCTCGTGCGGCAGGAAGGTCGTCTGCTCCCCGTCGAGCGCCCTGCCGAACATCAGCCGGTAGATCGCGCCGGTCGCCGCCGCGGTGCCGCTTTCCGGCGGTCCGGCGTTGATCCTCGCGTCCTCGATCTGATGCAGGTACTCGAACGGCGCCTCGGCGCGCGCGACGAAGTGGACCTCCTTGTCCGGGAGCGCGAGCATCACCCGCGGCGGCGGCGCCGCATTGCCGGCGCGGGCGAGAAACGCCCGGTAGACGTCCGCGTGCGCGGCGGCGAGCTTCACGCTCGGGTCGGTGCGCAGCCGCTCGAGCGTCCCGGGCGAGCTTGGCGCCCCGACGACCTCCAGCTGGACGTTCGCCGCCGCCGCGACGAGCTCGGCGAGATCGCGGCCGATGCGGAGGTCGGCCGCTTCTGCGCCGGTCACCATCTTGATCTGCGCGACGGCGTCGGGCGCGAGGAGGGAAAGCGCGAGGCTGGCCGCGAGCAGAAGCAGAAGCGCGCGGGAGCGTGCGAGGGGGCCGTGCAGAACGCCGTCGTCTCCGCGCAAGCGGGAATCGACGAAGGCAGTCGATGACTCGCTGGATCCCCGCTTGCGCGAGGATGACTCCCGCGGTGGCTCTTCAATGCGCGTTGCGGTCCGCATCGGCGAGCGCGCGCGCCGCCCAATCGCAGAGCGCGAGCGCGGCGACCGCGGGAGGACAGATCGGCGCCGATGCGCTCGCCGGGACGGCCTGCAGCGCCGCTTCGGCCGCGCGGTTGCCGTCGGCGTGCGTCGCTGCTGCGGCGACTGCTTCTTGCGCCGCCTCCCGCACGACGTCCTGCACCGCCTCTTGCGCCGCCTCTTGAGCGACCTCCTGCAGCACCCCCTGCGGCACCTCCCGCGCCGCTTCCTCCGCCGGAGCGTCGGATGCGCGCGCGGCGGCGAGCCTCGGCGCGTGCTCGGGATCCGCGGCGGCGACGACGGACTTCGTCGGCGTCGCATCCGGCAGCGGCTCCTGGCTGCGGATGTACGAGGTCGCGTCCTTCGCGACCATCGGCATTGCGACCGCGGTCGGTCCCTCGGTCGCGGACGCGTCGGGGTAGTTGACCGTCAGCGTGGGAGCGAGGTGCGTGTGGTAGTAGACGTAGCCGCCGGCGACGGCCGCCACCACGACGAGCGCCGCGAGCAGCCCCGCCACGCGTTCCTCCCAGCGGGTGCTGGACGCGCCGGAGAAATCGGCGAAGAGCCACCGGCCCTCCGGAAGTCTCGCGCTGACGCACCCGGGCCCGGAATACGCCGCACCTCGCGCGAGCGCGCGCGGCTCGCGGCGTAACGGGCCCCGCGCCGATCGGCCCGACGCCGGCGCGATCGCGTCCCGCGGCGCCTCGTCGTGCGCGCCGGCCGCCGGCGCCGGCGTGCCCGCCTCCTCTTCGCTCGCACCGGAGCCGCCGCCCGCCTCGGTTCGGTCCGCGTCGAGCGGCGCCGGATCAGGCGCCGCGCCGAGTGCCTCGGCTTGCGCGTGCGCGTCCGGCTCCGCCTCCGCCTCTTCCAGCCGGCGCAACTCCTGCTCGACCCAGCGCGCCTGCTCGTCGAGCCCGACGGGCCTCTGATCGAGCGGGTCCGCGACCGGTGGCGCGTCCACGGCATCCGCCGGGGTGCGCGCCGTTCTCAGCCGCACGCCGCAGCAGTAGCAGTGCGTGTCGTTCACGTGGTTGTACGCGCCGCATCGGCACGGGGCGAGATAGAGCGGCGAACCGCATTCGCCGCAGAACCGGGCGCGCGTGGGATTCACGTGCTGGCAAAAGGGGCATTCGAGCGGGAACATGCTGCGACCTGGGCCGGGCGTGGCGATCAAGAATTCAGTTTAGAACACGGCGATGACGGTTTCGATACGCCCATTGGCCTGTCGTTGCGGGGCGACACGACGGCGATCCAGATTATGCTCATGGCATAGCGTGGATCGACGCCGGAGACACGCACCTGGCGTGCCCGGCGTCCGGCGGGTGTCGGGAAAACGGCGGCGCGCGCGCCGTGTCGGAAACTCAGCGCTGCGCGCGCCGCTGCGCGCGGCTGAGCAGCTCCTGCGAGACGTACTGCTGGCGATAGGTCTCGAAGGGCACGTTGTCAGCCGCCTCGATGTCGCGCTGCTCGGCGAGCGACGCCTCGGCCATGCGCGCAAAGCGCGCCTCCACGTCGGGCGCGAGCGGGAGACCCTCGAAATAGGGGCGGTGGCCGAGCGACTGCGCGAGCGCGAACTTCACGTAGGAATCTTCGTGCCGCTCGGCCATCGCGCGCAGCACGCGCGCGGAGGGCAGCAGCGAGGGGTCGCGCACCGCCGCTTCGGCCGCGGCGAGCGCATCGCGATGGCCGGAGCCGCCGCGCGCCGCGTCGAGCGCCTCGGCGATCGGCGCGAACTCGGCGAGCAGCGCGCGCGCCCAGTCGCGCATCGGCACCTGGTCGCCCGCGCGGTCGAGGCAAAGCTCCGGATCGCGGCCGCGCTCGGCCACGGCGCGCAGGTTCTGGTTGAGCACTGCGATCTCCTCGGGCGCGTCCGGCGGGCTGTCGCCCAGCACGCAGTGCAGCAGGAACACGTCGAGGAAGCGCATCGTTCCGGCGACGATCCCGACCGGTAGGAACGGGTCGAGGTCCATCAGGCGCACCTCGACGTACTCGACCCCGCGCTCCGCGAGCGCCCGGAGCGGCCGCTCGCCGCTGCGGATGGTGCGCTTCGGGCGGATCGTGCCGTAGAACTCGTTCTCGATCTGCAGCAGGCTCGTCGCGAGCTGCCGGTACCCGTCGCCGTCGCGGATGCCGATCGTCTCGTAGGGCGGATAGGGGCGGGTGAGCGCGCCGTGCAGCGAGCCCGCGTAGCTCTCGAGGCTGTTGTAGCTCACCGCGAGCGCCGACTGGACGTCGCTCTGGTAGCCGAGCGGCCCCATGCGGAGCGAGGTGCCGTAGGGCAGGTAGAAAGTCCCCGGGGCGAGCGGCTGCAACCGGTGCGGCCGGCCGGCGACGAAGCTCTCGCACACCGCAGGCGAGGCGCCGAAGAGGTAGAGCAGCAGCCACGAGCGGCGGCGGAAATTGCGGATCAGCCCGAAGTAGCCGTCGTTGCGGTGGTCCTTGGCGTTGCCGCGGTGCCCGTCGTTCCGCTTGAGCAGCGGCCAGGCCGCATCCGGCAGCGAGAAGTTGTAGTGAATGCCCGAGATCGTCTGCATGCGCCGGCCGTAGCGGTGGCTGAGGCCGATCCGGTACACCGTCTTCGCCCGGCCGACGTTCGAGCTGCCGTACTGGCCGATCGGGATCTCGTGCTCGGCCGGCAGCCAGCACGGCATGCTCGAGCACCAGAGGAGCTCCCCGCCGATGTTGCGGTACACCACCTGGTGGATCTGCGTGAGCTCCTCGACGCACGCCTCGGCGTCGGTGTGCACCCCCGTGATGAGCTCTAGCTGCGACTCGCTGAAGTCGGTGGTGATGTGCGGATGGGTGAGCGCCGAGCCGAGCCCCGCCGGATGCGGCGTGAGCGCGAGCCGGCCGTCGGGCATCACGCGCAGGCTCTCCTTCTCGATTCCGCGCCGGATGCCCGTGAGCACCTCGGGCGTGAGGGCGCGAAGCCGTGACTGCAGGTCGCTCAAGCGGACTTCCTCCTCGACGCGAAGGGGGAGAGGGTAGCAGAAGCGGGTGGGCGACAATCGCGGCCGCCGGGCGTCGCAGCGACGGCGCCTGTCCGGAAACGTGCCCGGTGGTCCCGCGGCATACTGTAAAGAATGAAGCGCACGGGCGACTTGCTTCCGGATCGCGAAGGCCTGCGTCGCGCGGTGGAATGGCTGAGCGGGCAGCCGGTGCGCGACGCGCGGGCGATCGAGGAGGCGTGCCGCCGTTTCGACCTCTCGCCGCTCGACGAAGACTTCCTGCTGCGGCATTTCCGCGACCGCAGCGCGGACAAGCCGGTCGCCGGCTGACCTGAACGCACGTCCCGGGCGGCGGCGGCAGAGCCGTCTCGAGCGGCGCCGTCGGGCCCCGCCCGACGCGATCGCATCCATGCCCCTACGAGGCACCCGGAGTCCTGGTCGGGCGCGTGCCGCAAGCCTCTGTTGCTATGCAATATTTCACGTTTGATCGATCAGAGAATCCGATCATAACCATTTGAAAAGATTACTTGTCAATCGAGGGTCCGGCCCATACATTCGTACTGTGCATCGCAGCAAACCAGGCTGTGACGACTGGACCCAAGGAGTATTCGAGTGAACGCACGTGTACCGATCTACGAAGGCGACGGCCTGCTCCGCGAAGCGCTGGAGAATGCCGCCCGCAAGCCCGCCGCGGAGCGCCGGGCCGAGAGTCCGATCGAGGCCTTCGATCCGGCGAGCGAGGAGATCCGGGCGATCGAGCGCCGCGCGCGCGAGATGCGTGCCGAGGTCGCAGCGGGAATGTTCTCGCGCTTCTTCGGGAAGGTGTTCGGCGCCCTGGGGCGCTGGTTCGAGCGCGCGCACCAGCGCGACATCGAGCGCTACCTGTCGAAGGCGACCGACAACGCGGACCTCGAGCGCCGGCTGCGCGAAGTCGAGCGCACCGGGCACGCCGACCTGCTAGGCTCCCACCGCTGAGCCGTTCTCCCCGCCGAGGCGGGGAGGCGGGCATCCGTGGATAGCAAGCGGAGCGCCAGCATGATCCACGCACCGCGGCTGCTCGGCGCCGACGAGCGCGAGACTTACGCCCGCCACCTCCTCGCGCTCGATCCGCACGACCGGCACCTGCGCTTCGGTGCCGGCCTGTCGGACTGCACGCTGCGCGCGTACGCGAGCGGCATCGACCTCGAGCGCGACGCGCTCTTCGGCGTGTTCTACGAGGGCGTGACGCTGATCGGTGCCGCGCATCTCGCCCGCGCGCCGAGCCACGCCGAGATCGGCCTCACGGTGGCGCCGGATTTCCGGCGCCGCGGCATCGGCTCCGCGCTCGTCGCGACGTGCTGCCGTCATGCGCGGACGTGGGGCGTGCGCTCGATCTTCATGCGCTGCGCGGCCGAGAACACCGCGATGCGCAACCTCGCGCGCGCGCACGGCATGCGCCTGATCGTCGACGGCCCCGAGGTCGACGCGTTCCTCGCGATGCCCGAGCGGCGCGCGATCGTGCGGCCCGCCGCGCCGGCGCACCACTGACCGGCGGCATGCGCCGCGCGGCGCGCGTGCCTCATCCGCCCCCTCGCCGGCCGCGCGATCCCGCGCGGCCGATCCGTTCATTAGACCGTCGGGTCTATTGCTCCCCTGGGCTCCCGGCCTAGACTTGGCGGTCTTTTTGCCCGGGCGGCCCAGTCATGAGCACCGCCGACGCCTCGCAGGAACCCTCGGTCGCCGGCTGGCTGCGCGCGGCGAGCTTCGCGCTCGCCCGCTGCCGCTTCAGCGTGCTCGTGCTGGTGGCGGGCGGCGTGCTGCTGCTGACCGACCAGGGCCGCGATCTTCTCGTCGCCTACGGCGAGGACGGCAAGACGCTGCGGCTCACGGCGGGGGTGCTCGCGTGGGCGCTCAGCATCTGGGGCTGGGCGCGCGTGCTGCTCGACATCCGCTGGGCGGAGCTCCCGACCTGCCTGCCGTGCTACAACTTCGCGCGCCGCTGGCTGCCGCGCGTGCTCGGCGCCGCTGCCTTCGCGCTGGTCGTGCTGAGCGCGTGGCAGGCGGGCCAGCTCGCGCTCGCCGCCTGGTCGCTCGGCGGCATGGTGGTCTTCGTGCTGCTCCTCTGGAGGCGCCGGCGCTGGGCGGCGCGGCTCGCCGAGGCCGCCGCGCGGCGCAACCGCACGTTCCTCGCCGCGGTCGCGCGCCTGTTCGAAGCGGCCGAGATCGGGCCGGCGAGCGTGCCGCCGCATCCGACGCTGCGCGACGCGCTGCACATGCCCTCGCGGGGCATGGCGGTCGGCGATGCGATCAACCTGCGCTGGATCTTCTTCGTGGCGCTCGTCGCGACGTGGGTGCTCATGTTCGCGCTGGCGCTCGCCGCCCCGGTCGCGTTCGGCGCGCGTGCCGGCGCGATGATCCTGCTCTTCCTGTGGGGCGCGACCTGGCTGCCGGTGGGCAGCGCGCTCAGCTACTTCGCCGACCGCTGGGGCTTTCCGCTGCTCACCGCGCTGGGCCTGCTCGCGCTCGCCTCGAGCTGCACCAACGACAACCACGAGATCCGCCATGCACCGGAGCCCGCCGAGCTGTCGGCGCGCCTCACCGTGGGCGCGGCGCTGGAGGAGTGGCGCAAGGCGAACGCGACCTCGGCCGACGCGCCGGCGCCGTTCGTGATCGTCGCGACGGCCGGCGGCGGCATTCGCGCCGCCTACTGGACCGGCACCGTGCTCGGCGCGCTGCACGACGCCGCCGGACCGGCGCTGCCGCAGCGGCTCTTCGCGGTGAGCGGCGTCTCGGGCGGCTCGGTCGGCGCGACGATCTATCGCGCGCTGCTCGCGCTGCCGCCGGCGCAGTACGCGAGCGCCTGCCCGGAGGGGATGATGGACTGCGCGCGGCGCGTCCTCGGCCACGACTTCCTCGGGCCGGTGTCGGCCGCGCTGCTGTATCCGGACCTCACGCAGCGTTTCGTGCCGCTCCCGCTGTTCCCGGACCGCGGCGCCGCGCTCGAGCGAAGCTTCGAGGTGGCGTTCCGGCGGACGACCGAGGCCGACCTGCTGCAGTCCTCGCTCGCCGCACTTGCCGCGCCGCGGCCGTGGCCCGCGCTCTTCCTGAACGCGACCTGGGTCGACAACGGGCGGCGCATGGTCGCGAGCAATCTGCGCTACGGCGCCGGCCCGGAGGAGGCGTTCTTCGCGCGCGCGAACGACCAGCTCGCGCGCATCGGCCGCGACCTGCGGCTCTCGACGGCCGCCCACAACAGCGCGCGCTTCCCGCTCGTCAGCCCGCCCGGCATGTGGAAGCGCGACGGCGCGATCGAGGGACGCCTGCAGGACGGCGGCCTCTTCGAGAACTACGGCGCCGAGACCGCGCTCGAGCTCCTGGCGTTCGCGTGCGCGACGCTCGTCTGCGCGCCCGCGCCGGATGCGCCGCCGGCCGTGGTGGACACCTCGGCGATGCCGAAAGGACCGACCGCGGTGGTGAGCGCGCGCGGCGCGCCAGTGTACCCGCTCGTCATCCTGATCAGCAGCGACCCCGGGCTGCCGGAGGAGCTCGCCGGCAGCCCCGTGCGCGCGCCGATCCGCTTCGCCTACGAGCTGCGCTCGACGCTTCGCAGCTACGAGCGCGTGCGCTCCGGCCGCGGACAGGAGGCCGCCGCGCGCCTGCAGGCGTGGACGGCCGAGCACCGCGGCAAGTTCTTCCACTTCCGGATGTGCGATCCCAAGACCCCCGACCTCCAGCCGCCGCTCGGCTGGGCGCTCTCGAGCGCCGCGCGCGAGCGCATCGCGAGCTATCTCCTCGGCGGCGGGGAGGGCGGCGTGACACCGTCCTGCTACGACTGGAACGCGGCGTCGCTCAGGGAAGTTGCGCGGCTGCTCGGGAAGCAGCCGTGAACCCCTAGCCGCGCGCCGCCAGCCACAGCATCGCCGCCGCAAGCCCCGCCGACAGCGGCGGCAGCACGATCGTCGACGCGACGCGCAGCGCCACGAAGCGCGGCCCGAGCATGGGCCACTCGTAGCTCACGATGCGAACGAACCCCAGCACCGACCACGACGTGATGAGCGCGACGATCTGCGGCAAGCCTGCGCCGGCGTCGTAGAACGACACCGCGAGCGGGAAGGCGACGAACGGCCCGCCCGGCATGAACGCGCCGGCCGCCGTGGCGATCAGCACGCCGAGCATGCCCGAGCCCGCGCCGATCCAGGCGCCCACGATGTCGCGCGGCAGGATCTGCGAGAGGAACGAGGCGGCGAGAATCGCGAGCGGAAGCCGGATCGCGAGGCCGCGCGCGATCGCGAGCGCGCGTCGCCCGCCCTCGGCGAGCGCCGCCGGCGAGCGACGGTACGCGACGACGCCCGCCGCGATCGCCAGGCTCCAGAGGATGAACGCGGCGACCACGGCTCAGTCGCTCCCGCGCCGCGCGGCGAGCCGCAGCGCGATCGCACGCGCGAGGAGCCCCGCGAGCACCGCGAGCGGCAGCGAAGCGAGAACCCGCAGCGCGACGAAATCCGCGCCGAGCAGCGGAATCTCCCAGATCAGGATCCGGTGGATGCCGAGCGTCGCCCAGGAAGTGAGATAGGCCACCAGCACGCCGATGTCGGCGCCGGCCTCGGCGAGCGCGACGACCAGCGGAAAGGACGTGAACGGCCCGCCCGGCGTGACCGCGCCCACGCCCATCGCGATCGCGAGGCCGCGCACCCCGGATGCCGCACCCAGCCAGCGCGCCACCGCTGCGCGCGGCACCAGCACGTGCACCAGCCCCGCGAGCAGCAGCCCCGCCGCGAAGAGCGGCAGGATCATGAGGATCGTGCGCCCCGCGCTCCCGAACGCGCGCTCGACGGCCTCGAGCCCGCCGAGCCACAGACAGAGCACGCCCGAAACGACCGCGAAGGCGGCGAAGCCGAGCTCGGTACGGTTGATGCGCACCGGGGGATGATGCCGGGGACGCCGTGAAGGGGCAACACCGCGGATCGCTCCTGGTGCGCCGACGCGCTCGAGGATCGACAACCATCCAGCTCTTCGTCGGAACCTGCGCCCGATCCGAGCGTCCGGATGATCTCCGGCGATTCCGGATCGGGACGCTTGCCTGCGAAATGCGCTCGCCCCCGTGCCTTCCTTCTCACCGCCCGCGCGATGCGCATGCCGGCGCGGCGCCCGCAGGCGTTATCCTCGTCCGACCCGGTCGCCTCCGGCCGGACTTCCGCACCGTGGCCGCAGCGATCCGACTCGACTACCGCCGCACGCCGTCCGCGCGCCGCTACATGGCGGGCGCGCTGTGGCCGAAGGCGCGGGCGGACGGCGGCCCCGTCGTTCCCGAGATCGCCGCGCAGTGGCGCGATTACCGCGTGCGCGATCACGACGTCGCCGACTTCTGCGCGCTCGCCGGCGTGTGGCCGAGCGAGTGGGTGCCGTTCCTCCTGCCGCACGCGATCGGCTTCCGGCTGCAGCTCGCGCTGCTCTGCCATCCGCGCTTCCCGGTGCCGATCTGGCGCGTGCTGCAGATCCGCAACCACCTGCTGCAGCACCGCCCGATCCCGCTCGGCGCGTCGCTCGACTTCGCCGCGCGGATCGTCGCCCACCGCATCCTCGAGAAGGGCCTCGAGGTCGACGTGCACACGACGGTGGCCTTCGGGCGCGACGTGCCGTGGGAAAGCCTGAACACCTTCTACGCCCGCGGCAGCTTCGGCGCGCCGACCGCCGAGGCGTCGCCGCTCGCCGACGCGCCCGAGATCGAGAGCGACAACGAGACCCGCTGGCGCATGCCCGCCGCGCGCCGCGCCTGGCGCGCGTGCGAGCTCACCGGCGACTACAACCCGCTGCACCTCTGGACGCCCTACGCCCGCCGTGCGGGCTTCCCGGCCGCGTTCCATCACCCGCAGCGCGTGCTCGGCTACTGCACCACGCACCCGCTCGCGCCGATGCCGGACGAGCCGCAGCGCCTCGACGCGTGGCTCAAGGGCCCGGTGCCCTACGGCGCGGACGTCGCGCTGCGCGCGAGCGGGGAAGAGCGCGACGTCGCGTTCGCGCTCACGACGGCGCACGACCCGCGGCCGGCGATCGTCGGCCACCTCCGCCGTGCCTGGGGGCACGAGCGACTGCCCCAAGTCGGTTAGGGGCGCTGCCGCGGTTCCTTGACGCGCCGTGCTGCGGCGCGCGCCCTTGCTGTGCTAGGGTACCCGCGCACCGACGATTCACGAACCCCCGATTTCCCGCGCGCACACGGAGGAGCCACGATGCAGATCCCGGTCGGATCCGACCTCTACGCCGAGCTGCCGCGCCCGTATCGCGACGTGCGCTGGCTCTCGGTCTACTGCGAGACCTCGAGCGAGCGGCTGCGCCCGGTCATTCCGGCCCCGCTCGAGCCGCCGCATTCGGAGCGCGGCGTCGCGCTGTTCGAAGTGTTCATCGCGCTCTACGGCGACACGCCCTACGGTCCCTACACCGAGGCGGGCGTGATCGTGCCGTGCCGGTACGGCGATGTCGCCGGGCAGACCTACGCGCCGTTCCTGTATCTCGACAAGGTCGGGCCGATCGTCGGCGGCCGCGAGCTCATGGGCTTCCCGAAGAAGGACGGCGACGTCCGCTTCGAGCAGGACGGCGAGCGCGTCCGCGGCAGCGTGGTGCGCGGCGCGGCGCGGCTCGAGTTCGAAGGCCGGCCGAGCGCGGCCGCCAAGCTCGGCTTCGAGCCGCTGCCGTCCGGTCCGCGGCTCATCGTGCGCGAGTTCCCGCGCGCGGACGGACCCGGCTACGTCCTGCGCGAGGTGCTGCGCAAGGACGCCGATCCGAGCGCGGTGGTCCGGCTCGTCCGGCCGATGGACTGCACGCTGCGGGTCACCGGCTCGCCCGACGATCCGCTCGACGTGCTGCAGCCCTTCGAGATCCGGGGCGGACGCTATCGCGAGCTCGACATGGCGCTGCGCTACGCGACGGTCCTCGCGGCCGACTACCGGGGTCCGGCCCGCTGATCGACGGGACGATCCGTCCGTTCCGCCGGCGTGTCGCGCGCACCCGGCGGGCACTCGAACGAAAACGCCGGGGGAGGGCGCGGTGCCACAAGCCGACATGCGGTTCTCGAATCCGAACTACCGGTGCGCGTGGCACTTCCTGGACGCGCTGGCGCAGGCGGGCCTGAGGCACGCGTGCGTCTGCCCGGGCTACCTCAACTCGCCGCTCCTGCTGATGACGGCCGAGCATCCGGGCATCGCGAACCACGTGTTCCACGACGAGCGCGCGGCCGCGTTCGCGGGCGTCGGCCTGGCGCGGGCCGCGGACGAGCCGGTCGCCGTCATGGTGACCGCCGGGACCGCCGCGGCCGAGGTGCACGCCGCGGTCGTCGAGGCGTGGCAATCGCGGATCCCGGTGCTCTTCCTCACGGCCGACCGGCCGCACGAGCTGCGCGACGTCGGCGAGCGGCAGTCGGTCGACCAGGTGCATCTCTTCGGGCGCGCCGCGAAGTGGTATCACGAGGCCGCGCTTCCGACCGCCGCCCCCGACCTGCTCGGCTACGTGCGCGCGCTGGCGCTCCGCGCGTGGAGCGAGGCGATCGAGTCGCCGCGCGGGCCGGTGCACGTCAACTTCCCGTTCCGCGAGCCGCTGCCGCCGATCGAGGCGCCTGCCGGCGGCGCGGAGGCTGCGCAAGAGCATGCGCACGTCGCGCGGTACTTTCCCGGTCGGGTGGCGCCCGGCGATGCCGCGATCGCCTCGGCCGCCGAGCTCGTTGCGGGCCGCCGGGCCATGATCGTCGCCGGCGAGCTGCGCAACCGCCGCGACGCGTCCGCGATCCTGTCGCTCGCCGGCGAGGGCGGCTTCCCGGTCTTCGCGGATCCGCTCTCGTACCTGCGCGCGGGACGCCACGACGCCGGCAGCCTCTTCTACCTGAGCGAGCCCGGCGTGGGCGCGGTCGATGCGCGCACGGTGATCGCGCGCGCGCTCGGTCTGCCGATTGAAGAGGAACCCGAGGTCGTGGTCCGGTTCGGCGCGCCGCCGGTCTCCAAGGCGCTGAACGCGTGGCTCGCGTCGCGCCGCGCGATGCCGCAGATCGTGGTCGACGACGGGCGCTGGCGCGACCCGGCGGCGCTCGCGACGGCGGTGGTTCGCGGCGAGCCCGCCGCGGTCGCGAGCGCGCTCGCGCTCGCGCTCCGCGCGCCGGCGCCGCGCGCCTGGACGGAGCGCTGGAGGAGCCATCTCGCCCGGCGCAAGGAAGAGATCGCGCGAGCGCTTGCAGCCGAGGTGACGTTCCCGTCCGAGCCCGGGGCGGTGCTCGCCCTCGCCGAAGCGGCGCCCGAGGGCTCGCGCATCGTCGTCGGCGCGTCGATGCCGATCCGCGACGTCGACGGCTTCTTTCCGTTCGTCGGGCGCGAGATCGCGATCCTCTCCAACCGCGGAGCGTCGGGCATCGACGGGCTCCTCGCCACCGCGGTCGGCACCGCGCTCGCGGATCCGGCCAGGCCCACCTACGTCCTCGCCGGCGACCTCTCCGTGCTCCACGACCTCGGCTCGCTGCGGGCCGCCGTCCTGCATCGCGTCCCGGTCACGTTCGTCGTCCTGAACAACGACGGCGGCGGCATCTTCCACTTCGTGCCGCAGGTGGGCTTCCCGCACTTCGAGTCGCATGTCGCGACGCCGCACGGGACGAAGTTCGCGCCGGTGGCGCAGGCGCTCGGGATCCCGGCGTACGTCGTCGAGCGGCGGGAAGAGCTCGTCCGGCGGATCGCCGATCCGCCCGCCGGGCCGCAGCTCCTCGAGATCGTGACCGACCGGCACGAGAACGCGCGGCTCCACGAGCGCCTCTGGAAGGCGCTCGGCTGCTAGCCGGCGGCGGGGCGCGCCCGGCGCCGGCGCGCGACCCCGTGGCATAAGCCGGGCCAGCTCCGCTTCGCGCCGGCGCGTGGCCGCCGACGCCATTGCGCCCGCGTGCGGAAGAAGTCTATCAGCCTGTTGAGAAGCTCCGCCGGTGCGCACGAGGGGATATACAAGGGGCTTGCCCCTTGTTCGTTCCGGGGAATATACAAGGGGCTGTCCCCCTTGTTCGTACGGCCGGGGTTTGGGTTGCACGCTGATTTCGTCTGACGAAGTCTGCAGCGGTTGCATTTTTCAGTAGCCTGCTATGCTTCGCCTCGCCTGCGCGCCCGGCTGGGCCGCGCGTGCAGGCGAAGCCGCCCGAACCCGCGAGCGCCGGCACGAGAACCGGCCGCGCGGGGAGAGAAGGGCTTCGTGCCACCGGCTCGAAACATCACTCAGGAGGGGAGACACCATGAAGAGGCTGGAACGCAGTCTGGTCTGCGCGTTGGTCGCCGCGCCCGTTCTCTGCGCGGCGCCGCTCGCCGCGGCCGCGGACGTGAAGGTGATCAGCTCGGCGCCGCAGGCGGTCGGCAAGGGCAAGGCGCGGCTCTACGTCGCGCTCGATGCGAGCGGCCACCCGCTCGCCCTCGGGGTGAGCATGGACAAGGCGGCGCTCGAGGGCCTGCCCACCGAGCCGAACGCGACGAGCCGCTGCTTCGACAAGAACGGCAACGGCAAGATGGACGCGCACGAGTGCATCGGCGACTACGAGCGCGTCTTCACGCTGCCCGCGGCGGCCGCGCAGGCGCTCGCCCCGTTCAAGTGGGTGGGCTTCAACTGGAACCCGCACGGCCACATGGCGCCCGCGCCGCCGCCGTGGGCCGAGCCGCACTTCGACTTCCACTTCTACACGGCCGACCGCGAGGCCGTGAAGACGATCCGGCCGGGACCGTGCGGCGAGCTGATCCACTGCGATGACTTCAAGAAGGCGACCAGGCCGGTGCCGGCGCAGTACATGCACCCCGACCACATCAACGTCGACGCCGCGGTGCCGGACATGGGCAATCACCTGATCAACGTGAAGGCGCCGGAGCTGCAGAAGGGCGGCCCGAAGTTCACGCACACCTTCATCTACGGGGCGTACGACGGGCGGATCATCTTCCTCGAGCCGATGATCACCCACGCCTTCATCGCCAGCGGTCCCGACATGTGCGCGCCGATCAAGCAGCCGAAGGCCTGGCAGGTCGCCGGCAGCTACCCGACCAAGTACTGCGTGCGCCACCTGAAGGGCGTCGACCGCTACACGGTCTCGATCGAGGGCTTCGTCAAGCGGGACGCGCAGTAGGGCCGGGCGCACCGGGCGCCGTTGCCGGTCGTCGCCGGCATCGGCGGCACGGCGGGTTCGCATTTGCTCAGTGCATTGAGTAAAAATACTCAATGTACTGAGTAGATCGTTACGCCGTGCGGGCGACCCGACCCGCGCTGCGCGCCAGGCGGTGTAGCCGCAGCCGGCGAGGAGCGAGCCGGCGAGCGCGAGCGCGCGGCAAAGCGCGCGCGCCTGCGTTCGACCTTCCGTGGCGTCGCGACGAAGCCGGCAATCCCGCCGCTGCCTATTCCGTCCCGCCGCCCGCGCCGTCCGCATGGCGCTCGCGCGCTTCGCGCAGGTACGCCTCCGCGGCCGCGCGATCGAGCAGGCGCCCGATCGTCATGCGCTTTCCCGGCACGTGCGCGAACACGTTCGCCGCGAAGTGCCGCAACGCCGCCACGGCCGCCTCGTCGACGAGCGCCGGCTCGCCCGCGGGCACGGCGAGCAGCTTGTGATCGACGTCGCCGTCCTCGACCTGCTCGAGCAGCGCTACCGGGTCGCACTCGAGCGCCTGCCCGGCCGGAACGCGCCGGGCGGTCACGACGAAGCAGTCGACGGCGTCGCCGTCGCCGCCGAGCGTCCCGGGGACGAAGCCGTAGGGAAACGGGTAGGCCGCCGACACCTCGACCGTGCTCAGGCACCGGAACGTACGCTCGTCGTACGTGTTCTTGCGGCGCGAGCCGGCCTCGTTCTCGATGAAGACGCGCATGGCGCTCGATTTCGCTGTGCTAGGCTAGCACGACACGTCTTGCGAGGAGGAGCGGCATGGCGGCGAGGTTCGATCGGGACACCATTCTTTCGCGGCTGCGCGCGGAGATCGGCGCCGGGCGGCCGGTCTACGATGCACTCTGCGGCTCGGGCATCACGGCCAAGATGGCCGCGCGCGGCGGGGCCGATCTCGTCACCACCCACTGCCTCGCGTACTTCCGCATGCAGGGGCTGAGCTCGATGGCGGGCTACCTGCCGATCTGCGACGCGAACGCGCTCACGCTCGAGCTCGGCGAGCGGGCGCTGCTCAACGTGCTGCCCGACTGCCCGGCGATCGCCGGCCTGCTCTGCGTCGACCCCACGCGCGACATGGGCCGCTTCCTCGAGCGCATCGCCGCCGCCGGCTACGACGGCGTGATGAACTGCCCGACGGTGGCGCTGATCGACGGCCAGTTCCGCACCACGCTCGAGGAGACCGGCATGAGCTTCGCCCGCGAGGTGGAGGTGCTGGGGCAGGCCTCGCGCATGGGGCTCTTCACCAAGGCGTTCTGCACGACGCCCGAGGAGGCGCTCGCCATGGCGCGCGCCGGCGTCGACAATATCATCGTGCACTTCGGCAACAGCTCGGGCGGCACCATCGGCTCGAAGACCGTGCTCGACGCGGCCGCGGCGCACGCGCGCGCGACCGCGGTGATCGACGCGCTCGCGGGTGAGTTTCCCGACCGGATCGTCACCTGCCACGGCGGCGGGATCGAGTCGCCGGCCGATTTCGCGAACTTCCTGAAGGCGGAGCCCCGGCTGCACGGCTACGTCGGCGGCTCCTCGGCCGAGCGCTTCCCGGTCGAGCAATCGGTGGTCGAGGCGGCGCGGCAGTTCAAGGACGTGCGGCTGCCGAAGGCGGGATAGGTGAGGAAGGTCAACGTCGCGGTCCTCGCGACGCTCGACAGCAAGCAGGAGGCGGCGCGCTTCGTCTGCGAGGCGCTCGCGAGGGCCGGGGCCGCGCCCTGGCTCGTCGATCTCTCGCTGCGTCCGCACGCGCACGCGTTCGCCGACGTCCGCGGCGATGCGGTCGCGGCGGCGGCCGGCACGTCGTGGGACGCGCTCGCGAAGCTCTCGCGCGCCGAGGCCGCCGAGCACATGATCGCCGGCGGCACGCGGATCGTGCGCGCGAAGCTCGCGCGCGCCGGCATCGGCGGGGTGATCGGCGTCGGCGGCGCCAACGGCTCGACCATGGCCTGCGCCATCATGCGCACGCTGCCGCTCGGGCTGCCGAAGGCGATGGTGACGCCGGTCGCGGCCACCGCCGCCGTGCAGTGGTACGTCGCCGAGAGCGACATCGCGATGTTCCCGACCATCGGCGACATCTCGCTCAACCGGATCACGCGCGCCGCGATGGCGAACGCGGCCCGCGCGCTCGCGGGCATGGCGCGCACGCGCAGCGCGCGGCGCGCGGCACGCCGCGTGCCGCTGATCGGCGTCTCCTCGTTCGGCAACACCCAGCCGGCGGTCGACCGCATCACCGCGCGGCTCGAGGCCGCGGGCTACGAAGTCATCCACTTCCACGCCTCGGGCCCCGGCGGCCGCGCGCTCGAGCAGCTCGCCGCCTCGGGCGAGCTCGCCGGCGTGATCGATCTCACGATCTCGGAGCTCACCGATCTCCTTACCGGCGGCGTCTACAGCGCGGGCGAGGGACGCCTCACCGCCGCCGGCGCCGCCGGACTGCCGCAGGTGGTGGCGCCCGGCTGCCTCGACTTCACCAACTGGTGGGTGGGGCAGGTGCCGGAGAAGTACCGCGACCGCGAGTTCTTCCAGTACAACGTCGAGATCCTGCTGATGCGCACGAATGCGCAGGAGTTCGCCGCGCTCGGCGCGCTGATCGGCGAGCGGCTGCGCGCGGCGAAGGGTCCGGTCCGGGTCCTGATCCCGCGCCTCGGGATGAGCCAGCTCGTCGGCCGCAAGACCTACGACCTCGCCGGCAACGAGCGCGGCGCGTGGGCGCAGCCGGACACGGACCGCGTCTTCGTCGACACGCTCGCACGGTACCTGCCGGACGGCGTGATCCGCGAGCTTCCGCACCACATCAACGACGCCGCGTTCGCCGACGCCTGCGTCGAGGAGATGATCGGACTCCTCGGCCGCGCGCCCCGGCGGCCGGCCGCCAAGCGCAACGCCCCGGCAAGCCGCCGCGCGGTCACTCCGCGCGCGAAGAAGGAGAAGACCGTGCCGCCGACCCGGACGCGGGTTCCGGAAAGCGCCCGAGCGGGACCTCGTGAACGAGCGCCGTCAGGAGCTCGGAGAGCGAGCGCGGGCGATCCGGGACGCCGGCGGCGAGCGCAGAAACGGCCCCGGCAGAGGACCGTGAGGTAAGGCGCGGCGAGCGCGGCGGCGGCGCGCCGCACCGCGGACCCGGTCCGCGCCAAGCCGGCGGCGCGCCGCCGTTCCCACGCGAGCGTCTCCTCGGCGCTTGCGCGCGATCTCACGTCGGTGCGAAACGAGCGTCGCCGCGCGGCGCGGGCCGGTTCGCCGCCCAGCGACAGCGCTTGCATTTACTCAACACATTGAGTAAAAATACTCAACATATTGAGTAAATTTCAGAAGCCGCCGTGTACACCCGCCCCCAGGCCGAGGTCTTGTCGCGCCGTCTCGGCGAGCCGCGCCGATTCCTCCAGGCGGTGACCGGCCCGCGGCAGGTCGGCAAGACGACGCTCGTACGCCAGGTCGCGGAGGCCTCCGGACATCCGATCCGCTACGCGAGCGCCGATGAACCGACGTTGCGTGGCGGCGAATGGATCGAGCAGCAGTGGACGGCTGCGCGCCTGGCCGCGCGCAACGCCGGTCGCGCCGGTGCCGTGCTGGTTCTCGACGAAGTGCAGAAGATACCGCAATGGTCCGAGGCGGTGAAGCGGCTCTGGGACGAGGACACCGCCGCGCGTACGCCGCTCAAGGTGGTCCTCCTGGGATCCGCGCCGCTGCTCGTTCAGCGCGGCCTGACCGAGAGCCTCGCTGGGCGCTTCGAAGTCCTGCATTTGCCCCACTGGTCGTTCGCGGAAATGCGCGACGGTTTCGATTGGGACCCCGACCGCTATGTCTTCTATGGCGGCTATCCCGGCGCCGCGCCGCTCGTGGCCGACCCCGCGCGCTGGGCGCGCTACGTGATCGACTCGCTGATCGAGACGACGATTTCGCGGGACGTCCTGCTCCTCACGCGGGTAGACAAGCCTGCGCTGCTGCGCCGGCTTTTCGAGCTCGGCTGCCGCTACTCCGGACAGGTGCTCTCGTACACCAAGATGCTCGGCCAGCTCCAGGACGCCGGGAACGCGACGACGCTCGCGCATTACCTCGAGCTGCTCTCGGGCGCAGGCATGCTCACCGGGCTGCAGAAGTACGCCGGCGCCTCGGCGCGGCAGCGCGGGTCGAGCCCGAAGCTCCAGGTGCTCAACACCGCGTTGATGACCGCCCCTTCGGGGCTCACGCTCGAGGAAGCGCGCGCCGACCCGGCGCTCTGGGGCCGCCTGGTGGAATCGGCGGTCGGCGCCCATCTCGCGAACGCGGCTGCCGCCGGCACTTGCGAGCTCTACTACTGGCGCGAGCGCAATCGCGAAGTCGACTTCGTGGTGCGGGCGGGCAAGCTCCTCACGGCGATCGAGGTCAAGACCGGTCGCGTACGGGAGGCCCATCCCGGAATCGAGGAGTTCGCGGCGGTCTTCAAGCCGAGACGCAAGCTGCTCGTCGGTGGGGGCGGGATCGAGGTCGCCGAGTTCCTCGCGCGGCCCGTGGCCGACTGGGTGCGCTGACGCCGATCAATCGGCGCCTATAGATCGTGCTGCGCGCACTCTTCTTCGCGCCCCCGCACGACCCGCCTGCCCGCGAACGCTCCGCGCGTCTCGGTGACGACCGTGCGCTGGCGCTCGACGTGGTCGCTGTCGTAGAAGTAGATCACCACCCAGTCGCGCGTCCTGCCGAGCTCGTGCGCGCGCGCGGTGTTCGAGAAGAGCGCCGTGAAATGCCACTCGCCGCGCGTCGCGTGCAGGATCGGCAGCCACGCTTCGCCCTTCGGGTTGAAGCGCTTGGGCGCGATCCTGGGGAGCGCGTCGGCTTCGGCCTTCTCGCGGTACTCGGCGTCGATCGCGAGCAGCACCGCCACCGAGGGCTCGGCGGCGGCCTCTTGCGGCGCTGAACGGCGCGCGAGGCGCCGCCGGTCGAGCATCTCCGCGAGGCTTGCGCGGATCGAAGCCGCGCGGCGCTTGCCGACGCCCTCCACGCCGTCCAGGCGCCCGTCGTGCGCGGCGGTCTCGAGCTCCTCCAGCGTGTCGACGTGCAGCGCATCGTGGATGCGCCGCGCGAGCTCTGTCCCCACACCCGGAATCGTGCGAAAGAGCATCTCCGGATCGACGCTGCCGCGCAGCCGCTCGAGCTGCGACCAGCGGCCGGTCTCCAGCATCTCGCGGATCGCCGCGGCGATGCCCGGCCCGATGCCCGGCAGCGCGTCTAGCCCCGCCGCGCCCTTCGCCTCGTACAGCGCGACGAGCTCGCCCGCGAGCCCCTCGACGGTGTCGGCGGCCTTGCGATACGCGCCGACGCGGAACGGATTCGCCCCCTGCGCGTGCAGGAGCTCGGCCGCCTGGCGCAGCGCGGAGGCGATCTGCGCCTCGGACGCCTGCGACTTCCGTGCGCGCGTTGTTCGCTCCTGCCTGGTCGCCGGCGTGCCCATTCCCGCCGCATTCTAGACCCTGCCGAGGCCGGCCAAGGCGTGCCTCTACGTCAGGTGCGATCGCGCTTGCGGAAGATCAAGAGGCGCGCCCATCCGCCTGCTAGCCTGAGACCGATCGAGTCTGCTCCAAGGGAGACAAGTGATGAAGATCGCCATGCGCCGCGCCGCCGCCCGTCTCGGGGCCGCCGCGGCGCTGACCCTGGCGCTCGGGGGCTGCGCGCACGAGCCGGTGTCCCTCGAGGTGCGCTCGGCGGCGCCGCCCGCGGCCGCGCCGATCGCGCGCCCGATCGCCTTCTTCCACCCGCAGTCGTTCCGCGAGCGCGAGCAGCCGATCGAGCCCTACGCCCAGGGCTACGTCCTCCCCCTCAAGCTCGGCGAGGCGAGCGACAGGGTGCTCAGAGAGACCTACGCGCGGCTCTTCGCCGCGCCGCGCGAGGTGGGCTCGCGCGAGGAGCTTGCCGCGCTCGCCCGCGCGGACGGCGCCGTAGCGTTGCTCGAGCCCACCATCTCCGCGTTCGACTACCTCAACGCGTCGCGGCGCATGCACGGGCCGTACTACGCCGAGGTCCAGTACCGCTTCGCGCTGACCGGCGCCGACGGCGCGGCGATCGCGCGCTGGACCGTGCGCGGTTTCGGGCAGTTCGACCTCGACGCCGAGCTGCGGGCGCGCACGAAGGACTCGCCGCCGCCGCCCCGGGGCGAGGCCGCGATCAACATCGAGGCGCCACGGCGCGCGATCGAGGCCGCCACCGCGAGCTTCGCGCGAAGCTTCGAGCGCGTGCCCGAGCTCATCCGGTGGCGCAGGGGCGAACCAGTGGCGGGCACCGACGTCGCGCCTGAGCGGCAGACGACGAGCGCCCTCGGCCCGGAGCAGCGGGGCGCGCTGGCGAGCTACGCCGGCGCTTTCGCGCTCCGCGCGGAGCGCGCGCCGATCCCGAAGCCGCCGAAGGACCTCTCCGAAGAGGCCGCCGCCGCTGAGCCGAACCTCGTCGCCGTGCGGCTCACCCTGGAGAACGCCTCGACGCACCGACTCGCGCTCGACCCTGCCGACATCGAGTGGCACGCGGGGTCGGAGGTGCCCCTGGAGCCGCTGCCGCCGCAGGTCGCGGCGGCGCTGATCACCCGGCTCCCATTCGGGATGGTGGTCGCGCCCGGCGTCGGCGTCGCGGCGCTGCCCGCGCTCTTCGCCGCGCTGGTGAGCGCCGCGGAGCTCGAGCGCCACCGGCACGAGTTCGCCGCCTGGAGCGACGCGGTGTCGGCCGAGACGCTCGCCGACGGCATCGCCGCCGGCGGCGCGCAGCGAAGCGGCGTCGTCTACTTTCCGAAGCTGCCCGAGCGCGAGGGCGGCGTGCTCGTCGTGCGCGTCGTCGACCTCGACGAGGCGCTGCGCTACACGGTGCGGGTGCGCATGCCCGAGCTCTGATCTGGCGCGTGCAACACGCGCGCAGCAGCGGCGCAGAGCGCTCGTGCCTGCATGCTCGCGGCGGATCCGGCGCATGCGAGCTCCTCTGCGGTCGCGCGGGCAGACGCGAGGTGAGCTGCCTCGTGCGCGCCATGGAGCAGCTCGCCGCGATCGAGGTGAAGCGCCGGCATCGTCGCCGTCGCGGAGTTGCTTGCCCGGCCGGTGGAGCACTGAGCGCGCCGAGCAGGCAGGCGAGGTTACCCGTGCGCTCACTGCCGCTCGCCCTGGTGGCCCGACTGCCATCGGCCGCGGGACCGCCCGGGTGGATCGTCGAGGCCGTGCTTGCGGGCGGCCTCGAGCCCGCCTTCGACGAGGCGATCCGGCAGGAATACGAAGAGGTGCTGCGCCGCCCGGAATTCGGCGTCCCCGCCGACCGCGTCGACGAGCTCCTTGCGGTGCTCGATCGATTGACCGGAGCGGAGGAGAGGCGGTCCTTGGGGACTGTCGCCGGCTCGATCAGGTGGTAATGTAAGGGACCCTTACTTCCTTGAGTAGACCGGGGGAGCTCGCCAGTGCCTGCAAAGTCACTGCAAAGAACCAGCTCACGCTGCCGAAGCGCATCACCGACGCCGTGGGCGCGGCGGAGTATTTCGAGGTCGAGGCGCGCGACGGGCGGATCATCCTCACGCCGGTGCGCATCCAGCGAGCCGACGCGGTGCGCGCCAAGCTCGCCGAGCTCGAGCTGACCGAACGGGACGTTGCCGACGCGGTCGCGTGGGCGAGGCGGCCGTCGCCCGGGAGCAGGAAGAAGTGAGCCGCGCACCGCGCGTGGTGCTCGCCACCAACGCGGTGCTCTTCGCCCTGATCTTCGCGCAAGGCCGGCTCGCGCCGTCGCACCGGCCGCCGCGGCGCGGCTGCTCGGCGAGCGCGCCGAGCTGGAGAAGGGCGGCGCCTCGCGGCGCCTCGGCGCGCAGCGCGAGCGCCTGCGCGCGCTCGCCCCCGAGCGCGCCGCGCTCTACATGGCGCGGCGCGCGGTGCGCCACCTCTGAGTGTCTGTGCCCGCCGCGCCCGCGCCGGGAGCGCGATGCGCGTCTCCGGGGAACGGACCTGTGCGCCCCTTCACGCCTGCGCCGTCGCGAACCTGCGGCGCGACAGCGCGGCAGGGAAGTGGCGGCAGAGGTCGCGGCTCATACGGCGGCAGCCCACTCGGGGGCTCGGCGAACCGCCGTCCGACCGCGCGGCCTCGATTCCGAAGTCGGTCTTGTGTGCAGGTGTCCGCGGACGCAAGAGGCGGGTCTTTCCGCTTGGCGCCCGATGTGTAAGAATGTCGCGGACATACACATCGGAGGTCGAGATGGCGAAGAACCGCAGCGCTCGAAGCACCCGCACGAATGTCGTGCTCGACGATGCGCTCGTGAAGGAGGCCATGGAAGCGGGCGGTTTCAGGACCAAGCGCGAAGCGATCGAGGCCGGTCTGCGGCTGCTCGCGCGCCAGAAGCACTACGAGTACATCATGTCGCTCCAGGGGAAGCTTCGCTGGAAGGGTGACCTCGACGCGATGCGTCGCGAGCGGTGATCCTCGTCGACTCCAGCGTCTGGATCGAGTTCTTCCGTGGCGGCGCCGACGCGGCGCCGGTCAAGGCGTTGCGGCGCCTCCTCGTGGGCGGCGAAACCGTCGTCGCCGGCGATCTCATCGTGGCGGAGGTACTCCAAGGCTTCCCGGTTCAGCGAGATTTCGACGCCGCGCGGCGGGTGTTCGATGGTCTGCCCTGTGTCACCCTGGGCGGCTACGATGCCGCGATCGGCGCGGCCGGTCTATACCGGCAGCTACGAGCGCGGGGCGTCACCGTGCGTGGCGGAGTCGATGCGCTCATCGCCGGATTCTGCATTCGCCACCGGATCCCGCTTCTCCACAGTGACCGGGATTTCGAGCCCTTCGAGCGGCACTTCGGCCTGAAGGCGGTCCGCTGACCCGCCGGCCGGAGGAGCCCTGCCTCGCGCCGCGGGACCTGCGAGGCGGACCGAGCGCGCCGTCGCAGGCGTATCGCGTGCGCTTCAGCCTTCGACCAGCGTGCGCTTCGAGCCGAGACGCCTTCGTCCACACATTCGCTCCGCGCCAACTGTTACAACCTTGTCACAGCGCGCGCCCGCGCACGCGCATCGGCCGTTCGGCCTACCCCCGACCGCTTGCGAAAAGCACGGCGCAGCGCTAGCGTGTTGCCGACGCCGCGATAACGACCACAACACCTCGCAAGGCGTTAACCGTACTCAGACGTTGATGGCCCGGGCATGCGCTCGCGGCCGATCGGTGGCGCACGCCGTGCGCGATGCAGCCGGCGGCGCCCTGTTGCGGCAGGGAGGGGATGATGGTCGCGCGCGCACGCCGAGGCATCGGCTCCGCACCGCTGCGGCGGTGCCGGCAGAGGGCAACCGTCTCATCATTCCAGGCGCGTGCATTCGCGCGTCACGCCGCTTGCGCGTCGCTCGCGTGCCTCGCGGTTCTCGCCGCGAACGCCGCCTGCGCGCAAGCGACGCTCTGGATCGCCAACGTCCAGGGCTACGGCGACATGACGCCGTTGTATCCGTACATGAGCAGCACGCGCGGCGCCGCCTGCAGCACCTATGCCGCCGACATCGAGCGCGACAACATTCGCGTGTACAGCCACTACTCCGCGACCTATGGCGCGGACGCGGTGTGTCCCGGCAGTGTGCAGGTGCTCAGCACCCAACCCACCTGCACCATCCGGGCCTCGCCCGTGTACAGGAAGGCCGACCCGACCATCGCATGCGCCGATCCGTCCATCTGGCCGGCGTACGGCTATCCGATCGTGGGCGTGGCGGTGAGTGCGCGCGCGGTCTCCGAGACGAAGGCCGCCGGCCGCGAGCGGGACACCATGTGCTTCCCCGGCAACCCGATCAACCCGGGCAACGGCAACAAGGTGCAGGAGGAGGTCGACTACGTGGGCGCCGGCATCCTGCCGCTCGTCTTCGCGCGCCGCTACAACAGTCTGGGCCTCGTTCCGGACACGACCATCGGCCGGCGCTGGCGGCACAGCTTCGACGCGCGCGTGGTCCTCGACGACGCGCTCGACCAGGCGCTCGCCTACCGGCCCGACGGGGTGATGCACCGCTTCGCGCGCAGCGGCGTGGACTGGGTGCCCGAGCCCGACGTCGCCGACCGGCTCGAGCGCCTGTTCGACACCGCCGGCGCGCCGACCGGCTGGCGCTACCGCGTCGCCGAAACCGACTACGTCGAAACCTACGATGCCGAGGGGCGGCTTGCCTCGATCGCGAACCGGGCGGGCGCGGCACTCACGCTCGAGTACGCCGCGCACCCGAACTACGGCGCGCTGCTTGCGCGCGTGATCGACCCGGGCGGGCGCGCGCTTGCCTTCATCTACGATGCGCTCGGCCGCGTAGCGACCATGGTTGATCCGGCGGGCGGGGTCTACCAGTACGCCTATCACGCGGACACCGGGAACCTCGTCGGCGTGACCTACCCGGACGGGCGCACGCGCCAGTACCACTACGGGCTCACCGGCCCGCCCGTGCCGGGAAGCGGCTTCTCGTTCGCCTCGGCGCTCACCGGTATCACCGACGAGCGCGGCGTGCGCCTAGCCACCTACGCTTACGACGGCGAGGGCCGCGCCGTCCTGACCGAGCACGCCGGCGGCGCGGAGCGCGTCGAGCTGAGCTACGCCGAGGGCGCCGCGACCGTCACCGATGCGCTCGGCGCCTCGCGCGCCCGGAGCTTCGCCACGCTCTTCGGCGTGCCGAAGACGACCGAGGTTTCCGGCACGCCGGCGCCCGATTACGGTCCGGCCGTGCAGACGCTCGATCCGGCCACCGGCCAGATCGCCGCGCTCACCGACTGGAACGGCCACCGGACCACGTTCGTGCGCGAGGATCCCCACGGCCGCACCGATCTCGAGACCGCGCGCACCGAGGCCGTGGGCACCGGCGAGGCACGCATCATCGCCACCGAGTGGCACCCGAGTTTTCGCCTGCCCACGCGCATCGCCGCGCCCGGGCGCGAGACCACGCTCGCCTACGACGCCGCGGGGAACCCGATCACTTACGCGGTGCGCGACACTGGCAGCGGCGCGGCCCGCACCTGGACCTACGCCTATGACGCCCTCGGCCGGGTGCTCGCGGCCGACGGCCCGCGCACCGACGTCGCGGACGTCACGACCTACGACTACTACGCCGACGACGATCCCGACCGCGGCAGGCGCGGCAATCTCCGGCGCATCACCAACGCCGCCGGGCACGTGACCGAGATCGCGGCCTATGACGCCCACGGCCAGCCGACCCGGATCGTCGACCCCAACGGCCTTGCCACCACGCTCGTCTACGATGCGCGCCGGCGGCTCGTCACCCGCCAAACGGGCACGGAGACCACCACCTACGCCTACGACGCCGCCGGGCAGCTCGCGCGCGTGACGCTGCCCGACGGGAGCTACCTCGACTACGCCTACGACGACGCGCAGCGGCTCGTGCGCGTCGCCGACAACCTGGGCAACCGCATCGAGTACACGCTCGACGCGATGGGGAACCGCCTCCGGGAGGAGGCCTTCGACGCCTCGGGCACGCTCGCGCAGACGCGCGCGCACCTCTACAACACGCTCAACCGCCTCGCGCAATCGACGAGCGCATTCGGCCACACGACCATCTACGACTACGACGGCGAGGCGAACCTCACCTCGATCACCGATCCCCTCGGGCGCGAGCACCGGCGGAGCTACGACGCGCTCGGCCGGCTCGTCGCCATGATCGATCCGGCGGGCGGGGCGACGCGCCTGGGCTATGACGCGCTCGATCAGCTGCGCGCGGTGACCGACCCGCGCGGCCTCGCGACCGGCTATGAGCGAAGCGCGCTCGGCGATCTCACCGCCGAGCAAGGCCCGGACGCGGGCGCGACCGCGCGCACCTTCGACGCCTCCGGCAACGTGCTCACGCGCACGAACGCCAACGGAACGAGCGCGACTTACACGTACGACGCGCTCGGCCGCGTGACCCGCATCGCCTACTCCGACGGCCAGGTGGAGACCTTCGGCTACGACGCGGGCGCGAACAGCGCCGGCCGGCTCACGAGCATCACGGACAGCTCGGGCACGACCGCCTTTGCCTACGATGCGCACGGCCGGCTCACCCAGGAGACCCGCACGATCGCGGGAATCGCCTACGTTACCGCCTACGGCTACGACCCGGCCGGACGGCTCGCCGCGGTGACCTACCCCTCGGGCCGGGTGATCACCTACGGGCGCGATGCGCTCGGGCGGATCGCCCGCATCGAGACCTCGGGTGAGGGCGGAAGCCAGGTGCTGGCGCAGGACGCCGGCTACTTCCCGTTCGGCGGCCTGCAGCGCTTTACCTACGGCAGTCTCGCGAGCCACGTGCGCACCATCGACGCCGATGGGCGCATCGCTGCGTACACGCTCGGCGCGGATTCGCGCACGCTGACCTTCGACGCGGCCTCGCGCATCATCGGCATCGCCGACCCGGGGAACCCGGCAAACGACGCCGTCTACGGCTACGACGCCCTCGACCGCCTCGCGAGCTGGGTTCAGGGCACCACGAGCCAGGGTTACGCCTACGACGCCACCGGCAACCGCACTTCGCTCACGCTCGGCGGCACGAGCTACGCCTACACCGTAGATCCGGCCTCCAACCGCCTGCTTGCGGTGGCCGGGCCGAGCCCGTCCACCTTCGGCTACGACGCTGCGGGAAGCCTCGTGTCCTCCTCGGCGGGACCGAGCTTCGCCTACGACGCGCGAGGGCGCATGGTGCGCGCCGCGGTCGGCGCGACGGTCACCGAGTATCGCCTGAACGCCCTGGGACAGCGCGTGGCGAAGCTCGCTAGCGCGCGCAACACCCACTACCACTATGACGCCGGCGGCAGGCTCATCGCCGAGAGCGACGGCGCGGGGCGCATCGAGCGCGAGTACATCTGGCTCGGCGACACGCCGGTAGCGATGATCGCCGCCGCCGCGCCGGCGAGCAGCTGTCCCGCGGCACCGCGGCTTCGTCCGCCCGGGGGCTTCACGCCCTTCGAGCGGCGCGAGCGCATGGAAGTGCACAGCGGCCGCCCGGGCGAGCGCGGCTGGGAATGGGGGCTCGGCGAGAATACGCGCGACTTCGAGGGCTCGGCGCGCGAGGACCTCGACTGGGTCTCGGGCAAGCCCTACGCCTTCCGGCTCGCCTACGACGGGGCGGGCAACGCACAGGTCACGGTGCGCGACGGCGCGGCCGAGCTCTTCACGCTGCGCTGGTCGGGCGGCATGGACGTCGGCAACGCGCTGCGCTTCGTCGTGCGCTCGGCCGAGGACATCGGCGCGGGCAACCTCATCCGGGTCGAGCTCACCGACATCGACGGCGAGCCCGTCGGCGAGACCCTGCAGACCGCAGGCGACAACACCTTCTCGCGCAACGCGCGCATCTTCGCCGGCGAGTCGCTGCGCGACGGCTACACGGTCGACGGCACGGTGACCTTCATCTTCAGGGGCGGCTACCCGCCGCGCGGCAACAAGCTCGACTTCCACGTCACCGCGGGCAACGTCGTCTGCGACGACGCGGCGGGCAGCGCGACGACCCCGACCGAAGCCAAGGTCTACTATATCCACCCGGACCACCTCGACACCCCGCGCCGGCTCACCGACGGGCAGAACCGCGTGGTCTGGAAGTGGGACTCCGATCCCTTCGGGCGCTACGCGCCCGACGAGGACCCGGACGGAGACGGGACCAACGTCACCCTCAACCTCCGGTTCCCGGGGCAGTACTTCGATGCCGAGACGGGGCTACATCAGAACTACTTCCGGGACTACGATCCGGCGGTTGGAAGGTATGTACAGAGTGATCCGATTGGGCTCGACGGCGGTCTCGACACTTACACGTACGCCGAATCCAAGCCGCTCCTACTCCGGGACCATTACGGGTTGCAGGCGGGAGCCTACGTAGGACTTGTTGGAACCCGACTTGCAGTTGGCGCGCTTGCGGGAGGACTCACAAGCGCGGCCGTGCAATATGCGCTTACGGGTCAAATCGACGGCCACCAAGTCATCGACGATGCCACTGCGGGTGCGCTGCTCGGCCTTCTCAGTCCTGCGGCAAGCCTCGCGCCGGCGCTTGCCCGTGCGACCGTCGCGAGAAATTGCGTTCCTCAGAGAGTTGGTACGAACATCGAGGTCACCGCTCCGTACAAACGGCCCTCGGGCGCGACAACGTCGGCCCAACGAGCATCGGTACAAGGCAAGCCGTGCGTAAAATGCGGGGCTGAGACCTCACACCAAGTGGCGGGACACAGAGAACCGCTTGTCAAAGAATATTATGAGACAGGGTCTATCAACACGGAGCGCATGCGAAGACTTGATTCTGTGCAACCTGAGTGCCCGACATGTTCGGCGCGCGAGGGAGCTGACATGGCCCGATATTCCCGCGAAAAGAGAAGAGAACTTGGACTGTGATGAGTAGAGCCGTGGAGGAAGATCAGCGTCGAACGTGCCTTCGCTTTGGCGCGGATTATTATCCCGCCCCGTTGAATCAGAAGATCGGCATAGCGGAGAACGTCCGAACTGGGCTATTGCCTATTAATGGGTTGCGCCATCCTCCAAAAGGGGACACGACTGGATGGTTCATCTGGGCGGGAGAAGAGTTGTCTGCTTCCCCCGACTTCTTTGTTCCACTTCATATTGAGCACCTAGATGAGTGGTGTCCCCAGGTGAAGAAGTATCTGGGGCTCCCGCCAGGGTGGCGTTTTCTGATAGCAGGTGAGTATGAAGACGTTTGGTTCGATGAGAGCCTCCTGAACGTGTAACGGCGCAAGCGCCGGAGAAGCAGTGCGATTGCATCGGCAAGCCGCGGAAGGTCGGCAGAGCAGTGTTCCATTAGCTGAGTTTGGGAGACGACTCGATCGTCGCAACTCAGCTCTTCCGCGCGTGACGGGGCGTGATACAAGAGATCCAGAGCGCCCAACGACTCCAGAATGATTCTCAAGCGCAGCGCGTTGAACCGCCCCGGCTTTCCCGGAGATCTCCGGGTTTGAGTCAGGCTGCCATCGGCAGCTGACTCGCTGATTGATGATACTTGGCCTCGTACTCGGCCGGTGGCATGTTTCCGATCGGCTCCAGCAGCCGGCGGTTGTTGAACCAGTCGATCCATTCCAGCGTCGCGTACTCGACTTGATCGAGGCCGCGCCACGGTCCGCGGCGATGAATGACCTCGGCCTTGAAGAGCCCGATGATCGTCTCGGCCAGAGCGTTGTCGTAGGAGTCACCCACGCTTCCGACGGACGGCTGTGCGCCGATCTGGGCGAGGCGCTCAGAGTAACGGATCGACAGATACTGGCTACCGTGATCGCTGTGATGGACCACACCCTTGGCGCCCGAGCGTGCCCAAATGGCCTGCTCCAGCGCGTCCAGGACGAGCTCGGCGTGCATGGAACGCGCTACGCGCCAACCGATGATGCGTCGCGCGAAGACATCGATCACGAAGGCCACGTAGACGAAGCCCGCCCAGGTCGCGACGTACGTGAAATCGGCGACCCAGAGCTGATTCGGACGCTCTGCCTGAAACTGCCGATTGACCCGGTCGAGCGGCAGTGCGCTGCCGTCGTCCGCAATGGTCGTGCGGCACTTACGACCACGCACCACCCCCTGCAGTCCGAGCGAGCGCATCAGTCGCTCGACCGTGCAGCGCGCAGCCACGATGTCCTCGCGCCGGAGCTGACGCCAGACCTTGCGCGCGCCGTAGGCCTCGAAGTTCGCGTCGAAGACGCGCCGGATCTCCAGCGACAACTGCCGGTCACGCTGCAGCCGAGGCGGGATTCGCGCTGGCTCTCGCTCGCGCGCCTTCATCTCGTAGTAGAGCGACGGGGCGATCGGCAACTGCTTGCAGATCGACTCGACCCCGTACAGGTCCCGGTTGGCGTCGATGAAGGCCACCATCACTTCTGTCGGCGGTCGAGCTCCGCCTGGGCGAAAAACGCTGAGGCCTTGCGCAGAATCTCGTTCGCCCGCTTAAGCTCCCGGTTCTCGCGCTCGAGCTCCTTGAGCCGATCACGCTCCGTGCTGGTCAACCCTGCGCGCCGACCTTGGTCGCGCTCTGCCTGGCGCACCCATTTACGCAGTGTCTCGGCCGTGCAGCCCATCTTCTGCGCGATCGAACTAATCGCCGCCCACTGCGAGTCGTATTCGGCCTCATGCTCAAAGACCAACCGGACCGCACGGTCACGCACTTCCAGGGAATACCGCTTTGATGTACTCATAGACTCCATCCTCTCAAGAAATGGAGTCTCCGGGAATCCCGGGGCGGTTCACGTTGATTCTGCGATGCGGGCGAGTGCCGAGAGCCCGCAGCTGGCGCAAGTACCAGTCAGGGCCGTGGAATGACCATGCCATCGGCGGTCGCGGTCGACGTTTCCTATAGTCAGCTTGCGGTCTTTCCGAGCGCGCTCGACCAACCTTTCAATGACTGGACCGACCAGCATGTCGCACAGGGTTTCTCATGGCGACCGGGAACCGTGTCCTTCCGAACGCTAGCCGAGGCGGGACCTCACTCGGTTGAGATCGAAGTCGTTGAACATACCGGCTCCGCGAGTAAGGACGCCGTGCGCGCAATAGAAGTGCCATTTGAAGTCCCGGCGAATGGTGCAGTCGAAGTGGGAAGTATTTCAGATTCGACCGCGGTGACCCTCCCGCCGGGTCGCTTCCTCTTGCGCTGCGAATTCCTTGGCCTTGGTGTCGATGACGGGCAACGCGTCAGGCTTATCTTTGCTAAGAGTGATGTCCCTCGGTTCGCGGTTGTGCGCGCGGATGAGGCGCTGTCCGTAAGTACGCCATTGCTGACGACTGCGCAGCCCGCACCAGGTTGATGTCCGCCAGGATCGATGCTCGCCACTTCGCGCGACCTTGCGACAATAGACGACTTGGGCTGTACTGGAAGCGCCACCTGGGTGAGACTGATGGAGACGAAGCGTCCCGCGAACCAACTGCGTGCCCCAGTCCGGATAGTTGACGTCTGCTAGCTGACCGAGCCGCCTCGTCCGACGCCAGTTGGGAAAGGAGGTCTGAACGATAGAACGTAAACGCCGCCTCTCTGCCAATATCAGATGACGACAAAAACGAAAAGGGCACGCGGCTACGGAGAGGGAGACATACTCGCGCTTCCGCTGCCGGACGGCGGTTACGCAATCGGGATAATCGCTCGCGCGAGTCGGCAAGCCGGCAAGGGCGTTCTCTTGGGCTACTTCTTCGGCTCCCGGCGAGCCTCGATTCCAAGTATCGACCAGGTAGCTTCGGCAACCGCAAACGACGCCGTCCACGTGTGCCGTTTCGGAGATCTCGGCCTCATAGATGGTACCTGGTCAATAGTCGGACGTTTGCCTGAATGGCGCAAAGAGGCATGGCCGAACCCGGCATTTGTTCGCGAGCAGCTTGTATCCGGAAGACTGCTGAGAGTCGTGTATGCCGACGATGACCCTTCTAGGGTCGTGTCAGAGACGGAAGCGGACGCACATGCGGTAGCTAGCCTCCCAAGAGACGGTCTATTGGGTGCTCAAGCCGTCGCCTCTGTCCTAGGTCAAAAGTTGCCGAAACTTCACTAGCGCGCGCCGGATACCCGAACCGGGAATAGGCGAGCAATTGCACGCGCCCCCGGGGAGGTCGATCCCATCTTTCTGCACGGCGTGCCGCGGCTACTCCATGGCCTGGAAGATAGCAGCGCGTGTCCGCGTGTCACACGGAGCAGACCTTCTCGCCGAGCTCCCAGGGGGACGATCTATTCCGTTTCGCCGCCGCGCCTCACCCACGCGCCGTCGCGTGCTCGCGCCGGCGACGTGCCGCACGAACCTGAAGCCTGAGATTGGCCCTCTTCTGCAGGTGGCTGAGAACGGCGAATAGATTCTGCGCTTGCGGGTTTCCCTTGGGCCCGAACATCCGCATCAGGCTCTTGGGGGAGGTGCCGGTCGCCTCGCCGAGCGCCATGAAACCGATCGTGGCTTTGATGTAGTCACGCAGCACGGCCTTGCCCGTCTCGACGTCGCCGGCGAGCATCGTCTCGACCGCCTCGCGCAGCAGCGCTTCGCGGAACGCAGGATCCCGCTCCGCACGAGCCCGCACCGTTTCCTTGAAACTGCGCGTCAGCGCCATGCGGCGATCCTCAGTTGCTCCGTCTGCGACGCTTGTAGTCCGACCATCGGGCCCTTGCCCTTTCGATATCGTGTTGCTGGCGCTTCTTCGTTCCGCCCCCGAGCAAGATGACGAGGATCGCGCCGTCGCGCCCGAGGTAGATCCGATAACCCGGCCCAAAATCGAGCCGATGCTCGAGCATGCAAATGGTAACGTAAACGGTACTATAGCGACAAGGTGATTCTGCTCGGAGGAGGCGATGCCTGGCGTTCGCCCACGTGCGTGGGCTGCAGCGTCCGAGTCTGCGGGCGGTGCAGGCTCAGCCCGTGAGCCGATTCGGGGGCCGAGACCCGCCTGTGCAGTTCAAGAGCAGCCACCCGCGCGCGAAGCCCGCCCACCGTGCAGCTTGCCACACCCCCGCCCGATTTCCCGCCCCGCGGCAACGCCGCCTCCTGCATAATCCCGCCACCGCAACGGCCCAGACCCAAAACGAGAGGGCCACCATGCATGGCGACGCTGATCCCATCGCTCGGTAGCTGCGCGCGCCGGATGACCCCCGGCGAGCGCCGCCTCGCCCAGCGCCTCGAGGCGAAGCTCGAGGACGACTACCTCTGCTGGTACGACGTGCCGGTCGGCCCCAAGCACCTGCACCCCGACTTCGTCGTGCTGCACCCGGGCCGCGGCCTCCTCGTGCTGGAAGTGAAGGACTGGCGCCTCGACACCATCCGCAAGGCCGACCGCGCCGCCTTCGAGCTCGCGACCGACCGCGGCCTCACGCACGCCGCCAACCCGCTCGAGCAGGCGCGCCAGTACGCCTTTGCCGTCAAGGCGCTCCTCGAGCGCGACCCCGCGCTCCAGGTCGCCGACGGCCCGCACCAGGGCAAGCTCGCCGTCCCCTACGGCTACGGCGTGGTGCTCACGAACATCACGTGCAAGCAGTTCGAGGCGACCGACCTCGACGACGTCCTCGACCCCGAGCGCGTGATCTGCCAGGACGAGATGGCCGAATCGGTCGATCCCGCCGCCTTCCAGCAAAAGCTCTGGCGCATGCACTCCGCGCCGTTCCAGCGCCTGCTCACACTGCCGCAGGTCGAGCGCATCCGCTGGCACCTCTTCCCGGAGATCCGCATCCAGCAAGGCGCGCTCACCCTCGAAGGCGAGCCGCCCGCCAGCGAAGCGACCGTCTCCGACCTCGCCCCCGATCTCGTGCGCGTGATGGACCTCCAACAGGAGCAGCTCGCCCGCAGCCTCGGCGAAGGGCACCGCGTCATCCATGGCGTCGCGGGCTCGGGCAAGACGCTCATCCTCGGCTACCGCGCCGAGCAGCTCGCGCACCTCACACAGAAGCCGATCCTCGTCCTCTGCTACAACGTCGCGCTCGCCGCCAAGCTCCGCCACGTGATCCAGGCCAAGGGCCTCGACCAGCAAGTGACCGTGCGCCACTTCCACGGCTGGTGCATGGACCAGCTCAAGCTCTACCACGTCGCGCTGCCGCCGCCCGCGGAAAAGGGCGGGGCGGAAGCCTTCGTCGAAGCGCTCGTCGCGCGCGTGATCGACGCGGTCGAGCGCGGCCAGATCCCCCGCGCCCAGTACGGCGCGGTGCTGATCGACGAAGGGCACGACTTCCAGCCCGAGTGGCTGCAGCTCGTCGTGCAGATGGTCGATCCGGACACGAATGCCTTTCTGCTGCTCTACGACGACGCCCAGTCGATCTACGGCCGACAGCAGCGCCGCAAGTTCAGCCTCGCGAGCGTCGGCATCCAGGCGCAGGGCCGCACCACGATCCTCAAGCTCAACTACCGCAACACGAACGAGGTGCTCGCGGTCGCCTACGAGTTCGCCCGCGAGGTGCTCACCCCCGAGGAAGCGGGCGAGGACGGCATTCCGCTCGTCGCCCCCACGAGCGCCGGCCGCCACGGCCCTGTCCCCGAGTTCGTCCACCTCTCGAACCTCAAGAGCGAAGCGAACTACATCGCGAACCGCTTGAAGGAATCGCACGCCCGCGGCCGCGCCTGGCGCGACATGGGCGTCGTCTACCGCGCAGGCTTCATGGGCGAGGAAGTCACCCGCAGCCTGCGGGCAGCAGGCATCCCGGTCGAGTGGCTGAACGAGAGCAAGCGAAGCCGCAACTACCGGCCAGGCGAGGACTCGGTCAAGGTCATGACCATGCACGCAGCCAAGGGCCTCGAGTTCCCGCTCGTCGCCATCCCCGGTATCGGCTTCATGCCCCACGAGCGCGAAGATGCCAAGGACCAGGCGCGCCTCCTCTACGTCGCGATGACACGGGCCATGGACGAGCTCGTCATGACCTGCCACCGTAAGACGGAGTTCGCCGAGCGGCTTGCGCTGGCGCGAGAGCGTGCGAAGGTCGAAGTGGGGTTTGTGCCCATTCCAGAAGCGCAACTCGCCGGAACGCGCGCCTCTCTGTGAAGACGATTATTCACATCACGTTCTGAACTCACAATGTTCCACTTGCTGGTGTCCTACAACGGCTGGAAAGAAGGCGCTGACACGATCCCGACGGGTCGGATTTACATCAAAGCGGACGAGCGTCCCGGAAGTGAAATGCTGACCGCTGGAAAGCTCGACACTGCCAAGGTGAGCATGGTACCGGCCCTATTGGTGAGCGAAACCACCGGTACCGGGTCGCAGAAAGCGCGTGTAGCGTATATCAACGGGCTTACCCAGAACGCCCGCGATACAACCATTCGATACCTGGTCGATACCACCATACCTGGGGTTGCGAATAGCGCTCTCGAAGACTTTGCCGGCCAGCTCGGTATTACCAAGACCATGCTTACCCACACGCATTGGCGGGTATGCGACGCCGATCTGTTCCGTGTGCTCCTGCTAATCCAGCAAGACAACGCAGCAGTTGCGAAGCCAGGGGGAGCAACCGTGTTCTCGACTGCCGGCATCCAGGATCAGGAGGAGGATCTCGTCTCAGTAATGATGCCATTCGGTAGGGAGTTTGATCCTGTGCTGAATGCGCTTCGGGTCGCTGCAAAAGGCTTAAACCTCCGATGCGTTCGGGCGGACGATATTTGGATTCATCACCACGTCATTCAGGACATCGTGGATCTGATTGCGAAGGCGAAGGTGGTGATCTGCGACTGTTCGGGGAGAAACCCGAATGTGTTCTACGAGATTGGCATAGCCCATTCGCTGGGGAAGGACGTCATTTTGATTACGCGCGCAGCCGATGATATTCCGTTTGACCTGCGGCATCTGCGATACGTGTCGTATCTGCCGAATAGTGAAGGCTTGGATCTGCTCACCAAGGCTGTCGAGGGCCGCCTCAGAACGTTAACCGCGTAGACGTCGACGGCCAGAGATGAGTAGAGTCTGACAGCAGCGGGCTCTGGATCGTCGCCGGCGAGCGCCAGTTGCGGTAGATTGCCGTGCCCGCAATGCCGACACCCATCTTCAGCCAGCTCCGATCCCGCGCCCCCGACGCCACCGGCCCGGCGGCCGCCTTGCGGAGCCGGACGTGAAACTCGAGGACCTCCGCCCCGACGCCGCCGTCCGTGGGCTCGCCCCCGACGGTGCGGTGGCCGTCGTCAGTGTGCAATGGCACGGCTCCGATGCGCTCACGCTCATCTACCGGGCGCCCAATGGCCGCGTCGCCGAGGAGATCCTGTACCGCCACGACGAGCCGCGGCTGGAGGTCGTGGAGCAGGGCCGGCCGTGGAGCTTCGACGGCGACGGCGCGCTGTTTCGCCTCGTGTCCGAGGCGCATCGCATCCGGCTGGCACACCTCTTCGACCCCGTGCTCGCGGTGCACACCTCGCTCGTCGAGCCGCTGCCGCACCAGATCACCGCGGTCTACGAGGCCATGCTGCCGCGCCAGCCGCTGCGCTTCCTCCTCGCTGATGACCCCGGCGCCGGGAAGACGATCATGGCGGGGCTGCTCGTCAAGGAGCTCATCGCGCGCGGCGACCTGAAGCGTTGCCTGATCGTATGCCCGGGGAGCCTCGTCGAGCAGTGGCAGGACGAGCTCTCCCGCAAGTTCCATCTCCCCTTCGAGATCCTGACCAACGACAAGCTCGAGGCGGCCCGCACCGGTAACTGGTTCTTGGAGAACGACCTCGCTATCGCGCGGCTCGACAAGCTCTCGCGCAACGAGGATGTCCAGGCGAAGCTCGAAGCGCCCGATTGCCGTTACGACCTCGTGGTCTGCGACGAGGCGCACAAGCTGTCGGCGACCTTCTTCGGCGGCGAGGTCAAGTACACCAAGCGCTACCGGCTCGGCCAGCTCCTCTCCGGCCTCACCCGCCACTTCCTGCTGATGACCGCCACGCCGCACAACGGCAAGGAGGAGGATTTCCAGCTCTTCCTCGCGCTGCTCGACGGGGACCGCTTCGAGGGCCGTTTCCGCGATGGCGTGCACCAGGTGGACGTCTCCGACCTGATGCGCCGGATGGTCAAGGAGAGCCTGCTCAAGTTCGACGGCCGGCCGCTCTTTCCGGAACGCATCGCCTACACGGTCCCCTACAAGCTCTCGGAGCAGGAGGCTCGCCTCTACAAGGAAGTCACTGATTACGTGCGGGACGAATTCAACCGCGCCGAGGCGCTCCAGAACGACAAGCGCGCCGGCACGGTCGGCTTCGCGCTCACCATCCTCCAGCGCCGTCTCGCGTCGTCTCCAGAGGCGATCTACCAGTCGCTGCGGCGCCGCCGCGAGCGGCTGGAGAAGCGCTTGCGCGAGCTCGAGCTCCTGCAGCGCGGCGCCGCGGTTCCCGCGCCGGCCCTCGCGGCCGGGCCCGTGCTCGACAGCGACGACGTCGAGGACCTGGAAGAGGCGCCCGAGAACGAGGTCGAGGCCGCCGAAGAGGAGGTGCTCGACCAGGCCACCGCCGCCAGCACCATCGCGGAACTGAAGCTCGAGATCGACACGCTCGCCCGGCTCGAAGCGCTGGCGGCGGAAGTGCGCCGCAGCGGCCAGGACACCAAGTGGCGGGAGCTCTCTCATCTCCTCGGCGAGATCTTCACGCCCGCGGGCCTCGGCTATCGTGTGGCGGAGCCCGCGGTCCCCTACGGCGCCGGCGCCATTCCGCCGCCCAAGCCGTCGCCGCGTCAAAAGCTCGTGCTCTTCACCGAGCACCGCGACACGTTGAACTACCTCGAGCGGCAGATCGGCTCGCTGCTCGGGCGCCCGCAGGCGGTGGTGTTGATCCACGGCGGCATGGGGCGCGAGGATCGGCGCAAGGCGCAGGAGAGCTTCCTGCACGATCCCGAGGTGCAGGTGCTGCTCGCCACCGACGCCGCCGGCGAAGGCATCAACCTGCAGCGGGCGCACCTCATGGTGAACTACGACCTGCCCTGGAACCCGAATCGCCTCGAGCAGCGCTTCGGGCGCATTCACCGCATCGGCCAGACCGAGGTCTGCCACCTGTGGAACCTGGTGGCCGAAGAGACGCGCGAGGGCGACGTGTACCGTACCCTGCTCGAGAAGCTCGAGCAGGCGCGCCACGCGCTAGGCGGCCAGGTCTTCGACGTCCTCGGCAAGCTGCAGTTCGAGGGACGGCCGCTGCGCGAGCTCCTCATCGAGGCGATCCGCTACGGCGACCGGGCCGAGGTGCGCGCGCGGCTGACGCAGGCTATCGCTCATGCTGTGGACCGCACCCATCTCGAGGACCTGATCGAGGAGCGCGCGCTCGCCCACGACGCCATGGACGCAAGCCGCGTGGCGCGCGTGCGCGGGGAGATGGAGCGTGCCGACGCTCGGCGCCTGCAGCCTCATTACATCGAGTCGTTCTTCCTGGAGGCGTTCAAGCAGCTCGGCGGCACGGCGCGGCAGCGCGAGCCGCGCCGCTACGAGGTGACGCACGTGCCAGCCCCCGTGCGGAACCGCGACCGCGCAATCGGCATGGGCGACCCCGTGCTGCAGCGCTACGAGCGCGTCGCCTTCGAGAAGGATCTGCTGACGCCTCCGGGGCAGCCGATGGCCGCCTTCGTGTGCCCCGGCCACCCGCTGCTCGATGCGCTGCTCGACCTCACGCTCGAGCGTTACCGCGACCTCCTGCGGCGGGGCACCGTCCTGGTGGACGAGCGCGATCCCGGGACCCGGCCGCGCGTGCTCTTCTACCTGGAGCACACCATCCAGGACGCACGGGTGCTGGCCTCCGGCGAGCGGCGCACGATCAGCAAGCGGATGCTCTACGTCGAGCTCGATGAGGAAGGACAACCGCGCCACCTGCAGTATGCACCGTACCTTGACTATCGCCCGCTCGCCGAGGACGAGCCCCGGGTCGATGACCTCCTCGCTCGGCCTGAGTGCGCCTGGATCACGCGCGATCTGGAGCAGAAGGCGCTCGGGCACGCGATTGCGAACGTGGTGCCAGAACACATTGCCGAGGTGCGCGGCCGTCGACTCGACTGGATCGAGAAGACCCGCGCCGCGGTCAAGGACCGGCTGACCAAGGAGATCACCTACTGGGATCATCGTGCCGAGCAGCTGAAGCTCCAGGAGCAGGCCGGGCGGGCGGGCGCGCGGCTCAACTCCGGCGAGGCCCGGCGCCGGGCGGATGATCTGCAGGGGAGGCTCCAGAAGCGCCTGGCCGAACTCGACGCCGAGGCGAAACTCTCCACCCTTCCTCCCGCGGTGCTGGGCGGACTCGTCGTCGTGCCGATGGGTCTCATCGCTAAGATGACTGGGAGCGCTGCCCCCGGGTCCGATATCTCAGTCGACACGCAGGCATCCGCCGTGCGCGCACGCACGATCGTGATGGAAATCGAGCGCCGGCTCGGGTTCGACCCGACCGACCGGGAGACCGAGAAACTCGGCTACGACATCGAGTCGCGAGTGCCGGGTACCGGGCAATTGCGCTTCCTGGAAGTGAAAGGGCGAACGAGCGGCGCGGCCACGATAACCGTGACCAAGAACGAAATCCTGTATTCGCTCAACAAGCCGGAGGATTTCATCCTCGCGATCGTAGAATTCCTGGGTGAAGACAGCCACCGCGTCCACTACCTGCGCCAGCCATTCCGCCGCGAACCCGACTTCGGTGTCACAAGCGTCAACTACGACTTCGCCGAGCTCCTGGCGCGCGCCGAGGCCCCGACGTGATTCGCGAGTTTGGAATTGTTCGGGACGCGGCCGCACGCGTCGCCGGTGCCGCGGAGCGCGTAACTGGCGCGCTGCGGGAGGGGAGGGTTGAGCAGGAACCGGCTTTTACAGATCGCATGCTCGGAGCTATTGAAGGAGCCATGCACGACTACCAAGCGAAGGGTATTTCCTGGTCGGCCAAGACACTCACAGACCGAGGGCCTAATGCTCAGGAGCGCCAACATGGCGCAGACTTTATGGGCGTGCTCTCGATCGACCTTCCAGCATTCACGGTGAAGAAAGGATTTCTTGCGCAGGCGAAGCTAATTGAGCCCGGCGGGTGGGTGTCGAAGGACGAATTCGAGCGGATGAAGGCCCAATGCGAGCGGATGCTGTCGCGGACACCCGATTCGTTCGTATTCCTGTATGCGCGTGCCGGGGTGACTATCGTTCCAGCCATCTCGATCCTCTCATCAGAGCGGTGCAATCCACACGAGTTCTATTCGCGGAGCATCTCGCGCTTTTACGAGGAGCATTTCGAGTCCTTCATTGGCGACCGTCGTTTGCATGCACCGACGCCGGGTGTGCTGGATGAGATCCGGCGGGACTTGGACGCGAGGAGCCTGCTGTACTTGGAGGCGCATTTCGCATGACGTATAAGAAGAAGCTCATCGAAGTGGCGCTGCCCCTCGATGCCATCAACGCGGCGTCAGCGCGGGAGAAGTCCATCCGCCACGGGCACCCGAGCACGCTGCATCTGTGGTGGGCGCGCCGGCCACTCGCCGCGGCGCGGGCGGTGATTTTCGCGCAAATGGTGGACGACCCTTCGGAGTATCTCGACGTCCTGATGAGCGACCCCGCGAAGAAGCGGGCGGGGCAGGCCGAGCTGAGGAAACGCCACGAGCTGTGGGAGAGGCGCAAGACCGAGTTCGAGCACGCGCAGGCGGCGGGTGATACGTCGGTGGAAGCCCCGGGCGAGACGCCGACCCTCAAGGAATGCGTCGCCGATTTTGAACGCCAACGCCTGTTCAAGATCATCGAGGACCTGGTGCAGTGGGAGAACACCACGAACGAAACGGTGCTGCAGGCAGCGCGCGACGAGATCTGGCAGAGCTGGCGGCGGGCTTGCGCGGAGAACGCCGATCACCCTCGAGCAAAGGAGCTCTTCGACCGTCACAGACTGCCAGCCTTTCACGATCCCTTCGCGGGCGGCGGCGCGCTCCCGCTGGAAGCGCAGCGGCTGGGGTTGGAAGCCTACGCGTCCGATCTCAATCCCGTGGCGGTGCTCATCAACAAGGCGATGATCGAGATCCCGCCGAAGTTTTCCGGCAGGCCGCCAGTGAATCCGGAGGCAACTAAGGAGAAGGACCTCGTAGGCCGCACGTGGAAGGGAGCGCAGGGGCTGGCCGAGGACGTGCGCTACTACGGCCAGTGGATGCGCGCTGAGGCCGAGAAGCGTATCGGGCACCTGTATCCGACTATCGAGGTCACGACCGACATGGCAAGGGACCGCAAGGACCTTAAGCCCTACGTCGGGAAGAAGCTCACCGTGATCGCGTGGCTCTGGGCGCGCACGGTGAAGAGCCCGAACCCGGCGTTCGCCAACGTGGACGTGCCCCTTGCCTCGACCTTCATGCTGTCGACCAAGGCGGGCAAGGAAGCGTATGTCGAACCGGTTATCCAGGACGGTGATTACCGATTCACGGTCAAAGTTGGGAAGCCGAAAAACACCGATGCCGCTAAGGCGGGCACGAAGCTCGCGCGCGGTGCTAATTTCCGTTGCCTGATGTCGGGCACGCCGATCGCGGGCGACTATATAAAGGCTGAGGGAAGGGCGGGCCGCATGGGTGCGCGGCTGATGGCAATCGTGGCCGAGACTGAGCGCGGGCGAGTGTACCTTACGCCGATACCGGACCACGAGGGGACGGCGCGCAAGGCGAAGCCGGAGTGGAAGCCGCAGACGCAGCTCGCCCCCGACCCGCGAGCGCTCTGGACGCCGCCCTACGGCTTGACAACCTATGGCGACCTCTTCACCCCCCGCCAGCTCGTGGCGCTGACGAACTTCTCAGACTTGGTCGGCGAGGCGATGGAGCGCATCCGCGGCGACGCCCTTGCCGCTGGCCTCCCTGACGACGCCACGCCGCTACGTGGCGGCGGCATCGGCGCGGCGGGGTATGCGGAGGCGGTGGGAGTGTACCTCGGGCTCGCTGTGGATAAGGCAACGGATTACAACACTACCCTGGTCGCGTGGAGTCCAACGAGAGACCAAGCAAAGAGCACGTTCGCGCGACAGGCTCTGCCGATGGTCTGGGACTACGCAGAAGTCAATCCGCTGGCCCATGCGGCCGGAGATTTCACCGTATCGCTCGAAGGCGGCGTGCGGTTCCTGGAAACAGCGGCGTGTTCCACTCTCGGGATCGGAGCCCAAGCGGATGCTGCGGCTCAGAGTATCGGTCGCGACAAGGTCGTGTCGACCGACCCACCCTATTACGACAATATTGGCTACGCTGATCTAGCAGACTTTTTTTACGTCTGGTTGCGTCGCTCATTGCGGCTGGCTTTCCCTGATCTCTTTGCGACCCTCGCGGTGCCAAAGGCCGAAGAGCTGGTGGCGACGCCCTACCGCCACGGCGGCAAGGAGAAGGCTGAGGCCTTCTTCCTCGACGGCATGACGCAGGCGATGCACCGCCTCGCCGATCAGGCGCACCCGGCATTTCCGGTCACCATCTACTACGCCTTCAAGCAGTCGGAGAGCGAAAGCGACGCGGGCACAGCAAGCACCGGCTGGGAGACCTTCCTCGATGCGGTGATCCGTGCCGGCTTCGGTATCAGCGGCACTTGGCCCATGCGAACGGAGCGTGGCGCTCGCTCGATCGGCATCGGCACCAACGCCCTTGCCTCCAGCATCATCCTCGTCTGCCGCCCGCGTCCTGCCGCCGCCCCGACAGCCACCCGCCGCGAGTTCGTCACCGCGCTCAAGGCCGAACTGCCGCAGGCGCTCGCCCACCTCCAGCGCGGCAACATCGCGCCGGTGGACCTGGCGCAGGCGGCCATAGGCCCGGGCATGGCGGTTTACACCCGTTACGCCAGGGTGCTCGACGCGGAGGGCAAGGCTGTCTCCGTGCGCGAGGCGCTGACGCTCATCAACCAGACCCTCGACGAGGCGCTCGCAGAGCAGGAGGGCGACTTCGACGCCGACAGTCGCTGGGCGCTTGCGTGGTTCGAGCAGTCGGGCTTCGCCGAGGGCGATTTCGGTGTCGCGGATGTGCTCGCGCGCGCAAAGAACACCGGCGTCGCCGGAATGAAGGACGCAGGCATCCTTGCGGCGAAAGGTGGAAAGGTCCGCCTCCTCAAGCCAGACGAGCTGGCAGCAGACTGGGATCCGGCCACCGACACGCGCCTGACCGCTTGGGAAACGGTCCATCAACTTGTACGCGCGCTCGCGGTTGGCGGCGAAAGCGCGGCGGCAGGGCTTGTCGCCAAGCTCGGCACCAAGGCTGAGCTCGCCCGCGAGCTTGCCTACCGCCTGTACACGATGTGTGAGCGCAAAAAGCGCGCCGCCGAGGCCTTGTCGTACAACGCTCTTGTACAAAGCTGGCCCGAAATCGTTCGAATCGCGCGTGAGGGTCCGGCGGTCGCTATACCGGAGGATCAGCCGCTGTTCGAGGACGAGGCGACCTAAGCGGCGGAATTTGACAAATGATGCGTTTTAGTTTGTCAAATCCTGGTTTAGACGATTACAATAAGAGCCGTGAATATTGACAAGAGCTCAATTCGCCGCCGGGCGCTGGAGCTGATCGCAGCCGACGGCCACCGCGTCGGCACGCGGCTCGCCCAGGTCGCCGGGGTGTCCCGGCAGGTGGCCAATAGCTACCTGCAGGCCCTCGCGCGCGACGGCCTGGTCGAAGCGGAAGGAACGACGCGCGCCAAGGTGTACCGCCTTAAGACCCTGGCCGAGGTCGAGCGCCGCTACCCGTGCGCGGGGCTGCAGGAGGACCTGGTCTGGCGCGAGCTCGTCGCCCCCGTAGTGGCGCGGCTGCCGCAGAACGTCCGCGACATCTGGCACTACGCGGCCACCGAGATGATCAACAACGCGATCGACCACTCGGGCGCGGCCGAAGTGCTGGTCGGGGTGCGGACCGATGCGCTCCACGTCGAGGTACTCGTCGCCGACGAGGGCGAGGGGATCTTCGTCAAGATCCAGCGGGCGCTGGGTCTGCACCACCCGCGCGAGGCGATTCTCGAGCTCGCCAAGGGCAAGCTGACCACCGCGCCGGATCGGCACACGGGCGAAGGCATCTTCTTCACCTCGCGCGCGGTGGACGTCTTCGAGATCGAGTCGCACCGGCTGCGCTTTCGCCACGCACCCCGTGACGAGGATTCGATAGTCGAGCTGGCGGCGGACACGCCCGGCACGCGCGTGCGCATGCGCCTCGCCAGCGACAGCGCGCGCACGCTGCGCGGGGTGTTCGACGCGTACACCGATCCGGGGGAGCTCACGTTCGACCGGACCGTGGTGCCGCTCCGCCTCGCGCAGTACGAGGGCGAGAAGCTCGTCTCGCGCTCGCAGGCGAAGCGCGTGGCGCACCGCTTCGAGCGCTTCAAGCGCGTGGAGCTGGACTTTGGCGGCATCTCCGACATCGGGCAGGCATTCGCGGACGAGCTGTTCCGCGTCTTCGCCGCCGCGCATCCGCAGATCCGGATCGTGCCGATCAATGCCGCGCCGGCCGTTGATCAGATGATCCGCCGCGTGGTGGCGACGAGCGCCGGTGGGGGAGCGGGACAGGCCGGTACGGGCGAAGCAGTGAGCCGGCGGTTCAATCTCGACGGGCGCGCCCTGAAGCCATTCTGCGAGAGGCATCGCATCCGGCGCCTCTCGCTCTTCGGCTCGCAGCTCAAAGGGACGGCGGGGCCGGAGAGCGACATCGACCTGCTGGTGGAGTTCTTTCCGGATGCGCGGCCGACGCTGCTCGACATTGCGCAGATGGAGATCGACCTGTCAAAGCTACTCGGCGGGCGCAAGGTGGACCTGCGCACCGCCCAGGACTTGAGCCGCTACTTCCGGGACGAAGTCGTGCGCACGGCGGAACCGCAGTATGTCGCCGGATGACCGCTGGCGTATCTGCCACATGATCGAGGCGTCCGAGCAGGCGCTCGCGTTCGTTGCCGGGCGCGTGCGCGCGGATCTGGATGGCGACGCCATGCTGCGCCTCGCGCTGACGCGCGCGGTGGAGATCGTTGGCGAAGCCGCGGGCCAGGTGAGCGAGGCGGGGCGCGCCGAGCTGCCCAAAGTGCCGTGGGCACAGATCGTCGGAATGCGTAACCGCCTGATCCACGCCTACTTCGACATCAACCGCGACATTCTCTGGGACACGGTGCAGCTCGCATTGCCGCCGCTCGTCGCACAGCTGAAGCCCGCAGTCGGGGAGGATTGACACGCATGGCCATCACCAATCAGGAACGCGTCGGCAAGGCGATGGACTTGCTGCGCGCGGGGCTCGCGCCCTACGTCGAGCGCGAGATCCAGGCGGCCGTGAAAGGCGGCGGCCTGCGCATGGACGCAGTGCGCCGCTTCGCCGAGGACCCGATGCTCGGTCAGAAGCCGATCGCGCAGTGGGATGCGGCCGGGCTGCTCAAGCTCCTGTGGGAGACCTGGAACGAGGTCTTTGCCCGCACGCTCGGGCGCGCGGAGCGTTCCCTCGTGCAGGAGCTGCGCGACTGGCGCAACAAGTGGGCGCACCAGGAGCCGTTCTCGAGCGATGACGCCGACCGCGCGCTCGACTCGATGAATCGCCTGCTCACCGCGGTCTCGGCCTCACAGGCCGACGAGGTGGGCAAGATGAAGATGGAGCTGCGCCGGCTGGTGTTCGACGAGCAGGTGCGCGGTGAGAAGCGCAAGGCCGGCGGCTCGCTGATCGAGGCCGCGGCAATGAGTGCGCTCAAACCCTGGCGCGAAGTGGTGACACCGCACGCGGACGTGGCGAGCGGCCGCTATCAGCAAGCCGAGTTCGCCGCCGACCTCTGGCAGGTGCACCTCGGCGAAGGAAGCGACGAGTACCGCAAGCCCGCGGAGTTCTTCCGCCGCACCTTCCTCACCGAGAGCCTCAAGCGCCTGCTCATCAGCGGGGTGCAGCGCATCGCCGGCAAGGGCGGTGACCCGGTCGTGCAGCTCCAGACCAATTTCGGCGGCGGCAAGACACACTCGATGCTCGCGCTCTATCACTTGTTCTCGGGCGCGAGTCCTAGCGAGTTGGCCGGCGTGGACGCGGTGCTGGCAGAGGCGTGCGTGAAGGCGCTGCCCAAGGCGAAGCGCGTGGTACTGGTGGGGAACAAGATCTCGCCCGGCAACCCGGTCACCAAGCCGGACGGCACGGTCGTGCGCACGCTCTGGGGCGAGCTCGCCTACCAGCTCGGCGGCAAGAAGGCGTTCGCGCGAGTCGGGAAGGACGACGAGAAGGCGACGAGCCCCGGGGACGTGCTGCGCGAGTTGTTCGTCGAGTACGGCCCGTGTCTGGTGCTGGTGGACGAGTGGGTCGCCTACGCGCGCCAGCTCCACGACCAGAGCGACCTGCCGGCCGGCAGCTTCGAGACCATGTTCACTTTCGCGCAGGCGCTCACCGAGTCGGCCAAGCTGGCGAAGAACTGCCTGCTGGTGGTGTCGCTGCCCGCCTCCGACACGGCGGGATCGCCGCACACCCAGGCCGATGACGTGGAAGTCGGTGGCATCCGCGGCCGCGAGGCCCTCGACCGGCTGCGCAACGTCGTCGGCCGGGTCGAGTCGTCGTGGCGCCCGGCGACTGCCGAGGAAGGCTTTGAGATCGTGCGGCGGAGGCTGTTCGAGCCGCTCGCCGGCGAGCAGTTCAAGCATCGCGACGTGACCGCGCGCGCCTTCGCCGATCTGTATCACGCGCAGGCTGCCGAGTTTCCGCCCGATTGCCGGGGCGGCGACTATGAGAAGCGCATCCAGGCCGCCTACCCGATCCATCCCGAAATCTTCGACCGGCTGTACACCGACTGGTCCACGCTGGTGAAGTTCCAGCGCACGCGCGGCGTGCTGCGCCTCATGGCGGCGGTGATCCACAGCCTGTGGGAGAAGGGTGACCGCAACCCGCTCATCCTGCCCTCCACGATCCCGATCGACGACCCGCGCGTGCAGTTCGAGCTCACGCGCTACCTCTCGGACAACTGGGTCCCCATCATCGAGAAAGACGTCGATGGGCCAAGCTCGCTACCGCTCAAGATCGACGGTGACGTGCCGAACCTCGGCAAGCTCTATGCGACGCGGCGCGTCGCGCGCACGATCTATCTCGGCTCCGCGCCGACTGCGGCGGCGGCGCACCGAGGCCTCGAGGACCGGCGCGTGAAGCTCGGCTGCGTGATGCCGGGCGAGTCGCCGGCGGTCTTCGGTGATGCGTTGCGTCGGCTGGCGGCTGCCGCGACCTACCTCTACCAGGACGGCCCGCGCGTCTGGTACGCAACCCAACCTACTGTGACCAAGCTGGCGGAGGACCGCGCCGAGCAGCTCAAGCGCGACCCCGACAAGATCGCCGCCGAACTGGATGCACGTTTGAGGGCCGACCTGAGACGGACCGGCGAATTCTCACGCGTGCATCCCCTGCCGCGCACCGGGGCGGACGTGCCGGACGATCTCGACGCACGCCTCGTGGTGCTGCCTGCCGAGCATCCGTACAGCAAGGAACCGGGAAATGCCGCGGAGACGGCCGCCAAGGCCATCCTGGAATCGCGCGGCAACACTCCGCGGCTGTACCGCAACATGCTGGTGTTCCTCGCCGCCGATCGTGTGCGCCTTCAGGATCTCGACGAGGCGCTGCGCAAGTACATCGCCTGGTCGTCAATTGCGGCCGACAAGGAAACGCTCAACCTCGATCCCCATCAGGTGCGCCAAGCGGAGACGCAGAAGCAGGCGGCGGACGGCGCAGTAAATGCACGACTGCCGGAGACCTACCAGTGGGTGCTCGTCCCGGAGCAGAAGACGCCGCAGTCGACAGTGGAATGGCACGCGATCCGCCTCACGGGATCGGACGCACTCACCGTCCGCGCGAGCAAGAAGCTCCGCGGCGACGACCTCCTCGTGACGACCCTCGGCTCGACGATCCTGCGCAAGCATCTCGACGACGTACCGCTCTGGCGCGGCGAGCACGTCGCGGTGAAGCAACTCGTCGAGGACTTCGCCCGCTACCTGTACCTGCCGCGACTCGCGGGACCAGAGGTTCTGGCGCAGGCGATGCGCGATGGCGTCGCGCTACTCACCTGGCAGTCGGACACCTTCGCGTTCGCCGAGAGCTACGACGAAGCGGCGGGCCGCTACCGAGGATTGCGTGGTGGGCAAATGGTGAACCTCTCCCCGGACGGGGCAGGGTTGCTCGTGAAGCCAGAAGCGGCGCGGCGACAGATGGATGCAGAGGTTTCGACGGTCGCGCCTGGGGCGGCGGGCACCGGTACTGAGGCAGGTGGGGCGCGGGCAGCCACCGGCCCGACGGGCGTAGCCGGCGCCGAGGGCGTAGCGCAGCCCACGGCCCCTGCGGCGCCTCGCCGCTTCCACGGCACGGTGAATCTAGACCCGGCGCGTGTTGGACGCGATGCGAGCCGAATTGCCGAGGAAGTCATCGCCCACCTGACCGCGCTCGTCAACGCCGACGTGCGGGTAACACTCGAGATCGAGGCTCAAATTCCCGCGGGTGCGCCGGACAACGTCGTGCGCACCGTCACGGAGAACAGCCGCACCCTGAAATTCACGAGCCAAGGGTTCGAGCGCGAGTAGCCAAGCAATGCGCCGTCTTCAATCCCCGCTGCCGAGCAGGGGGCACACGATCCATGCCAATGAGCGGCCGGCGCCCGCCCGGGAGGGGGCAGCCGCTTCCTCCTAGGCAAGTTTCAGAGGCTCGGAGGGGGAACCGGCAACAGATCAAGCGTTGTGTTGCGAGTCGTAACCGCTACACAAATGTACTGGAGTACTGGAAACCCTCAACCGTCGGGGAACGGGTATCGACTAATGACCGGAGACTAGAAGGGGTGCAGTCGCGCATCACGGATGTGTCTTTAGCTCCGGCCTCGCCTCACTCCGGGTTTGTGCGTGCAACCCGTTCCTTTCGGACGGCTTCCACCTCGTTGATCGTCCGGTCGACGAATTCGCGGACGGTACTGCCGAACTTCTCCGCCGTCCTGCGCGCTAGGAGCGTCAGCTCGCCGCGATCGAATTTAAGCAGCAGGTCTCCGAGCGCTTCGTGGTTACGCTTCGTTAGGTCAGCCCACCGCCCAGGCGCAAACTGAGACGTTTCGACGAGGAGGACGATAAGGTCTTCGACGACGTCCAGTGGGATCTCCGCCTGCCTTGCCTCATTTCCTACCAGTATTGCTGCAGAGTCGATGAGCTGATAGAGCGTGTACCAGTCACCGTATAGGTCATGGCCGCGAGCAATCATCGCTCGCTGGATCCTCTCAACATCGTGGCCGCATTGAGCGTAGACGGTATCGAGCCCCTGCTTGGTGAGAGCGGCGAGTTTTCGAAACAGCTCGACATCTGCGAAGGCAATCAGATCAAAGTGCAGATTGCCCTTGTTCGGATTGCAGACTTGCTCCAGATTCTTGACGCGGCGCGCGAAGGCCGCGTAGGGATCGGTTCTTGTTCCGCGTGTACAAACTCAGTAATTCCCCGACACCCGGTCTTCTGAGCGTCGTTGCAGTTT
>JAHDYJ010000014.1:44479-60593 GCA_023383795.1 Burkholderiales bacterium | reverse complement strand
CCGAGGCGGACGTGATCGTGTGGGACGGCGGCAACAACGACCTGCCGTTCGTCGCGCCGGACCTCGAGTTCGTGCTGGCCGATCCGCAGCGGGCGGGACACGAGCGCGTCTACCATCCCGGCGAGGCGAACCTGCTGCGCGCCGACGTCGTGGTGCTCACGAAGCTCGACACCGCCGCGGCGGCGGACGTCGAGCGCCTGCGCGCGAGCGTGCAGAGCGCGAACTCGCGCGCGGTGATCCTGGAGTCGGCGATGCCGGCCGTGGCCGATGCGCCGCAGCGCATCGCCGGCGCCCGCGTGCTGGTCGTCGAGGACGGGCCGACGCTCACGCACGGCGGCATGAGCGCGGGCGCCGGCGCGATCGTCGCGCGCCGCCACGGGGCCGCGGCCCTGGTCGATCCGCGCGCCTTCGCGGTCGGCAGCCTGCGGAACGTGTTCGACGCCTATCCGCATCTCGGGCCGGTGCTGCCGGCGATGGGCTACGGCGCCGCGCAGATCGAGGAGCTCGCCGCGACGATCGCCGCGACGCCGTGCGACGCGGTGGTGATCGCAAGCCCGGTCGATCTGCGCCGGCTGATCCCGATCTCGCAGCCGGTCGTGCGCGTGACCTACGCGTTCGAGGAGCTCGGGCCGCCGCGGCTGGCGGGGCTGCTCGCGCCGATCGTCGAGCGCGCGCGCCGCGGCGCCGAGGGGGCAGACCGGCCCGGCGGCGGTTGATGCTGACGCTCTTCCAGAGCAACCGTCTCGAGCGCCTCGCCGCGGAGCTCGCGCGCCTGATCGGCGGCGCGCCGCTTCCGCCGCTCGCCCAGGAAACGATCATCGTGCAGTCCGACGGCGTCGCGCGCTGGCTCAAGCTCGCGCTTGCCGACCGGCTCGGCGTCGCCGCCGGGCTCCGGTTCGCGCTGCCGGCGCGCTACATGTGGGGACTCGTCGCGCAGGTCGTCCCGGGCGTGCCCGCCGAATCGCCGCTCGCGCCGGACGTTCTCACGTGGCGCGTCGCGGCGGCGCTGCCGGCGCTGGCGGCCGAGCGCCGGCACGCCGCGCTCGACCGCTATCTCGCCGCGGGCGATGCGCTCGCCGCGCACCAGCTCGCGGAGCGGCTCGCCGCGCTGCTCGACCGGTACCTCGTCCACCGGCCCGACTGGATCGCGGCGTGGAGCGCGGGGCGCTCGATCGGCCTCGGCGCCGACGAGGCCTGGCAGGCGGTGCTGTGGCGCATCGTGCGCGAGGGCCTGCCGGAGGTGGCGCGGTCGGACCCGCGCGAGCGCTTCGTCGCGGCGCTGGCGCGCGACGCCGGCGCGCGAGACGCGCTGCCCGCGCGGCTGCACCTCTTCGCGGTGGAGGCGTTGCCGCCGGCGTACCTCGCGACCTTCCGCGCCATAGCGGAGCACTGCGACGTGCGCATGTGGGTCGTGAATCCGTGCCGCGAGTACTGGCCGCTGATCGACGCGCCGCGGCGCGTGGCGCGCGCGCGCGCCGAGGCCGGGCCGGAGGCCGAGCACCGCGAATCCGGAAACCGCCTGCTGGCCTCGCTCGGCCGCCACGGCCGCGCCCTGATCGATGCCCTGTCGGAAGAGCTTTCGGATGCCGCCCCCGCATTCGACGACCCGGCCGCCGGAAGCGAGCCCACACTGCTGGCACTGCTGCAGTCGGACATCCTGAACCTGCGCGAGCGCGGCGAGCCGGAAGCGCCGCTCGTCGTGCCCGACCCCGCGGACCGGTCGCTCGTGGTGCAGGTCTGCCACAGTCCGATGCGCGAGATCGAGGTGTTGCACGATCAGCTGCTCGACCGGTTCGGGCGCGACCGCGCGCTGCGGCCGGCCGACGTGCTCGTGCTGATGCCCGACGTCGCCGCCTACGCGCCGTACGTCGAGGCGGTGTTCGGCACGGCGCCGCGCGCGCGCCGTATTCCGTACGCGATCGCCGATCGCGCGGAGGCGGCCGCAAGCGAGGCGGCGCGGACCTTCCTCGCGCTGCTCGCGCTCGCCGACGGCCGCCTCGAGGCGGAGGAGCTGCTCGCGCTGCTCGAGTCGCCGGTGCTCGCGCGCCGCTTCGAGATCGCCGCCGCCGATCTGGCGACGCTGCGCACGTGGGTCGACCGGGCGCGCATCCGGTGGGGCGCCGACGAACGCGCGCGCGTGCGGCTCGGGCTGCCTCCTGCGCGCGCTCACAGCTGGCGTGCGGGCATCGAGCGGCTGTTCCTCGGCTACGCCATGGCCGGCGACGGCAGCGAGCTCTTCGCCGGCGTCGCGCCGGTGGCGGGCGTCGAGGGCGGCGACGCCGCGCTCGCCGCGCGCCTCGCGCGCTTCGCGGAGAGCGTGTTCGCGCTCGACGAGGCGCTGCGCACGCCGCGGACGATCGCCGCCTGGCGCGCGCTGCTCGGCGACGCGCTCGAGACCTTCCTCGCGCCCGACGAGAACGAAGCGGACGCCGTAATCGAGATTCGCACGGCGCTCGAGCGCATGGCGGAGCATGCGGCGGCGGCCGGCTTCCGGGCCGCGGTGCCGGTCGCCGTGGTCCGCGCGCACCTGCGGGGCGCGCTCGCCGCGCCGCTCGCCGGGAGCGCGTTCCTCGCCGGCGGGGTGACATTCGCGGCGATCGCCGCCGCGCGGCCGGTGCCGGCGAAGCTCGTGTGTCTCGTCGGCCTGAACGACGGCGCCTTTCCGCGCAACGAGCGCCCGCCGGGGTTCGATCTCGCTGCGCGCTTTCCACGCGCGGACGACCGCGTGCGGCGCGAGGAGGACCGCTATGCGCTGCTGCACGCGGTGCTCGCGGCGCGCCAGGCGCTCTACGTGAGCTATACCGGTCGCAGCGTGCGCGACAACGCCCAGCTGCCGCCGTCGCCGCTCGTGGCCGAGCTGCGCGACGCGGTGCGGCGGATGATCGCGCCCGAGTTCCGCGACGCGGCGATGCGCGCCATCGTGATCGAGCAGCCGCTGCAGCCGTTCAGCCGCCGCTACGGCGCCGCCGCACCGGCGCTGTTCACCTATGCCGAGGAGTACGCCGAGCGCACGCCGCCGGTCCCGGCGCCGCGCTTCGCGGGCCGCCCGCTGCCGGCGCTCGAGGCGCCTTCGCCGGTCGTGACGCTCGCGGCGCTGGTGCGCTTCCTCGCCAATCCGGCCCGCCATTTCTTCGAGCGGCGGCTCGGGCTGCGCCTCGAGGCGGCCGGCGGACCGATCGAGGGGGCGGAGCCGTTCACGCTCGCGCAGCTCGCCGGCTGGGCGGTCGATCAGCGGGCGTTCGAGCTGCGCCGGGCCGGACGCAGCGCCGCCGACGTGCGGCGGATCCTGCGCGGCGCTGGTCTGCTTCCCGACGGGGCGGCGGGCGACGCGGCGCTCGCCGGCCGCCTCGAGGAGATCGAGCCGATCGTCGCCGCGCTCGAGCGCACGCGCTTCGGCGCGCCGATCGAGGCCGAGCTCGACCTCGGCGCGACGAGACTCGCGGTCCGCCTGGACGGCGTCTCGCCCGACGGCAGGCTCGCCTGGCGCATCGGCGCGCTCCGACCGTCCGACCGCGTCGGGGCGTGGGTCGAGCACCTGGCGCTCGCCGCGCTCGCGCCGGACGGCGTGATGCCGCGCACTCGCATGCTCGCGCGCGACGAGAACGTGATCTTCGTGCGCGCGCCGGCTGCGCGTGCGCGCCTCGCGGAGCTCGTCGGGCTCTACGCCGCCGGCGACCGCGAGCCGCTGCCGTTCTACCCTGCGACCGCGCTCGCCTACGTTTCCGCCCGCCGCGAGGCGGGCGAGGCGGCCGCGCGGCGCGCCGCCGCCGACGCGTGGGAGAAGGAGTGCGGCCGCAACGCCTATCTCGTGCTCGCGTTCCGCGACGCCGACCCGCTCGATGCGCGCTTCGCCGAGCTCGCGCGCGCGGTGTTCGAGCCGCTGCTCGAAGCGGAGGGCAGCGATGCCTGAGTCCGCATTCGCGCAGCTCGACTTCTGCACCGCGCCGCTCGAGGGGAACGTGCTCGTCGAGGCGAGCGCGGGGACCGGCAAGACCTGGACCATCGCCGCGCTCGTGCTGCGCCTGCTGCTCGAGAAGCGCTTCGACGGGCGGCCGTGCCGGATCGAGGACATCCTCGTCGTGACCTACACGGTCGCCGCGACCGCCGAGCTGCGCGAGCGCATCCTCGCGCTGCTCGTCGGCGCCCGCGACGGGCTCGCAGCCGGCGCGGCGGGCGACCCGCGGATCGCGCGCGCGCTCGCCGTCACCGCGGATCGCCGCGACGACGCCCTGGCCGAGCTCGATCTCGCGATCGCGAGCTTCGACCTCGCGCCGGTGCACACGATCCACGGCTTCTGCCAGCGCGTGCTGGCCGACCACGCATTCGAGAGCGCGCGGCCGTTCGCCGCCGAGATCCTCGCCGACGAGAGCGCGCTGCGCGAGACGGCGGCGCAGGATTTCTGGCGGCGCGAGATGTCCGCGGTTTCGGCGGAGCGCGCGGCGGCGCTGCTCGCCGAGTTCGGCGGACCCGGCGGGCTGCTCGCGCGCCTCGCGCCCGCGCTCGATCGCCCGTACGCCGAGGTGCTCCGGCCGGCGGCGGCGCCCGACCTCGACGCCGCGCGCGCGGAGGTCGCCGCCGCGTTTGCGCAGGCGCGGGCGCTTTGGCGCCGCGACCGTGCGGCGATCGTCGCCGCGATCGAGGGCGCGCGTCTGCGCCGGAACAGCTACCCGCCGGACGCGCTGCCTGGATGGTGGGCTGCGTTCGACGCGTACTTCGCGGCGGAGCAGGCGGCGGCGAAGCCGCCCGACAAGCTCGTCAAGCTCTCGCCGGCCGAGCTCGCGAAGGGCAGGACAAAGGCCGGCATGCTGCCCGAGCACGCGTTCTTCGGGCGCGTGACCGGGCTCGCCGACGCTCAGGCGGCGTTCGAGGACGCGCGCGCGGCCGCCGATCACGATGTGCTGCTGCGGGCGCTCGATTTCTGCCGGGCGGAGGTCACGCGGCGCAAGCGGGAGCTCGGCAAGCTCGGCTACGACGACCTGCTGCTCGATCTGCGCGACGCGCTGCGCGCCCCCGGCGGCCCGGCGCTCGCCGCGACGCTGCGCGCGCGCTACCCGGCGGCGCTGATCGACGAGTTCCAGGACACCGATCCGACGCAGGCGGAGATTCTCGAGCGCATCTGGGGCGGCAGCGGGCAGCCGCTCTACTACGTCGGCGACCCGAAGCAGGCGATCTACGGATTCCGCGGCGCCGACGTCTTCGCCTATCTGGCCGCGCGCGATCGCGTGGACGGGCGCTACACGCTGGGCGTCAACCAGCGCTCCGATCCGCCGTTGCTCGCCGCCGTGGCGGCGCTGTTCGCCGGAAGCGGGCGATTCGTGATCGGGGAGATCGAGCTGCAGCCGGTGCGGCCCGCCGAGCGGCCGCGCACGCGGTTCGAGTGCGACGACGGTGCGGCGCCGCTCACGGTCTGGCACGTGCCGGCGGACGGCGACGCCGACAAGGACGAGGTTCGAACGCGCATCGCGCGGGCGGTCGCCGCCGATATCGCCCGGCTGCTCGCGCGGGCGCATGCCGGTGCGGCGACGCTCGCGGCGCCGGGGTGCGAGCCGGCGCGCCTCGCAGGCGGCGACATCGCGGTGCTGGTCGGCAGGCATGCGGACGGCGACATCGTGCGCGCCGCGCTCGCCGCCGTGGGCCTGGCGAGCGTCACCTACGGCGCGGACAGCGTCTTCAGGTCGCACGAGGCGGCCGAGCTCGAGCGCGTGCTGGTGGCGGCGGCCGCGCCCGGCAACGAGGCGCTGCTGCGTGCGGCGCTCGCGACCGACTTCTTCGGACTCGACGCGGCGGCGCTCGCCCGCATCGCCGGCGACGGCGCCGAGTGGGACGGGTGGGTCGAGCGCTTCCGCGCCTACCACGCGCTCGCGCGCGCCGAGGGCTTCGTGCGCATGTGGCGCGAGCTCGCGGCGCGCGAAGGCGTCGCAGCGCGGCTGCTCGCGCATCCGGACGGCGAGCGGCGCATGACGAACGTGACGCATCTCGTCGAGCTCCTGCACCGGATGGTCGAGGAGCAGGGGCTCGACCTCGCCGAGCTCGCGCGGGCGATGGCGCACGCGCGGGCCGGCCCGGTGCGCGATCCGGACGCCGAGCAGCTGCGACTCGAGTCCGACGAGCACCTGGTGAACATCGTCACCGTGCATCGCGCGAAGGGACTCGAGTTCCCGGTGGTCTACTGCCCGTTCCTGTGGGACGGCCGGCCGCGCGCGGCGCGCGAGCCGTCGGCGGTGTTCCACGGGGGCGGCACCGGCCGCGGCGCCTGCGTCGATCTCGGCGGTCGCGACCTGGGAGAGCATCGGCGGCTCGCCGCCAGGGAGGAGCTTGCCGGCAGGCTGCGACTCGCGTACGTCGCGCTGCCCCGGGCGCGCCACCGCTGCCCCGTCGTATGGGGCGGGCTCGCCGACGCGGAGACCTCGGCGCTCGCCTGGCTGCTGCACGGGCCGACCGCCGCCGCAGACGATCCGGTCGCCGCGCTCAAGGAGGCCTGGCGCGGGGTCGACGACGCTGCGATCGCGGCGCGACTCGCCCGCTTCGCCGCCGACGCGGCAGGCGCCGTCGCGATCGGCCCTCTGCCTGCGGGCGGCGCGGGCGCGGGCGGCGGCGGGCCGGCCGCGCCGCCGCGCCTCGCGGCGCGCGCGTTTCGCGGCAGCGTCGTCCCCGCCTGGCGGATCTCGAGCTTCACCGGACTCGTCGCGCGCGCGGATGCCGATGCGCGCGACCACGATCGGCTCGGCGTCGCCGCGCCCGCCGCGCGCGCCGGCGAGCGCCGCGACGCGTTCGGCGTTCCGCGCGGCGTGCGCTTCGGCACGGCCCTGCACCGGGTGCTCGAGCAGCTCGATTTTGCGGCGGCCGACCGCGCGCGCATCGAGGCGGCGGTCGCGCGCGAGCTCGCGGCCGCGGCGCTCGACCCGTCCTGGACGCCGGTGGTCGGACGCCTCGTCGACGACGTGCTCGACACGCGCCTCGACGACGCGGGGTTCACCCTGCGAAGGCTCGCGCGCGCGCAGCGCGTCGACGAGCTGGAGTTCACCTATCCGGTGGGCGAGGCTGCGGCTGCGGCGCTCGGCCGGGTGCTCGCGCCGCTGCGCACGCTCGGCTCGCGGGTGCCCGAGGCGATCGGGTCGCTCGTGCTCGCGCCGGCGCGCGGCTTCATGCGCGGCGTCATCGATCTCGTGTTCGAGCGCGACGGCCGCTCCGTCCTCGCCGACTACAAGTCGAACTGGCTGGGCGACACGCTCGCCGACTACGCGCCGGCGCGCCTCGGCGCCGCGGTTGCCGAGGCGTTCTACGACCTGCAGTATCTCGTCTACACGGTCGCGGTCCACCGGATGCTCGCGGCGCGGCTTCCGGAGTACGACTATGACCGGCACTTCGGCGGCGTGTACTACCTCTTCGTGCGCGGCATGCGACCCGAGGCCGGACCGTCGGCCGGGGTGTACTTCGTGCGCCCTGCACGCGCCCTGGTCGCCGACCTCGACGCGTGCCTCGCGCCCGCGGACCGGCTGATCCTCGCGGGCGCGCCATGAACCGGTCCGAGCTGCCGCTGCTCGCCGGCGAGTTCGCGCGCGTGATCGCGCATCTCGCGCCCGGCGCGGACGAGACCGTGCGCGCCGCGGCGGCGCTGACCGCGGACGCGACCGCCGCCGGCCACGTGTGCCTGGACCTCGCCGGAGTCGCCGGGCGGGCCGCCCTCGACGGCGCGCTTCCGGTTCCGCCGCTCGATGCGCTGCTCGCGACGCTCCGCGCGTCGCCGCTCGTGGCGTCCCCCGGTGGCTACGCGCCGCTGGTCCTCGACGGGAACCGGCTCTATCTTCATCGCTACTGGCACTACGAGACCACGCTCGCGGCGGCACTGCTCGCCAGGTGCGCCCGGTCCGACCGGCTCGAGCCGGAACGGTTGGCGCGAACGCTCGGCCGCCTGTTTCCCGCAGCAGGCGCGGGTCCGGATGCGCAGAAGATCGCCGCTGCGGTGGCCTGCCTGCGCCGCCTGACCGTGATCTCCGGCGGTCCGGGCACCGGCAAGACCGCGACGGTGGCGCGCATCCTGGCCGCGCTCGTCGAGCTGGCGGGCGGCACCCGGCTCGCGGTCGGCCTCGCCGCGCCCACCGGCAAGGCCGCCGCGCGGCTCGAGGCGTCGCTCACGGCGCACCCCGACACGGCCGCGCTCGGCCTCCGCGCGACGACCGTCCATCGGCTGCTCGGGATCGCGGCGGGCGCCCCACCGCGGTTCGACGCGCAGAATCCGCTGCCGCTCGACGTATTGATCGTGGACGAGGCCTCGATGGTCGATCTCGCGATCGCGGCCAAGCTCGTCGCCGCGCTGCCGGCGCACGCGCGGCTCATCCTGCTCGGCGACAAGGACCAGCTCGCCTCGGTCGAGGCCGGCGCGGTGCTGGCGAGCATCGCGTCGGGGGCGCGCGGCTTCTCCGCGGCGATGCGCGCCGAGCTCGAGCGCGTCACGGGGGCGCCGGTTCCGGCTGCGGCAGCGGCGCACGACGCGCCGCTCTCGGACACGATCGTGCTGCTCGAGCGCAGCTACCGGTTCGGCGCGGCGAGCGGGATCGGCCGGCTCGCAGCCGCGGTGCGCGCCGGCGACGCGGAGACGATGCTGGCGGTCCTCGAGGGGACCGCCGACGCGCGGCTGGTCGCGGTCGACGCCGAGGCCCTCGGCGACGTGGTCTTCGCCGGCTACCGGGACTACTTCGACGCGGTGCGGGCGAACCCGGAACCGGCGGTGTGCCTGGCGGCGCTCGGTCGGTTCCGGGCGCTCGCGGGGGTGCGCGGCGGGCCGTTCGGCGTCGACGCGCTGAACCGCGCGGTCGAGCGTCGGCTCGCGGCCGTCGACCCCGCCGTCGCGCATCGTCTCTGGTATGCGGGGCGGCCGGTGATGGTCACCCGCAACGACTACGCGCTGCGCCTGTCGAACGGCGACGTCGGCGTCGTGCTGCCCGACGCGGCGATGCCCGGCGGCGTGGCAGTGTGCTTCGAGACCCCGGCCGGCGGCATCCGGCGCATCTCGCCGGCGCGCATGCCCGAGTGCGAGACGGTCTACGCGATGACCGTGCACAAGAGCCAGGGCTCGGAGTTCGACGCGGTGCTGCTGGTCCTGCCGCCCGAGCCGTCGGCGGTGGTGACGCGCGAGCTGCTCTACACCGGGGCGACGCGCGCCCGGTCGCAGATCGCGGTCTGCGCCTCGCACGCGACGCTGCGCGCGGCGGTCGACGCCCGCGTCGTCCGCGACTCGGGCCTGGCCGAGCGGCTGTGGGGCGGATGACGCATGCGCGGCGCGGATGACTGGCAATCGGACGCGTGCCAGCGCATCATTCGACCGGCGGGAGCCGGACGGGAGACGCACGGATGGATGTGAAGGGGCTGCAGGGGCGGATCGCCGCATTCGCGGCCGAGCGGGGATGGGATCACAGCCCCAGGATCCTCGCCATGGCGCTCGCGGCCGAGGCGGGCGCAGTGCTCGGACTGTTCAAATGGCCGGGGGAGAAGCAGCCCGATGGGCCAGGCGCCGATGCGCGCGTGCCGTCGGCGATCGCCGACGTCCTCCTCCAGTCGTTCCGGCTCGCCGACCGCCTCGGGATCGATCTCGCGGCCGAGATGACGCGCAAGCTCGACGAGATTGCGCAACGCTACCCGGTGCCGGAGCGTCCGCCTGCGCCTGCGGCGGAGGCCAAGCCCGAACGACCGCGGGCGCGTCCGCAGGGGCTGCGCGAGGAGTTGCAGCAGGCCGTCGAGCGACTCGGCACCCACAAGGCCGCGGGCGGCCCGAGCGCGCGGACCGCCCCCGAGAGCGAGGCGCGGCCGCGCCCGGCGGCGCGGTCGACGCCGGCACACACCGCGAGGGCGCCGGAGCGCCCGCCCCCGCCCGCCGCGCCGCCGCCGGCCCCTACGCCGCAGGGCGCGCAGGGGAGGGCGCGGTCGTCCGCCCCGAACCCGCCGCCCCGCACGCCTGCGAGCGCTGCGCCGCCACTGCGTGCCGCTGCGCCGATCCCGGCCCCGAGCGTCCCGCCGCCGACGGAGGGGGATCGCTTCGCCAATCTCGACAGCGAATCGGCGATCGGATTCCTGAAGTCGCTCTCGCGGCGGGTGGATGCCGCGCGCAGCGACGACCCGCTGCTGCGCGAGCTGCACGACGAGCTGCAGACCCTGCGGCGCAACCTCTATTCGTCGAACGCGAAACCGGCGTGGATCGGGACGAGCCTCGAGACCATTCGCGGCATGCTCGAGGAGGCCGCGCGGCATTCGCTCGGCGAGGAGATCAGGGCGGCGGAGCACCTGACGCACGTTCGCAGCATCCTGGGCGACTGAGCGCCGCGGCGGCGCCGGCCGATCTTGCAACAGGCTGACGCGAAAGCGCTTTCCCGCTTGATTTGGGTCAAGCCCAGGCGCGCTGCGGGCGTTAGCGTAGCGGCGGGCATGGCGCCGAATGCCCGCGAGGCCGCAAAATCGCGGCATGCGCGGTGCGCTGCCGTCGCCAGCCCGGGTTCCCTCAGCACCGCCGCACGCATGAACGCATCCGCCAGCACGTCCAGCCCGCTGCTCACCGACCTCTACCAGCTCACCATGCTGCAGGGGTACTACGCCGCCGGAATGACTGCGCCGGCGGTGTTCGAGCTCTTCGTGCGCAAGCTTCCGCCCGGGCGCAATTTCCTCGTCGCCGCCGGCCTCGAGCAGGTGCTCGCGTACGTCGAGCGCCTGCGCTTCGACGCAGCCGAGCTCGAGTGGATCGGCAAGAGCGGCCTGTTCGACGCCGGATTCGCGGCGCGGCTCGCCGAGCTGCGCTTCTCGGGCGACGTCGACGCGATGCCGGAAGGCACGGTGTGCTTCCCGAACGAGCCGCTGCTGCGGGTGACCGCGCCGCTGCCCGAAGCGCAGCTGCTCGAGACGCGGCTGCTGAACCTCGTGCACTACGAGACGCTGGTCGCCTCCAAGGCCGCCCGCGCGGTGCTGGTCGCCGGAGGCAAGCGGTTGATCGACTTCGGGCTGCGACGGGCGCACGGCGCCGAAGCGGGGCTCCTCGCCGCGCGCGCGAGCTACCTCGCCGGCTTCGACGGCACGGCGACCACGCTCGCCGGTCCGGCGTTCGGCATCCCGGTGTTCGGCACCATGGCGCACTCGTTCGTCCAGGCGCACGACGACGAGGCGGCTGCGTTCGAGACGTTCGCCCGCGCGTTTCCGCGCAACGCCGTGCTGCTGATCGACACCTACGACACCGTGGCGGGCGCGCGCAAGGTGGTGGATATCGCGCCGCGGCTGCAGGCGCAGGGCATCGAGGTGCGCGGCGTGCGGCTCGACTCCGGCGACCTCGGCGCGCTCGCGCGCGAGGTGCGTGCGGTGCTCGACGCCGGCGGCCTCGAGAAGGCGATCATCCTCGCGAGCGGCAACCTCGACGAGCACCGCGTGCAGGCGCTCGCGCGCACGCCGATCGACAGCTTCGGCATCGGCACGAGCCTCGTCACGTCGGCGGACGCCCCGTATCTCGACGCGGTCTACAAGCTGCAGGAATACGCCGGGAAGCCGCGTCGCAAGCGCTCCGAGGGGAAGGCCACCTGGCCGGGCCGCAAGCAGGTCTACCGCGAGCGCTCGTCGGACGGCACGCCCGCGCGCGACGTAGTGACGCTGGAGCACGACCGGCGCGAGGGCGAGCCGCTGCTCGCGCCGGTCATGCGCGCCGGCCGGCGGGTGGCGCCCGCGCCGGCGCTCGACGCGATCCGCGCGCACGCGCACCGCGAGCTCGAGCGCCTGCCGCCGCGGCTGCGGGCGCTGGCCGACGCCACGCCGCCCTATCCAGTGGAGATCGCGCCGGCGCTCGCGGCGCTCGCCGACACCGTGGACCGCGCCACGGGCGGCATCATCGACGAGGAGAAGCAATGATCGCGCCGCTGCCCGGCGACCGCCTGACCCACAGCTGCGACCCGGCGGACTTCGGCTTCGCCACCACCGCCGAGATCGAGCCGCTCGAGGACGTGGTCGGCCAGGAGCGCGCGGCGCGCGCGGTGGACTTCGGCATCGCGATCGCGCGCGACGGCTACAACCTGTTCGTCATGGGCGCGCCGGGCAGCGGCAAGCACACGCTCGTGCGCACCGCGATCGCGCGGCGCGCGGAGCGGGCCGCGCGCCCCTCGGACTGGGTGTACGTCAACAACTTCCAGGAGCCGCACAAGCCGCTCGCGATCGCGCTGCCGCCGGGCCGCGGCAATGCGCTGCGCAAGGACATGGAGCAGCTGATCGAATCGCTGCGCGGCGCGATCCCGGCGATCTTCGAGAGCGAGGAGTACACCGGCAAGGTCGAGGCGATCGACGCCGAGTTCACCGAGCGCCACGAGCACGCGTTCGGCGCGCTCGGGCGCGAGGCGGCCGAGCAGAGCATCGCGCTCTTGCGCACGCCGAGCGGGTTCTCGTTCGCGCCGGTCAAGGACGGCGAGGTCATGAGCCCCGAGGAGTTCGGCAAGCTCCCGGAGGAGGAGCAGCGCCGGATCGAGTCGACGATCGTCGCGCTGCAAGGCAAGCTCGAGAAGCTCGTGCGCGAAGTCATGCGCTGGCGCACCGAGCGCATCGAGCGCGTCAAGGCGCTCAACCGCGAGATGACGCTGCTCGCGGTGGGGCATCTGGTGGACGAGCTCAAGGACGGCTACCGGGACGCGCCGAAGGTGGTCGACTACCTCGACGCCGTGCAGCGCGACGTGCTCGACCACGCCGACGATTTCCGCAGGCATCCCGAGGCGCCCGCGGCGATCGCCCGCCTGGTGCAGCGCGAGGAGCCCTCGCTGCGGCGCTACTCGGTGAACGTGGTCGTGGACAACGGCGCGCCGGACGGCTCGCCGATCGTATTCGCTGACCATCCGACCTACCAGAACCTGACCGGCCGCGTCGACCACATCGCACAGCTCGGCACGCTGGTCTCCGACTTCAATCTGATCAAGGCGGGCGCTCTGCACCGCGCGAACGGGGGCTACCTCCTGATCGACGCGATCAAGGTGCTCGCCCAGCCGTTCGCGTGGGAGGGCCTCAAGCGCGCGCTGACGCGCAAGGAGCTGCGCATCGAGTCGCTCGCCGAGATGTACAGCCTGGTGTCGACGGTGTCGCTCGAGCCGGAGCCGATTCCGCTGCAGGCGAAGGTGGTGCTGTTCGGCGACCGCTACATCTACTACCTGCTGCAGGTCTACGATCCCGACTTCGGCAAGCTCTTCCGCGTCGCCGCGGACTTCTCGGACGACTTCGACCGCACCGAGGCTTCGACCGCCACGTTCGCGCGCCTGATCGCGGCGCTCGCGCGCCGCGAGGCGCTGCTGCCGCTCGACGCGGGCGCGGTTGCGCGCGCGGTCGACTTCGGCTCGCGCTACGCCGGCGACGGCAAGAAGATCACCGCGCGGCTGCAGCGCATCACCGATCTCCTGACCGAGGCCGACCATCTCGCGCGCACGGCCGGGCGCGCCGCGATCGCCGCCGAGGACGTCGATCGCGCCGACGCGGCGAGCCGCGACCGCGCCGACCGGATGCGCGAGCGCGTGCACGAGGAGATCGTGCGCGGGACGCTCCTGATCGACACGACCGGGGCGAAGGTCGGGCAGGTGAACGGGCTGTCGGTGCTCGCCCTGGGCGACTACGCCTTCGGCGAGCCGACGCGCATCACCGCGACCGCCCGGCTCGGCGAGGGGCACGTGATCGACATCCAGCGCGAGGTCGAGCTCGGCGGCTCGATCCACTCCAAGGGCGTGCTGATTCTCGCGTCCTTTCTCGCCGCGAGGTATTCGGGGAACCGGCCGCACTCGCTCGCCGCGAGCCTCGTGTTCGAGCAGACTTACAGCGAGGTCGACGGCGACAGCGCTTCGCTCGCCGAGCTCTGCGCGCTCCTCTCGGCGCTCGCGGGCCTGCCGGTGCGCCAGTCGCTGGCGGTCACCGGCTCGATCAACCAGCTCGGGGAGGTGCAGCCGATCGGCGCCGTGAACGAGAAGATCGAGGGCTTCTTCGACGTCTGCAACGCGCGCGGCCTGACCGGCGACCAGGGCGTGCTGATCCCGGCGGCGAACGTCGACCACCTGATGCTGCGCGAGGATGTCGTCGCGGCCGCGCGCGAGGGCAGGTTCCGCGTCTACGCGGTGACGAACGTCGACGAGGCGATCGAGCTCCTGACCGGCGTTCCGGCCGGCTCGCCGGACATGGTGGGCGAGGGGCCGCAGGCGACCGTCAACGGCCGCGTGGCGGTGCGGCTGCGCGAGTTCTCGACCGCGCGCCGCTCCTGGGCGCGCCCGGGCGTGCGCCCCGGCGCGCCGGACACGACGCGGAGGCACGGTGGTGACTAGCGACGCGGGCAGCGAGATCCGGATCCGGCGGGTGGTCGTCGCGCTCGACGCCACCACGGCGCCGAGCGCGGCGCTCGACGCGGCGGCCGCGCTCGCGAGCGGACTCGGCGCCGAGCTGGTCGGCCTGTTCGTCGAGGACCAGCAGCTGCTGCGCTTCGCGGCGCTGCCGTTCGCGCAGGAGCTCGGCATCGCGACGGCGAGCGCGCGACCGGTGCGCACGGCGGACATCGAGCGCGCGCTGAAATCCCAGGCCGAGCGGCTGCGTCGGGTGCTGGCGGAGACGGCGCGGCCGCTCGGCCTCGCGTGGACGCTCGAGGTGACGCGCGGCGAGGTGGTGCGCGCCGCGGTGGCCTACGCCGGCGACGAGGATCTGCTCGTGATCGGGCGGACCCGGTACCTGTCGATCAGCGCGGGCCCGCCGCCCGCGGGGCTGCAGTTCCCGACCTTGCGGGCGCGCACGGTCGCCGCGCTCTACGACGGCACGCCAGCGGCCGTGCGCGCCCTCGTGATCGCGCATACGCTGGCGCGGGTGGCCGGAAGCGAGCTCGCCGTCCTCATCGCGGCGGGCGGGCCCGAGCCGTTCCGCGCGCTGCGCGTCGCGGCGGGCCAGGTCCTCGGCGCGCACGGCGCCACGGCGGCGGCGTACGTCATGGTGCCGGGCACCGATCCCGCGAGCATCGAGCGCGCCGCGCGCGCGCAGCGCGCGCGCGTGCTGCTGTGGCCGGGCGCCCACCGCGAGCGCGCGGCCGAAACGGTGGCGGCGCTGCTCGCCGACGTGTCCTGCCCGGTGGTGATGCTCGGTTGACGCGCGCCGGCGGCTTCCGCGCGGTCGCATCGCGTTATCTCCTTGTCGGAGCAATGGAAAGGCGGGCGTGTGGACCGATTTCCGCGGCTCGGGAGGCGACCGCGGTGCGCGGCACCGGGCAATTTGGCCAACCCCGCGCGTCCGGGGCGGTCGACGCGCCGGCCAAACGCGGTATCCTGAACCCGGATCCAGTCGCTGCAACAAGGAGACGTAGCCGATGCAAACCGAACTTCAGATCACCGTGCGCGACATGGAGCACTCCGCGGCGCTCGACGAGCGGATCCGCGACAAGGTGAAGAAGCTCGAGCAGGTCTATCCCCGCATTCAGAGTTGCCGCGTGGTGCTCGAGGCGCCGCACCGGCACAAGCAGCAGGGCAAGCAGTTCACGGTGCGCGTCGATCTGACGGTGCCGGGGCGCGAGATCGTGGTGAACCACGACCATCACGAGGACATGTACGTCGCGCTGCGCGACGCGTTCAACGCGGCGCGGCGCCAGCTGGAGGCCTACGGCAGCATCCAGCGCGGCGACGTCAAGAGCCACTCGCGGGAGAACGGCGGCGCCGCCGCCGTCCCGCCGGCCCCCGCGGAGTAGGCGCGGCGACCCGGCGGCCACGAGGGCTCGCGGTTCCCGCGCACGCGGGCATCGAGCGCGCGCGGACCGAACGGGCGTCGTGGATCCCCGCGTCCGCGGGGATGGCATGGGCGGCGCCTACGCGGCCGCGGCAGACACCGCCGCGGACGGCGCGGCGACGAGCGCGCGCAGGTCCTCCTCGACCAGCGTCTCCTTCGCGAGCAGCAGCTGGGCGCCGCGCTCCAGGACGTCGCGTCGCTCGAGCAGCAGCGCACGCGCGCGCTCGAACGCCTGCGAGACGAGCTCGCGCACGGCCCGGTCGATCTCGCGCGCGGTCTCGTCGCTGAACTCGCGCGACGGCGGCGGGGCGCCCGGCACCGCGAGGAATGCGGGCCGCTCGTCGCGGTACGACACGTGGCCGAGCGACTCCAC
>JAHDYJ010000014.1:0-44469 GCA_023383795.1 Burkholderiales bacterium | reverse complement strand
CGGCTGGGCGGCGGGCAGCCCCAGGTCTGGGGGCCGCTCGTGGCGGTTCGGCCGCGGCGCGAGCGTCTCGCTCATGCCGTAGCGCATCACCATGCTGCGCGCGATGTCGGAGACCTTCGCCAGGTCGTCCGCCGCGCCGGTCGAGAGGTGCCCGAACACCACCGTCTCCGCGGCGCGCCCGCCGAGCAGGACGGCCATCTTGTTCTCCAGCTCGGCGCGGGTCATCAGGAAGCGGTCCTCGGTCGGGCGCTGGATGGTGTAGCCGAGCGCGCCGATGCCGCGCGGGATGATCGAGATCTTGTGCACCGGATCGGATCCCGGGATCGACAGCGCGACGAGCGCGTGACCCATCTCGTGATAGGCGACGACCTTGCGCTCGAGCGGATTCAGCAGCCGGTTCTTCTTCTCCAGGCCGGCGACGATGCGCTCCACGCCGGCGGTGAAGTCGGCCATGCCGACGCGCTCGGCGCCGCGCCGCGTGGCGAGCAGCGCGGCCTCGTTCACGAGATTGGCGAGGTCGGCGCCCGAGAACCCGGGCGTCAGCGCGGCGATCGCCTCCGGATCGACGTCCGGCCCGCACGTGATCTTCTTCAGGTGCACCTTCAGGATCTGCACGCGGCCGACCTTGTCCGGCCGGTCGACCAGCACCTGGCGGTCGAAGCGACCGGCGCGCAGCAGCGCCGGATCGAGGATCTCCGGACGGTTGGTCGCCGCCAGCAGGACGATGCCCTGGCTCGCGTCGAAGCCGTCGAGCTCCGAGAGGAGCTGGTTGAGCGTCTGCTCCTTCTCGTCGTGGCCGCCGAGGCCGGGGTAGGCGCCGCGCGCGCGCCCGAGCGCGTCGAGCTCGTCGATGAAGATGATGCACGGCGCCCTCTGCCGCGCCTGCTCGAAGAGGTCGCGCACCCGCGCCGCGCCCACGCCGACGAACATCTCGACGAACTCGGAGCCGTTGATCGACAGGAACGGCACCGCCGCCTCGCCGGCGACCGCGCGCGCGAGCAGCGTCTTGCCGGTGCCGGGCGGGCCGACCAGCAGAACGCCCTTCGGGATGCGCCCGCCGAGCCGGCTGTACTTCGCGGGATCCTTCAGGAAGCCGACGATCTCCTGCAGCTCCTCCTTCGCCTCGTCCACGCCGGCCACGTCCTCGAACGTGACCTTGGTGTCGCTCTCCATGTAGACCTTCGCCTTGCTCTTGCCGATCTGCAGGAATCCGCCGCCGAGGCCCTGCCGCTCGGCGAACCGCCGCATCAGGTAGAACCACAGGCCGAAGAAGACGAGCGCCGGAACCACCCACGAGAGCACGTCGCGCAGCAGGGTGCTCTCGACGACGCCGCCGAACTTCACGTTGTACTTGTCGAGATCGCGCGCGAGGTCGGGCTCGACCCGGACCGTCGCGAAGCGCGTGCGGCCGTCGGGCAGCGGCTCGCGGAACTTGCCCTCGATCGTGTTCGCGCCGACCGAGATCTCGGCGATCTTGCCGTCCTGGAGGTAGCCCTGGAACTCGCTGTAGGAGATCGGCTCGACCGTGCGGTATTCCGTCCACGCGCCGTGCAGCCAGACGATCGTGAGCAGCGCGACGACGAAATACCAGATCGAGAACTGCGTGTGCTTCTCCATGTCCTTGATGTTACACGCTGAGCGGGGCGCGCAGGCGTACGCCCATCGGCCGGTTGCCAGCCCCGGCCGACAGGATCAGAATGAACCGGGCCGCGGCCATTTCAACGCCCGAGATGGGACGCGCCGGTTACAGTTTCAAGGAGGTCCGCCATGCCACGCGCCAAACCGGTGATCGCGCCCGAGTTCGACGACGCCCGCATTCTCGAGCGTCGCGACGGGTTCTACTGGCAGTCGAAGGAGACCGGGAAGGAGTTCGGGCCGTTCGACAGCCTGGCCGCGGCCGTCGAGGACATGGAGTTCAGCGCCGATGCGGAGCTCGACGTTCCCGACACCCTCGAGGAAGCCGAGGCCGACCTGGGCGTGGAAGGCTACATCGACCCGGAGACCGGGGAGCTCGAGGACCCGTCGCTGCCGCGGCTCGAGGACCACTGAGCGCCGGCTCAGTGCGGCAGGGCGCGGTCGTCGGACCGCGCAGGCGCGCGGCGGAACGCGCGCCACAGCCTGGGAAGCAGCCAGGCCGCGAGCGCAACGAAGAGGATCGTCGCGCCGAGAAACACGAGCGGCATCGTCACGGCGGCGAGAAATCCCGCCGGCACCAGCGCGTCCTCGGCGAGCGAGGCGCCCCAGTTCGAGAAGGGCTCGGGCGAGGCGTTGATCATCGCGCGGGTGCCCGACTTGGTCAGGTGCGCGCCGGACGCCAGCACGCCGCCGAGGATCGCCGCCACCATGACCCAGACCGGATCGGCGTGGCCGAGCGCGGCGGCGGCCAGGAAGGCGCCCGCCGGAATGCGCACGAAAGTGTGCACCGCGTCCCAGAGCGAGTCGACGGCCGGGACCTTGTCGGCGACGAACTCGACCAGCAGCATGAAACCGGACGCGGAGAGCACCGCGGGGTGGCTGAGGACCGCGAGCGTGTCGGGCAGCTCGAGCCAGCCGAGCCGCGCGAGCATGCCGGCGAGGAACACGACGAGATAGAGCCGGATGCCGCTCGCCCAGGCGAGCCCGGCCGCGAGGGCGATCGTTTCGGCGACCTGCATCCGGGCATTATAGGTTTTCGTGACGCGGCGCCATTTGCGTAACCCCGCGCCCGATGGGAAAATCCCGCGGCACACATGCGCCCCGGCCGGCCGGGCGATGCCCGGCGCCCCCGACAATGCGAAGCGGCCGGCATACCAATGCACACGACAAGAGGAGGTTTTTGATGAAGAACCCGGCAACCGGCCGCATGCGCTCGCGCCGCCGCATCCTGAAGGCGGCCGCGGCGTCGGCGGCGCTCACGAGCATCGGCTTTCCGGCCATCGTCCGCGGACAGAGCGCGCTGAACGTGGGCGTCCTGCTCCCGGTCTCGGGCACGCAGGCGTTCATCGGCCAGTCGTGCAAGCGCGGCGCCGACATCGCGTCGGAGGTGCTCGGCGCCCTCGGCTACAAGGTGCCGCTCAAGCTGATGCACGCCGACACCGAGACCAACGTCGACGTCGCGCGCTCCCGCGCCGAGAAGCTGATCAACGACGGCGCGCACGTGCTGGTCGGGCCGTTCGACTCGGGCGCGGCCGCCGCGATCGCGCAGGTGGCCGAGCAGAAGGGCGTCCCGTTCGTGATCAACATCGCCGCCGCCCCGCAGATCACCGAGCAGGGCTACAAGTACGTGTTCCGCAACTTCCCGACCGCGCCGGAGCTGGTGCGCAACGGCCTCGCGCTGATCGGCGATCTCTTCCGGGCGACCAACACCGTGCCGCGCACGGCGGTCTTCATGCACGTCAACGACACGTTCGGGCAGGCGATGCGCAAGGGCATCGGGTTCCTGCTGCCGAAGCTCGACTTCCTGCCGTTCAAGGTGGTCGACACGATCAGCTACGACCCGGCGGCGCGCGACCTCTCGGTGGAGGTGGCGAAGGCCAAGGCGACGAACGCCGACTTCATGCTGCTCGTTAGCCGCCTGAACGACGCCATCCTGCTGCGCCGCGAGATCGTGAAGCAGCGCTGGAACATGATGGGCATCGTGAGCCCGGGCTCGCCCGGCATGTACGAGGAGCAGTACTACAAGACGCTCGGCCCGCTCTCGAACTACCCGATCTCGAACGTGCCGTGGTACAATCCGAAGGCCGAGCTCACCGCGATCGTGGACAAGGCGTTCACCAAGCGCTTCCCGAAGGACAGGCTGATGTTCCACGCGCTGAACGTCGGCTACACCTTCGAGTCGATCCTGATCGCGGCCGATGCCTTCCGCCGGGCCAAGTCGACCGATGCGAACGCGCTCACGCAGGCGATCCGCGAGACCGACATCAAGAGCCGCATGATGCTCGGCGGGCCGATCAAGTTCAGCGCGAAGGGGCAGGTCGACGGCAACCTCTCGGCCTGCGTGCAGAACCTGAACCAGCGCCCGACGGTGGTGCTGCCGGCGGCGAGCGCCGAGGCAAGACCGGTCTTCCCCTGGCCGCACTACAAGTCCTGAGGCGCGGCCCGCACCCTGCCGCCGCGCGCGCGGCGCGCCGCCGCGCGCGCGGGCGGCGGCGCGTGCACCCGCCGAGCCGCGCCGATGCCGCTCGATTTCTACCTTAACGCCACCCTGAGCGGGGCGCTCACCGGGCTCGTGTACGGGCTGATGGCGCTCGGGCTGTCGGTGATCTTCGGCGTGGTGCGGGTGGTCAACTTCGCGCACGGCGAGATGATGACCGCCGCGATGTACGTCGCGATCCTGCTCGCTTCCGCGTTCGGCCTCGACCCGCTGGTGGCGATGTTCCCGGTCGGCGCGCTGCTGTTCGTCGCCGGCTACCTGCTGCAGCGCACGCTGATCAACCCGTTCATCGTGCGACCCGAGCACACCCAGTTCATGCTGATGGTGGCGGTGGCCATCATCCTGGTGAACGCGCAGCTGCTGATCTTCGGCCCCAACGCGCGCAACGTCCAGGTCGAGTACGCGCTCGACTCGTACGCGCTCGGCGACATCATCATCGACAAGGTGCGCGTCTACGCGGCGCTCGCCGCGCTGGCGGTGGCCGGCGCGCTGTTCGCCTTCTTCCGCTTCACGCTGACCGGCAAGGCGATCCGCGCCTGCGCCGACAACCATCTCGGCGCGCAGGTGGTCGGGCTGAACGTGAAGCAGCTCTACGCGATCACGTTCGGGATCGGCTCGGCGTGCGTCGGCGCGGCCGGGTGCATGCTGCTCCTGCTGGTCGACGTCACGCCGGTGCAGGGGCCGGGCTACACGCTGCTCGCGTTCATCATCGTGATCGTCGGCGGCATGGGCAGCCTGACCGGCGCGCTGGTCTCGGGCCTGCTGATCGGGGTCACCGAGGCGCTCGGCGGACTGCTCATCCTGCCCTCGGCGAAGAGCATGGCCACGTTCGCGATCCTGATCCTGGTGCTGCTGTTCCGCCCGGAGGGGCTGCTCGGGAGGCGGGCGTGAGGTCGCTGCTCGAGGGCATCCCGCGGCGCTCGCTCGCCGCGCTCGCCGTGGCCGGCGTCGCGCTGCTCGCCGCCCCGGCGATCGCGGACGCATACGTGCTCTCGGTGCTGATCCTGTGCCTGTACTTCGCCTACGTCGGCCAGGCGTGGAACATCATGATGGGCTTCGCCGGGCAGCTCTCGCTCGGCCACTCGCTCTACGTCGGCGTCGGCGCCTACGTTTCGGCGCTGCTGTTCGTGAAGTTCGGGGTGAACCCGTGGATCGGCGCGCTGGCGGCGATCGCGGTCTGCACGGCGCTCGGCCTCGCGATCGGCGTGCTCGCGTTCCGGTTCGGCATCGCCGGCGTGTACTTCGCGATCCTCACCATCGCGTTCGCCGAGTTCACGCGGATCGGCTTCGACCACTGGCAATGGGCGGGCGCGAGCGGCGGGCTGTTCCTGCCAGTCGAGTACCGCGAGACGAGCGACGTCCTGACGCTGCGCGGCTCGCCGGCGATGTTCTACTACGTGATGCTCGCGTTCACGGTCGGCGCGCTGGCGCTGTGCCGCCTGCTGCTCGCGAGCCGCCTGGGCTACTACTGGCGCGCGATCCGCGAGGACGCGGCGGCCGCCGAGGCGCTCGGCATCAACGCGTTCGGCTGCAAGATGGCGGCGGTCGCGCTCTCGGCCGCGCTCACCGCGCTCGGCGGGGTGTTCTTCGCCTTCTACTACAACAACCTCTTCCCCGAGCAGATCTTCTCGATCGGCCGCTCGATCGAGATCATCCTCGGACCGATCATCGGCGGGATCGGCACGCTGATCGGGCCGATCGTCGGCGCGTTCCTGCTCACGCCGCTCGCCGACTCGCTTTCGGAGCTGATGGCGTGGCTCGGCATCGACACGCCGGGGGTGAAGCACGTTTTCTACGGCGCGTGCCTGCTCGTCGTGGTGGTGTTCCTGCCGCACGGGGTGTGGCCGCCGATCGCCCGGCTGCTCGGGCTCGACGGCGAGCGGACGCGGCGGGGCTGAGGCGATGACGCTGCTCGAGGTCGCCGGCGTCACCAAGCACTTTCGCGGGCTGCGCGCCGTGCACGAGGTGAGCTTCGCCGTGCCGGAGGGCGGCATCGTCGCGATGATCGGGCCGAACGGCGCGGGCAAGACCACCTGCTTCAACGTGATCGCCGGCGTCTTCGCGCCGGACGCCGGCACGGTCCGGCTCGGGGGGCGCGACATCACCGGCCTGCGCCCCCACGCGATCTGCCGCGCCGGCATCGGGCGCACCTTCCAGGTCGTAAAGCCGTTCCCGCAGATGAGCGTGCTCGACAACGTCGTCGTGGGGGCGCTGAACGCGCACCGGCACGTGCGCGAGGCGCGCCGCGTGGCCGAGGCGACGCTCGGGCTGCTGCATCTCGAGGGCAAGGCGGGCGAGCTCGCCGCGAGCCTGACGCTGCCGGAGCGCAAGCGGCTCGAGGTGGCGCGCGCGATGGCGACGCGCCCCCGGCTGCTGCTGCTCGACGAGGTCATGGCCGGACTGCGCCCGACCGAGGTCGACGACATGGTCGGCGTCTTCCGCCGGCTGAACGCCGAGACCGGGCTCACGATCCTCGTGATCGAGCACGTCATGCGCGCGGTCATGGCGCTTGCCGGAACGATCGTCGTCCTGCACCACGGCGAGAAGATCTGCGAGGGCGCGCCCGAGACCGTGGTGCGCGACCCCGCGGTGCTGGAGTGCTACCTCGGCGCGGAGGCGCTGTGACGCTCGAGGTGCGCGAGCTCGATCTCTACTACGGCGACGCGCAGGCGCTCGACAAGGTGTCGCTCAGCGCCGAGGCGGGCAGCGTGGTCGCGATCGTCGGCGCGAACGGCGCCGGCAAGTCGAGCCTGATCCGCGCGATCGCCGGCATCGAGACGCCGCGCGCGGGCTCGGTGCGGTTCAAGGGCGAGGACATCACCGGCCTGCCGAGCTACCGCATCTGCGATCGCGGCATCGGCCAAGTCGCGGAAGGGCGGCAGGTGTTCCCGACGCTCACGGTGCGCGAGAACCTCGAGATGGGCGCGCTGCTCAAGCGGGCCCGGCCGCGGCTCGAGGCGACGCTCGCGGAGGTCTACGGGCTCTTCCCGCGGCTGCGCGAGCGCGCCGGGCAGGCCGCGGGCACGCTCTCGGGCGGCGAGCAGCAGATGCTCGCGATCGGGCGCTGCCTGATGGGCCAGCCCGAGCTGATCATGCTCGACGAGCCTTCGCTCGGGCTCGCGCCGACCGTCGTGCAGGAGGTCTTTCAGATCGTGCGCCGGCTGAACGAGCGCGGCATCACGATCGTGCTGGTCGAGCAGAACGTCGCCGCGTCCCTCAAGCTGGCCGCGCGGGCGTACGTGCTCGAGAACGGGCGGATCGTCATGGAGGGGACGGGCGCGGAGCTGCTGGCCGACGACCGGGTCCGCCAGGCCTATCTGGGGCTCTGAGTCGCGCCGAGTGTGCAGCACGTCACGCGCCGGGCGCTCGCGGGCGACGGCCGGGCGCCGCTGGCACGCGGTCTGCTTGTACCAGGGTACTTTCGCCTGTTTTTCCTCCTCCTTTGGGGTGAAAGTCTTTGGCCCTGGGCACGTCCCGGGGCCTTTTTCTTTTCCGGGCGAGAATCCACGCGGGTGGGCGCCCGGCGAGGGCGGACCGTGCAGGAACTCGCGCTCGCGGCACCCGGGCGCGCGGCGGCTCCCTGACATCGGGTCGACAGCGGGCGTCGGTCGGGCGACAACCGGGACCGGGCGCACGAGTGGCATCTGGAAGATGCCGCGGTCTGCTACAACCACACATGCGGAGGGTGCGCATGAGCGCAATGCGAAGCAACGCATTCCTGATTCGCGATCGCGATCGGCATCTCGCAAACGACGGCAGGCCGAAGCGCATTCTCGCGCTGGACGGCGGCGGGTTGCGGGGGATACTGAGTCTCGCCCTGCTGCAGAAGATGGAAGACGTGCTGAGACTGCGGCACGCGGACAGCGCCGACTTCCGTCTGTGTCATTACTTCGATTTGATCGCCGGCACCTCGACCGGCGCGATCATCGCGGCGACGCTCGCGATGGGGTGGACGGTCGAGGAGATCCGCCGGAAGTACGTCGCCCTCGGGAAGCGCGTCTTCGAGAAGAGCCTGTTGCGCAAAGGGCTGCTGCGCGCCAAGTACGACGAGGCCAGGCTGATCGCGGAGCTCAAGAAGGTCTATGGAGCCGCGACGAGGCTGGGCGGCCCGGAGCTCGGCACGGGTCTGCTCGTCGTCACGAAACGGATCGACACGGGCAGCCCGTGGCCGATCAGCAACAATCCGCGCGGCCAGTTCTTCAAGGCGCTTCCGGGCGGCGTGCTCGGCAACGGCGACTACCCCCTGTGGCAGGTCGTTCGCGCCTCGACCGCGGCCCCGGCCTTCTTCGATCCCGAGTCCATCACGATCGCCCGCGCCGCGGGATACAAGCCGGTCGCCGGCGAGTTCGTCGACGGCGGGGTCAGCCCGTTCAACAATCCCGCCCTGCTCGCCGTCATGTACGCCACGATGAAGGGTTACCGGCTGGCCTGGCCCACCGGCGCCGAGAATCTGCTGGTCGTCTCGATCGGCACTGGTGCCGCGGATCCGAGCGTCACGCACGCCAGCGTGGCGGCCAAGCAGGCCATCGACGCCTTGCTGTCTATGATGAACGACACCGCAGCGCTGCAGGAGACGCTGTTGCAGTGGATGTCGAGCAGCCCGACGGCGCGGCCGATCGACGGCGAGGTCGGGGATCTGCGGAACGACCTCCTGGCGGGAGCGCCGCTCATGACATACCTGCGCTATAACGTCGACCTGCGGGCCGAGAGCGTACGGAGGCTCGATCCGACGATGCGGGATACGAAGCGCATCGAGTCCTTGAGCGCCATGGACGATCCGGAAAACATGGCCGTTCTGCACCGGCTCGGCGTGCTCGCCGCCGAGCTGGATATCCGCGCAGAGCATTTTCCGGCGGGATTCGACCTGCCTCGTGCGTGAACCGGGAACGTCGATGCCAAGACGCCGCAAGTACCGCAGGAAGGCCAATCAGTTCGTGATCGCCACGCGCCTCGACCTCGCCATCGAGCGTTTCGAGTATCGAAAATGGGGTGCGAGGCAACGGGCCAAGCGCGGCGACTGGCTCGTCGACAACGCGGGCGACGTGTACACCGTGGACGGCAAGGTATTCGCAAGGACATACAAGCGGCTGCGGCCCGGGATATTCGTGAAGACGACGCCGGTGTGGGCCGAGGTCGCGTCCAAGGCGGGGGTCATCAAGACGAAGGAGGGCGAGTCCCGCTATCGCAAGGGCGATTACATCGTCTACAACGATCGGGCGGGCACGGACGCCTACTGCATGTCGGCGAGCAGGTTCCGCGCGACGTACAAGCCCGCTTGATCCCTCGGGGGGGCCGATGCCTAGGCCTGATTACCTAGGCCACAAGTCCTAGTCCTTTCGTTGCCAGTGCCGGATCCCAAGCTCAGAATCGTAGGCACGCGGCGTCCGTTCGACCACGCGCCGTTGCAGCATGCGGGGAATCTTCATCAGCTATCGGCGGGAGGACGGCGCGGGCCATGCCGGCCGCCTCTACGATAGTCTGCGCGCGCGCTTCGACAGCGTCTTTCTCGACGTGTCGGGAATCGAAGCGGGCGTCGACTACGTCGAGGCGATCAACAACGCGGTCGGCTGCTGCGACCTTCTGATCGTCGTCATCGGTCCCAGGTGGAGCTCGCTTGCCGACACCGGCGGCCGCCGCCGGCTCGACAATCCGCACGACTTTGTCCGCCTGGAGGCGGCGGCCGCGCTCGAGCGCAACATCCGCGTGATTCCGGTGCTGGTCGCGGGCGCCGAGATGCCCACCGCAGACGAGTTGCCGGAGCCCCTCAAGGCGCTCGCGCGGCGGCAGGCGTTCGAGCTGCGCGATGCGCGCTGGGCGGCGGACGTCGACGAACTGATCGCGCAAATTGCCCGCGCGGTCGCAGCTACCCGACCCGCGGGGCCTCCGGCTGCGGCGACCCCAGGGGGTGCGCGCGTCGACGACGGACCCAAGCCTGGGGCGGCGCGCGATCAACCCGGATCGCGCACCGCTGCGCCGGACTCGGCGTCACACGGCGGCGCCAAGCGCGGGCGATGGCTTCCCGCCGCCGGTGCACTCGCGCTCGCGGCCGCAGTCGCGGTCTGGCTGTCGCTGCAGCCGCAGAGCGTCGCAGTGCCCGATCTTGCCGGCGCGACGCTCGAGGACGCACGCGCGAGGATCGAGGCGGCCGCGCTCGTTGCGGGCGAAGTGCGACGCGAACGCGATGGCGGTCGCGAGCCCGGCACGGTGATCGAGCAGTCGCCGTCACCCGGCGCGCAGGTCCGGCCGGGCTCGCGCATCGATCTCACGCTGGCTGCGCCGGCGATCCGGGTGCCGGGCGTCGTCGGGCTCGATCTTGAAGAGGCGCGGCGGTCGCTCGCGTCCGCCGGCGTCACTGCGATCGAGACGCAGACCCGTGCCACGGACGAGGCCGCGCCGGGTCGCGTGGTCGACCAGGACCCCGCGCCCGGCGTGCTCGCGCCGGGGGCGGAACCGGCCGTACGGATCTCGGTCGCCGCGGCGCCGCCTTCGGTGGAAGTGCCCGATCTTGCTCGGCTCCCCATCGACGAGGCGCGCCGCCGGCTTTCCGCAGCGGGCCTCGCGCCGGGAAAGGTGGCTTCCGTCACGACCAGTGCACAGCCCGCGGGGACGATCATGCGGCAGACCCCGGCGCCCGGAGAACGCGTGAGCCGCAACAGCGCAGTCGATCTCGCGGTGGCCCAGGCGACGGCGCCGCCGAAGAAGGCGTCGCCGCGCGTGGCGGTGCGCGACCTGCGCGGCTTGACGATCGACGAGGCGCGCGCGGCGCTGGGGCGACAAGACCTCGGGCTCGGCGCTGTTCGCGAGCACGTGACCCGGGATGCACGAGCGGGCACGATCGTCGAACAGCAGCCTGCGGCGGGTCAGAGTGTCGCGCCGGGCGGCGTCGTCGACGTCCGCATCGCGCGGGCCCCTGCGGCGCCTCCGACGCCGGCGGAGGTCAAGGTGGGCTCCGTGACCGGTCTTCCGCTCGCGCAGGCGCGCACCTCGCTCGAGAAGCAGGGATTCGCGGTCGGCACGGTCACCTATCGCGTGACCGAGACGGCCAAAGACGGCACCGTGATCCAGCAGGAACCCGCTCGCGGGAACGTGGCGGCCGCCGGATCGACGGTCGATCTGCTCGTGGCGAAGGCGGCCGTGAAGCCGCCTGGCGCGGGCGGCCTTCCGGCCGTGGGTTCCAGCTGGCGCTACCGTTATTCGAGCCGCTGGCCGGGGACCCGGGACCGCGATTTCGTCTACACCGTGGTCGCGGTGGCCGAGCGGCAGGTGCGCGAGTCGCTTGCGGCAGCCGGCGGCGACGTGGCCGATACCAAGACGTTCGGTGCGGGCGCGGAGCTCGTCGGGCGCTCCGTGGACGGCGTCGCGCTCATGGAGTTCTCGCCGTTCCTCGACCTTCTCGGAGATGTCGCGCCGAAATGGCGGCGCACCGGCATCTCGGCGGCGGGCGTTCTGCCCTTTGCGAGCAACTGGTCCATCGGCGCGCAGGCGACCGGACGCGAGAGTGTGACGGTACCGGCCGGACGCTTCGAGGCGCTGCGCATCGACGTGCGAGGAACGCTGCTCGGCGCGCCACCCACCTCCGCCCAGCAGCTCACGCGGTTCGAGTTGCGCATCTGGTATGCGCCGGAGGTGAAGCGGGTCGTGAAGTACGAGCGCAGGTCGTACGACCAGGCGAACACGCCGCTCGACCAGGACGGCTACGAGCTGCTGCGCTACGAGCTCGGCTGACGCCCGCCAGGGGGATTCGGGGAGCATCCTCTCTGCTCGGACGCTCCCTGGCCGCGCCACCGGGAAACCCCGCCGCGATCGAACCGCGGTCTGCTCAGAGCCTGGGTCGGGCCGAGGCGCTCTGCCGCTCGTGAACCGTCTGGCAGTCGGTGCAGCGCTTCGCGGTCGGATAGGCCTGCAGGCGCGCCGGCGCGATCGGCTCGCCGCAATCGACGCAGATCCCGTAGGAGCCGTCGACCATGCGCGCGCGGGCGGCCTCGATGTCGCGCAGCTCGGCGAGGTCGCGTTGCGCCTCGGCGAGGTCGAGGCCCGCAAGCGAGTCGGCGAGCGCGGCATCGCCGCCCTCGATGATCTGGTCGACGTTCGCCGATCCGCCGCGCGCGCGCGAATCGGCCATCTTCTCGCCGATCTCGCGCGCGAGCTCGTGGCGCCGTGCCTCGAGCGTGCGCGCGAGTTGTGCCTTCTCCTGCTCGGTCAACATGATCTTCTGCTCTCCGTCGTTCCTACGGTAGTCGAGCGCCCGCGCCGGGGGCTTGATGCAGATCAAGCGGGCCGGGCGGTGGTTGAAATTCCGCGACGCGCCCCCATACACTCCGCACAGGAGACTCCGTCCGATGGCCAAACACTCGATCGAGACCACCGCCGGGACGTTCGCGCGCGACGTCATCGAAGCGTCGCGGCAGGCGCCGGTGCTGGTCGACTTCTGGGCGCCGTGGTGCGGCCCGTGCCGGGCGCTGACGCCGGTGCTCGAGAAGCTCGCCGCCGAGTTCGCCGGCCGGTTCATGCTCGTCAAGCTTAACACCGACGAGCATCCGGAGATCGCCGCGCAGTACGGCGTGCGCGGAATCCCGAACGTGAAGGCGTTCGTCGACGGCGCTCCGGTCAACGAGTTCGTCGGCGCGCTGCCGGAGGGCGCCGTGCGGCAGTTCCTCGCGCAGGTGCTTCCGGGCCCGAGCGAGACGCTGCGCCTGCAGGCGCGCCGGGCGCTGGCGCGCGGGGACTTCGAGGCGGCCGAGTCGGCGCTGCGCGAGGCGCTCGCCCTCGACGAGCGCAACGAGGCGGCGACCGTGGATCTCGCCGAGCTGCTCGTGGCGCGGCAGGACTTCGCCGGCGCCGAGCCGCTGATCGAGGCGATCCCGGAGCCGCTGCGCGACGAGCGCGTCCAGCAGCTCGCGGCGAAGATCGCCTTCGGCAAGAAGGGGCAAACGCTCCCCGGCGCGGCGGAGCTTGAGTCGCGGGTCGCCGCGAAGCCGGCCGACCTGGATGCGCGCCTGGCGCTCGCCGAGCGGCGCGTCGCCGAGGGCAGCTACGCGGCGGCGCTCGACGAGCTGCTCGAGGTCGTCCGGCGAGATCGCGCCGAGAAGCGCGAGGCCGCCCGCGCGGCGATGGTCAAGGTGTTCAGCCTCGCGGCCGACCGCGGCGACCTGGTTGCCGACTACCGCCGCCGGCTGGCGGCCGAGCTCAACTGAGGGAGCCGGCTGCGCAAGGGGAGACCTCCCCCTGCGACCTGTAGTTCGTCCTCCGGATTGACCGGACGGACCATTCGCGGTACGCGGCGTCACCGGCCGCGCGGGCGGGTGCGATGGCATCCCGCCATTTTTTGCGGCACAATCCTCGCGCAGCCGCGCAGGGCGCGCGGCGCAAGCCGGGCCGAGCGCCGCCGACCATGCCGAGCGACACGCCACTCATCCTGACCCTGGACTACCACGGGGTGCCGCACCGCTGGGTGACCTGGCAGCAGGCGTGCTTCTACTACGCGAAGAACCTCGTCGCCTGGACCCTGGGCGGGATCGCGTTCACGGTCTACGGCGGCATCTCGCGCGCGACCGGGCAGCGCTCGAGCATCTCCGGCCACTCGATCATCGCCATCCGCGGCAAGGCGATGGCGATGAAGGGCTTCGCGCAGGTGCCGCCGCTCAACAATCGCGAGCTCTTCCGGCGCGACCGGCACATCTGCGCCTACTGCGGCGGCGACTTCTCGTTCCTGCGGCTCACCCGCGACCACATCGTCCCGCTGTCGCGCGGCGGGCGCGACTCGTGGATGAACGTCGTCACCGCCTGCCGGCACTGCAACGGGATCAAGCGCAACCGCACGCCCGAGGAGGTCGGCGTGCAGCTGCTCTATGCGCCCTACGTGCCGAACAAGGCCGAGTTCCTGATCCTCACCAACCGGCGCATCCTCGCGGACCAGATGGAGTTCCTGGTCCAGCACGTCTCGTCGCACAGCCGCGTCTTCGAGCTCGCGCTCGCCGCACGCTGAGCCATGGCGCGGCCGCGACCGCATCTCCCGCGGGCGCGGCCCCGCGTCGGCTCCCCCGGCGCGCGCTGACGCGCGGCAGGGCATGCCCGACTTCTGGCGCAACTCCGGCTTCCACCTGCTCGCGCGCGACCGCGCCGGGCGCCTCGCGCCGACCGACGATTTCCTGCGCGCCTACCTGCTGCGGCCCGAGATCCGGCCGATCGAGGAGTCCGGGCCGGGCGAGCGCGCGCTGCACGCGGCGCTGCTCGATGCGCCCGATCGCGCCGTCTCCGAGCGCGAGCTCGAGGCGATCGAGGATCCGGACACGCGCTTCAACTACCGGGTGCTGCTCGACTTCCTCGCGCGCCTGCGCCGCGCGGGCTCGGTCGAGGCGTGCTACGCGGGGATCTTCGCCGAGGAGTCGGTGCGGGTGCCGCCGCTCTTCCTCGACCAGCTCGCGCAGATCGTCCTGCGCAACGTGCTCGACGGCGTCGACGATCCGCTCGAGGCGCGGGCCGGCGAGCTCTTCTTCCGCGAGCAGAAGGCTAGCGTCGAGGGCGGCGCGATCATGCTCGCCGATCTCGAGACGGTGGAGATGCACGCGAGCGGCTCGGCCTACGGCGCGCTCGGGCGCCTGATCGTCGAGGCGCAGGCGCCGCTGAAGAGCGCCACGCTCGAAGTGCTCGACGAGGGCAACGCCGTGCTCTACTGGGAGCGCGATCAGCGCCACGACCTGGTGCTCGCGATCAATTACGGCCGCGCCGGGCTCGCGGCGCTCGCGCGCGTGCTCGAGCGCTGGGTGAGGCACCTCGTCGGCGTGGAGGTGTCGGTCACGCCGCTGCGGCAGGTCGAGGACGCGCGCTGGTCGTGGCACGTCGGGCTCGACGCGCAATCCACGGCGATCCTGAACGACCTCTGGCGGGGCGTCGAGGTGGACTCGGGACGCATGCGCCAGCTGCTCGCGCTCTTCCGGCTCGAGTTCGCCGATGCCGCGCTGATGCGCCGGGATCTCGCCGGCAAGCCGGTGTATCTCGCGCTCGCGATGGACGAGGCGAACGTCGTGCGGATGAAGCCGCAGAACCTGCTCACCAACCTGCCGCTCGCCGCGCATTCCTGACGTGACTCCGGGCGATTCGCACGCGACGCCGCAGTACTGGAGCCTGGCGAAGCGCGCGCTCTCGCGCGGCGATCCGGTCATGCGCGCGATCATCCGGCGCCATCCGGGCATCGCGCTCAGGAGCCGCGGCGATGCGTTCCAGACGCTCGCGCGGTCGATCGTCGGCCAGCAGATCTCGGTGAAGGCCGCCGACAGCGTCTGGGCGAAGCTCCTGCGCGTCGCCCCGGCGATGCGCCCGCAGGAGCTGCTCGCGGGGCGGCGGCGCCTGCGCGCGGCGGGCCTCTCGGAGCGCAAGCGCGAGTATCTGCTCGACCTTGCGCGGCGCTTCGTCGACGGCTCGCTGCACCCGGGGCGCTGGGACGAGATGGAGGACGAGGCGGTGATCGCCGATCTCGTGCAGGTGCGCGGCATCGGCCGCTGGACGGCCGAGATGTTCCTGATCTTCAACCTGCTGCGGCCCGACGTCCTGCCGCTCGACGACCTCGGCCTGCAGCGCGCGGTGCGGCTGCATTATTTCGACGGCGACGGCGACGGGTGCGACCTGGAGGCGATCCGCAGTCTCGCGGCGGGCTGGCAGCCTTGGCGCTCGGTCGCGACGTGGTACCTGTGGCGCAGCCTCGATCCGGTGCCGGTGGAGTATTGAGGAAACAGGGCGGGCTCGAAGGCGAGCCGGCGGGCGGGGCGGGGCTGGTACGGCAGAGCGCGTCGGCGGGCGGCGGAGGGGAACGGACCCGCCTTTATACCCGGCCGCAAGCCGGGACTCGCAGGTGGGCGTTTGCGGCCGCCGACGCCGCGGTGAGCGGCCAAACCGCTCGAATGCGGTTGTCTTGTAGAATCCGGGACCTCCGCGCCGGTCTGCGGCGCCCACCGACGACGCTCGCGCATTGAACGCGAAAGCCACCTTCCTCGAGTTCGAGCAGCCGATCGCCGAGCTCGAGGCGAAGATCGACGAGCTGCGCTACGTGCAGGACGACTCGGCGGTCGACATCTCCGAAGAGATCCAGCGGCTGCAGAAGAAGAGCCTGGCGCTCACCAAGGAGATCTACGGCAAGCTCACGCCGTGGCAGACCGCGCTCGTCGCGCGCCATCCGCAGCGTCCGTACACGCTCGACTACGTGCGCGCGCTCTTCACCGATTTCGAGGAGCTGCACGGCGACCGCGCCTACGCGGACGACCCGTCGATCGTCGGCGGGCCCGCCCGCTTCAACGGCCAGTCGGTGATGGTGATCGGCCACCAGAAGGGCCGCGACACCAAGGAGAAGATCCTGCGCAACTTCGGCATGCCGCGGCCGGAGGGCTATCGCAAGGCGCTGCGGCTGATGCGCCTCGCCGAGAAGTTCGGCGTGCCGGTGCTCACGTTCGTCGATACGCCGGGCGCCTATCCCGGGATCGGCGCCGAGGAGCGCGGGCAGGCCGAGGCGATCGGGCGCAACCTCTTCGTCATGGCGGAGCTCCGCACGCCGGTCGTGTGCACCGTGATCGGGGAGGGCGGCTCGGGCGGCGCGCTCGCGATCGCAGTGGGCGACCAGGTCCTCATGCTGCAATACGCGACCTACTCGGTGATCTCGCCCGAGGGCTGCGCGTCGATCCTCTGGAAGAGCGCCGAGCAGGCCCCGCTCGCCGCCGAGGCGCTCGGCATCACCGCCGCGCGGCTGAAGGCGCTCGGCGTGATCGACCGGATCGTGAACGAGCCGCCCGGCGGAGCGCACCGCGACCATGCCACCGTGGCGCAGAGCCTGAAGAAGGCGCTGCAGGACGCGCTGCGCCAGCTCTCCGGCCAGAGCATCGATGCGCTCGTCGAGGCGCGCTTCGAGCGGCTCATGGCCTATGGCAAGTTCAAGGAAGTCCAGGTCAAGTGAGCTCGGCGCGCGCCTCGAACGCGAGCTCGCGCGCCGCGTGCCGCGCGGCGCGCGCCTGACGCTCGCGCTCTCCGGCGGCATCGACTCGGCGGTCCTGCTCGATCTCGTCGCGCCGCGCGCGTCGCGGCTCGGGCTGCGGCTCGCGTGCGTGCATTTCGACCACGGGCGCAGCCCGCACGCGCCGGCCTGGGCGCGCTTCTGCCGCCGCCTGGCGGCGCGCTACGGGCTCGCGTGCCGCGTCCGCAAGCTGGACCTCGCGCCGCACCGCAAGCTCGGCCGCGAAGGCGCGGCACGCGCGGCGCGCTACGCGGCGCTGCGCGCCGAGCGCGCCGATTTCATCGCGCTCGCGCAGCACCTGGACGACCAGGCCGAGACGGTCCTGCTGCAGCTCGTGCGCGGCGCGGGTGCGGCGGGGCTCGCCGGCATGCCGGCGGCGAGCCTCCCCGACGACGCCGGGCCGCGCTTCGTGCGCCCACTGCTCGACGTCACGCGGGCCGAGATCGCTGCGTACGCCCGGGCGCGCGGGCTCGAGTGGGTCGAGGACGAGAGCAATCGCGACGAAACGCTCGCCCGCAACTTCCTGCGCCGGCGCGTGCTGCCGCTCCTCACCGAGCTGAATCCGGCGGCGGTCGCGAACCTCGGGCGCAGCGCGCGCCACCTCGGCGAGGCCGCGGGGCTGCTGGCCGAGCTCGCGGCGATCGACGCGGAGCGGTGCGTCGTGCGCGGGGCGCTCGACGTCGCCGCCCTGGGCCGCTTAGGGGCGGCGCGGGCCCGCAACCTGCTGCGGTGGTTCCTCCAGCGGCACGGCGTCGCTGCGCCCTCCAGCGTGCGGCTCGACGAGATCCTGCGCCAGGCGGCGCAGGCCCGCGCCGATCGCGGGGTGGCGTTCGATCTCGACGGGACGACCCTGCGCAGATACAAGGGCGCGCTCCGGCTCGTGCCGCCCTCGCCGGCGAGCCCGCCGCCCGGATCGTTCGAGGCCGTGTGGAGCGGGGCGCGCCCGTGGCCGGTGCCGGAGCTCGGGGGGGAGCTGCGGCTCGAGCCCGTGCGCGGGACCGGCCTGCGGGCCGCGGCCGTGCGGCGGGGACGGCTCACGCTACGCCCCCGCCGCGGCGGCGAGGCGCTACGCCCGCGGATCGCGGGGCCGCGGCGCACGGTCAAGCGGCTGCTGCAGCAAAGCGGCGTGCCGCCGTGGGATCGCGTGCGGCTGCCGCTGGTCTACGTGGACGAGGCGCTCGCCTGCGTGCCGGGGGTGGCGGTGGCGGCGGAGCTGCAGGCCGGACCGGGCGAACCCGGGCTGCGGATCGAGTGGACGCCGCTCGCGCCGGAGGCCGCGGCGCCGGGCGCCGTGCGGAAACCTGTGAAACGCGCGAAACGCGCGAAACGCGTGTTAAAATAAGCGTTTATTTTCGAAAGGCCGGCCCCGGGGCGCCGCCGCATGCCAACCGCATCGGACGCCGGGCCGACCCAACCGAGACCGCGCAAGGGAGCACACCAGCATGGCCATGGAACGAACCCTGTCGATCATCAAGCCGGACGCGGTTGCGAAGAACGCGATCGGACAGATCTACGCCCGCTTCGAGGCGGCCGGGCTGAAGATCGTCGCGGCGAAGATGGTGCAGCTCTCGCAGGCCGAAGCCGAGGGATTCTACGCCGTGCACCGCGAGCGCCCGTTCTTCCGCGATCTCGTCAAGTTCATGATCTCCGGGCCGGTGATGATCCAGGTGCTCGAGGGCGAGGACGCGATCGCGCGCAACCGTGAGCTGATGGGCGCGACCGACCCGAAGAAGGCCGCCAAGGGCACGATCCGCGCCGACTTCGCCGCGAGCATCGACGCGAACGCCGTGCACGGCTCGGATGCGCCGGAGACCGCGCGCACCGAGATCGGGTACTTCTTCGCCGCGTACGAGATCCTGGGCCGCTAGAACCTGTCTCAAGATGCGAATGCGATCGAGAAAACGGGGATCTGCGAGGGCAGCCTGCCGCGTCGCGCGATCCCGGCCCGGGAAGAAGCGCGTCCGCGATTTCGAGATGGCCGCTAGCCGACGCACCGCATGGGCGTGAACCTCCTCGGTCTCGACCGCGACGCGCTGGCGGGCTTCCTCGCCGGGCTCGGCGAGAAGCCGTTCCGGGCGCGCCAGCTGATGCGCTGGGTGCACCAGCTCGGCGTCGACGACTTCGCGGCGATGACCGACCTCGCGAAGCCGCTGCGGGCGCGGCTTGCCGAGGCGGCCGACGTGACCGCGCCGCGCGTGGTGTCCGACGCGACCGCGCCGGACGGCACGCGCAAATGGCTGCTCGACGTCGGCTCGAGCGCGGTCGAGGCGGTCTTCATCCCGGAGGCGAGCCGCGGCACGCTGTGCATCTCGAGCCAGGCCGGCTGCATGCTCGACTGCCGCTTCTGCGCGACCGGCAAGCAGGGCTTCAATCGCAACCTGACCGCCGCCGAGATCGTCGGTCAGCTGTGGCACGCGCGCCGGGCGCTCGGCGCGAGCCGGGCCGACCGCGTGATCAGCAACGTCGTCATGATGGGCATGGGCGAGCCGCTGCTCAACCTCGACAACGTGCTGCCGGCGCTCAGGCTGATGCTGGACGACAACGCGTACGGGCTGTCGCGGCGCCGCGTCACCGTGTCGACGTCGGGGATCGTCCCGGCGATCGACCGGCTGCGCGAGGAGTGCCCGGTGGCGCTCGCCGTGTCCCTGCACGCGCCGAGCGACGCCCTGCGCGACGTACTGATGCCGATCAACCGCAAGTATCCGCTGCGCGAGCTGATGGCGGCCTGTGCGCGCTACCTCGAGCGCGCCCCGCGCGACAGCATCACGTTCGAGTACGTGATGCTCGACGGGGTGAACGACGCGCCGGCGCATGCGCGCGAGCTCATCGCGCTCGCGTCCGGCGTCTCGTGCAAGATCAACCTGATCCCCTTCAACCCGTTCCCCGGCGCCGAGTACCGGCGCTCGCCGGAGGCGGCGATCCGCCGCTTCGCCGAGCGGCTGCAGGCGGCGGGGATCATCACCACCATCCGCAAGACGCGGGGGTTCGACATCGACGCCGCGTGCGGACAGCTCGCCGGCCAGATCGCCGACCGGACGCGCCGGACGCTGAAGATTGCGAGGGCGGCATGAGCACGACCGGACGGCTGGCAGTCATGCTCATCGTCGCAGCGCTCGCCGCGGGCTGCGCGACCGACCCGTCGCAAGGCGGCGGCGAGAGCCAGTCGGCGGGCGCCGCCGCGCGCGAGGAGACGCCGCTCGTGCAGCCGCCCGGCGATCCGCGCACCCGCGCGAAGGCGCACACCGATCTCGCGGGCGCCTACTACGGCATCGGCAACATGGGGATCGCGCTCGAGGAGGCGCGCGTCGCGCTCGCCGCCGATCCGATGTACGCGCCGGCCTACAACGTGCAGGCCCTGGTGCACATGGACCTGAAGGACAACGCCGCGGCCGAGGCGAGCTTCCAGCGCGGCCTGAAGCTCGCGCCGAACGACGCCGACCTGAACCACAACTACGGCTGGTTCCTGTGCCAGACCGGGCGCGAGCAGCAGGCGATGGCGTACTTCACGACCGCGCTGCGCAACCCGCTCTATACGACGCCGTCGCGCACCTACGCCGCGGCCGGGCGCTGCCTGCTCCAGCGCAACAACGTGAAGGAGGCCGGCGAGTACTTCGAGCGCGCGCTGCGGCTCGACCCGAACAGCGTGAGCGTGCTCCTGCCGTACGCGAAGGTGCAGTACGACCGCGGCCGCTTCGGCGAGGCGCGCGAGGTCATCGCGCGGCACAACCGGCTCGCGCCGCCGTCGGCGGAGGCGCTGTGGCTCGCCGTGCGCGTCGAGCGCAAGCTCGGCGACAAGGTCGCGGAGAACAGCTACGCCGCGCAGCTGCGGCTGCGGTTCCCGCGGTCGCCGGAGTACCAGGCGCTGCAGCGCGGGGAGTTCGAATGAGCGATCCGCAGCCCGGCAGCCTCGCGCCCGAGGAGCTGACTGTCGGGGGCATCCTCGCCGCGGCCCGGGCCGAGCGCGGGCTCTCGGTGTCCGAGGTCGCGCAGCGGCTGAAGTTCTCGCCGCGCCAGATCGAGGCGCTCGAGGCGGACCGCTACGAGTCGCTGCCGGGCGCGCCGTTCGTGCGGGGCATGGTGCGCAGCTACGCCAAGCTCCTCGGCATCGACGCCGCGCCGCTGCTCGGGTCGCTCGAGCGCAAGGTCATCGCGGGCGATGTCGAGATGCAGCCGCGCGACATGAGCGTGCCGTTCCCGGCCGAGCGGCGGCCGGGCTCGCGCGTCTACGTGCTCCTCTCGATGCTGATCGTGCTCGCCGTGGCGGTGGTCCTCGCCGAGTGGTTCCTGCGCAGCCAGCATCCCGCCCAGCCGGCCGCGCCGGTCGCCGTCGCGCCGCCCGCGTCCGAGCCGCTGCCCCCGCCCGGCGCGCCGGCGCCGACCGAACCGATACCGGTTCCCGAGCCCGAGCCCGCGCCGGCGCAGCCGGCGGCGGCGCCCGAAGCCGCGGCCGCTCCGGCAGCGAAGCCCGCGCCGGCCGCCGCGACCGAAACGGCTGCGGCCGCGCCGCCGCGAGACGTTGCAGTCCCCGAGGCGCCGCCTGCGCGGGGGCCGATCCCGCCCGGCAAGTCGCGCGTCACGCTCGAGTTCGAGCAGGAATCGTGGGTCGAGATCCGCGATGCGAGCGGTGAGATCGTCTTCTCGGGGCTCAACCGGGCGGGCACGCGTCGCGTGATCCAGGGCGTCGCGCCGTTCGAGCTGGTGATCGGCAACGCCTCGGCGGTCCAGCTCAGCTTCAACGACGCGCCGGTCGCGCTCAAGCCGCACGTTCGGAGCGACGTCGCGCGCGTCACGCTGGAATGAGCACATGATCGCGAGCACGGTCGCACGCAGGCGGTCGCGGCAGGTCCGCATCGGACGCGTCCCGGTCGGCGGCGGCGCGCCGATCGTCGTGCAGTCGATGACCAACACCGACACCGCGGACGTCGACGCGACCGCGCGCCAGGCGCGCGAGCTCGCGGACGCCGGCTCCGAGCTCGTCCGCATCACCGTCAACGGCGCGGAGGCGGCGGCGGCGGTGCCGCGCATCCGCGAGCAGCTCGACCGCGCCGGCTGCGCGGTTCCGCTCGTCGGCGATTTCCACTTCAACGGCCACAAGCTGCTCGCCGAGCACCCGGCGTGCGCCGAGACGCTCGCGAAGTACCGCATCAACCCGGGCAACGTCGGCCGCGGGGCGAAGCGCGACGAGCAGTTCGCCGCGATGATCGAGGCGGCGTGCCGCTACGGCAAGCCGGTCCGCATCGGGGTGAACTGGGGCAGCCTCGACCAGGAGCTGCTCGCGCGCATGATGGACGAGAACGCCGCGCGCGCGGACCCGCGCGCGGCCGACGCGGTCATGCGCGAGGCGCTGATCGTCTCGGCGCTCGAGAGCGCGGCGCGGGCCGAGGCGCTCGGGCTGCCCGGCGACCGCATCGTCCTCTCCTGCAAGGTGAGCGGCGTCCAGGACCTGATCACGGTGTACCGGGAGCTCGCGCGGCGCTGCGACTATCCGCTGCACCTCGGCCTCACCGAGGCGGGCATGGGCTCCAAGGGCATCGTCGCTTCGAGCGCGGCGATGGCCGTGCTGCTGCAGGAGGGCATCGGCGACACGATCCGCGTCTCGCTCACGCCGGAGCCGGGCGGACCGCGCACCCAGGAGGTGGTCGTCGCGCAGGAGCTCCTGCAGACGATGGGGCTGCGCTCCTTCGCGCCGATGGTGACCGCGTGCCCAGGGTGCGGCCGCACGACCAGCACGACCTTCCAGGAGCTCGCCGCGCGGATCCAGGCGTTCCTGCGCGCGCAGATGCCGCGGTGGCGGGAGCGGTATCCCGGGGTCGAGGAGATGCACGTGGCCGTGATGGGCTGCGTGGTGAACGGGCCCGGGGAGTCGAAGCTCGCGAACATCGGCATCAGCCTGCCCGGCGCGGGCGAGCGGCCGGTCGCACCGGTGTACGTGAACGGCGAGAAGACCGTCACGCTCAAGGGCGAGACGATCGCCGAGGATTTCCAGCGCATCGTCGAGGACTACGTGCGCACGACCTACGGCCGCAGCACCGCCGCGCCGCCGCTCGACAACAAAGCCGTGGTCTAGCCTCGGCGCCGTCATGACACAGACCCTGCAAGCGGTCCGGGGGATGAACGACATCCTGCCGGACGAAGCGGAGCTTTGGGAGCACTTCGAGGATACGGTGCGCGCGTGGCTCGCCGCCTACGGCTACCGCAACGTGCGCACGCCGCTGCTCGAGCACACCGCGCTCTTCCGCCGCGCGATCGGCGAGGCGACCGACATCGTCGAGAAGGAGATGTACAGCTTCGTCGACGAGTTGAACGGCGAGCACCTGACGCTGCGGCCCGAGGCCACCGCGTCGGTGGTGCGCGCCGCGGTCGAGCATTCGCTGCTCTACGCCGGCCCGCAGCGCCTCTGGTACATGGGGCCGATGTACCGCCACGAGCGGCCGCAGAAGGGCCGCTACCGGCAGTTCCACCAGGTCGGGGCCGAGGCGCTCGGCTACGCCGGGCCGGACGTCGATGCCGAGCTCCTCCTGATGTGCGCGCGGCTGTGGGACGATCTCGGCCTGCAGGGCATCCGGCTGCACCTCAACTCGCTCGGCAGCATCGAGGAGCGCCTCGCGCACCGCGAGGCGCTGGTCGCCTACCTGCGCCGGCACGAGGGCGACCTCGACGAGGATTCGCGCCGGCGGCTGCACACCAACCCGCTGCGCGTGCTGGACAGCAAGAACCCGGCGATGCAGCCGCTGATCGCGGGTGCGCCGCGGCTGCTCGACTACCTCGGCGACGCGTCGCTCGCGCACTTCGAGGGCGTGCAGACGGTGCTGAAGGACGCCGGCCTGCCGTACACGATCGATCCGCGCCTCGTGCGCGGGCTCGACTACTACAACCTGACCGTGTTCGAGTGGATCACCGACCGGCTCGGCGCGCAGGGCACCGTGTGCGGCGGCGGCCGCTACGACGGCCTGATCGCGCAGATCGGCGGCAAGGCGGCGCCGGCCGCCGGCTTCGCGATGGGCGTCGAGCGCCTGATCGCGCTGATGCGCGAGGGCGACGAGCGCGCGGGCCCGGCGGTCGACGTCTACGTCGTGAACCAGGGCGCGGGCGCGGAGCGGCTCGCGTTCCGGGCCGCGGAGCGGCTGCGCGACCACGGCCTCGCGGTCATCCAGCACTGCGGCGGCGGCAGCTTCAAGTCGCAGATGAAGCGCGCCGACGCGAGCGGGGCGGCCGTCGCCGTCATCATCGGCGAGGAGGAGGCGGCGGCGGGCGAGGCGACGCTCAAGCCGCTGCGGGAGGACCGCGGCCAGTCGCGGGTCGCGCTCGACCGGCTCGCCGACGCGGTGTCCGATCTAATGTACGGAGAAGAGTCCGAATGAGCACGTTCGACCTCGAGGAGCAGGAGCAGATCGCCGCGCTGAAGGCGTGGTGGCGCGAGCACGGCGCGCTGGTGATCGTCGCGATCGCCGCGGCCGCGCTCGTCGTGGCCGGGGTTGTCGGATGGCGCACCTACCAGCGCTCGCAGGCCGCCGAGGCGAGCGCGGTGTACACCGAGCTGCGCAAGGCGGCCGGGACGCGCGACATCAAGAAGGTCCGCGATCTCGCGGGCACGATCCTGGAGGGCTACCCGCGCACCGCGTACGCGCCGCTCGCGGCGCTCGTCTCGGCCAAGGCGCATTTCGAGAGCGGCGACCTCAAGACCGCCCGCGCCCAGCTCGAGTGGGTGATCGACCACGCGCGCGAGCCGGAGCTCGGCGCGATCGCGCGCCTGCGGCTGGCGAACGTGCTGATCGACGAGAAGGCGTTCGACGAGGCGCTGAAGGTGCTCGAGTCGCAGCCGCCGCCCGGGTTCGAGGGCCGCTACGACGAGGCGCGCGGCGACGTCTACGCGCTGCAGGGAAAGACCGCCGAGGCGCGCAGCGCCTACCGCGCGGCGCTCGGCCGGCTGCAGCCGCGCGAGGGCGCGACCCGCGAGCTGCTCGAGCTCAAGCTCGAGATCCTGGGCGGAGAGGGCGCATGAGCCGCGCGCCGCGCCGTCGCGCGCGCCGCCTCGCGCTCGCGGTCGCGGCGACGGCCGCGCTCGGCCTGGGCGGCTGCTCCGGCTTCAGCTGGAATCCGCTGCGCTGGTTCGAGCCGGCGCCGACGCAGGTGCCGGCGCCGCTCGCGCCGATCGCGAGCCCGGTCGCGGTGCCGACGCTGTGGCAGGCGAGCGTCGGCGATGCGCGCGGCGCCGCGTTTGCGCCCGCGGTCGCCGCGGGCAGCGTGTTCGCCGCGGCCGGCGACGGCACGGTGGCGCGCTTCGACGAGCGCAGCGGCCGGCAGCTCTGGCGCGTCGCAGTCGGCAGCCCGCTGTCGGGCGGCGTCGGCAGCGACGGCGTGCTCGTCGTCGTCGGCTCGACCGAGGGCGAGGTGATTGCGCTCGAGGCGGGCGGGCAGCTGCGGTGGAAGGCGCGGGTATCGAGCGAGGTGCTGGCGCCGCCGGAGGTCGTCGGCGACCTGGTCGTGGTGCGCAGCGCCGACAGCCGCGTGTTCGGCTTCGATGCGCGCGACGGCCGGCGGCGCTGGGTCTACCAGCGCCAGACGCCGTCGCTCGCGGTGCGCAGCCCGGCCGGCGTCACCGTGAGCAGCGGCTTCGTCTTCGCCGGGTTCCCCGGCGGCAAGCTGGTGGCGCTTGCGCAGTCGAACGGCGGCCTGCGCTGGGAAGGCACGGTGTCGCTGCCGCGCGGCACCACCGAGCTCGAGCGGATGAGCGACGTCACCGGCAACCCGTGGGTGGGCGACCGCGTCGCGTGCGCCGTCGCGCACCAGGGGCGCGCCGCGTGCTTCGACCTCACCAACGGCGCCATGCTCTGGGCGCGCGAGATGTCCTCGAGCGCGGGGCTCGCGGTCGACGGCCGCGCCGTCTACGTGAGCGAGGACCGCGGCGCCGTCTCGGCGCTCGCCGCCAACTCCGGCATCAGCGTGTGGCGCCAGGACAAGCTGCAGTACCGCCGGCTCACGGCGCCGCTGCCGCTCGAGCGGGCGGTCGCAGTGGGCGACGTCGAGGGCTACGTCCACCTGCTCGCGCGCGACACCGGCGCGTTCGTGGCGCGCATCGCGACCGACGGAACGCCGATCCGCAGCGCGCCGGTGCCGATCGTCGGCGGTTTCCTCGTGCAGACGACCGGGGGCGGGTTGTACGCGTTTTCACGCCAGTGAAAACGCGTTGGCAGTTGGCAGTGGACAGTCGGCAGCAAAGACTCCACGTAACGTGACGCGCCGGTGGACGGCCAACTGCCAACTGCCAACTGCCAACTGCCACCTACTGACTGCCATCTTTCCTTGAAGCCCACCCTCGTCCTCGTCGGCCGCCCGAACGTCGGCAAGTCCACGCTGTTCAACCGGCTGACGCGCTCGCGCGACGCGATCGTCGCCGACTTTCCCGGCTTGACGCGCGACCGCCACTACGGCGAGGGGCGCGTGGGCGGGCGGACGTTCCTGGTGGTGGACACCGGCGGCCTGGAACCGGTGGCGAAGGAGGGCGTGCTCGCCGAGATGGCGAAGCAGACGCGCGCGGCGCTCGCGGAGGCGGACGTCGCGATCTTCATCGTCGACGCGCGCGACGGCCCGACGCCGCAGGACCAGCGCATCGCCGGCCAGCTGCGCACGGCGCGCCCGAAGGTGCTGCTCGCGGTGAACAAGGCCGAGGGAATGGACCCCGACATCGCCGTCGCCGAGTTTCATGCGCTCGGGCTCGGCGCGCCGCTCGCGATCTCGGCCGCCCACGGCGAGGGCGTGCACGCGCTGATCGAGGCGGCGCTCGCCGGCCTGCCGGACGCGGAGGCGGCGGCCGCCGCGGAACCCGAGGACGACGTCCCGGCCGTCGCCATCGTCGGCCGGCCGAACGCCGGCAAGTCGACGCTCGTGAACGCGCTGCTCGGCGAGGAGCGCGTGATCGCCTTCGACCAGCCCGGCACGACGCGCGACCCGATCCGGGTCCGCTTCCGCCACGGCCGTCGCGAGTACGTGCTGATCGACACGGCGGGGCTGCGCCGGCGCGGCCGCGTGTTCGAGACGGTCGAGAAGTTCTCGGTGGTGAAGACCCTGCAGGCGATCGAGTCGGCGAACGTCGCGGTCCTGCTCCTCGACGCGCGCCAGGACATCGCCGACCAGGATGCGCACATCGCCGGCTTCATCGCCGAGCGGGGACGGGCGGTGGTGGTCGCGGTGAACAAGTGGGACGGCCTGGACGACTACGCGCGCGAGCAGGCGAAGCGCGCGGTGCGCGACAAGCTCGGGTTCCTGTCGTACGCCCGCGTGCACTACATCTCGGCGCTCGAGCGTCGCGGCCTCGCCGGCCTGATGCGCTCGGTGGACGACGCCTACGCGGCGGCGATGGCCAGGCTGCCGACGCCGCGGCTCACGCGCCACCTGATCCAGGCCGTGGCGAAGCAGCCGCCGCCCCGGGCCGGCCTCGTGCGGCCCAAGCTCCGCTACGCCCATCAGGGGGGCACGAACCCCCCGGTGATCGTCGTGCACGGCAACCGGCTGGACGTCGTGGCGCCCGGCTACCGGCGCTACCTGGAGGGGTCGTTCCGCGAGGCGTTCGGCCTCGAGGGTACGCCGCTCAGGATCGAGTTCCGCACCGGACGGAACCCTTTCGCGGCCCGGGCCTCCAACCACCGGTGATGGCAACGGCATGGGAAATGAATTACATTAAGGGCTCAAATACCCCAAAAACCACGACTTGGAGCCGCCATGAGCAACAAAGGGCAACTGTTACAAGACCCGTTCCTCAATACGCTGCGGAAGGAGCACATCCCGGTCTCCATCTACCTGGTGAACGGCATCAAGTTGCAGGGACAGATCGAGTCGTTCGACCAGTACGTGGTCCTGCTCAAGAACACCGTCACCCAGATGGTGTACAAGCACGCCATCTCGACCGTGGTGCCCTCGCGCCCGGTCAACCTCAGCCTGGGCGAGGGCGGCGAGAGCTGATGGCCGCCGGACGCTAGGCCGCGCGCGGGATGTTCGAACGCCCCGCTCGCGGAGAAGCCGCGGTGCTTGTCGCCCTGGACCTCGGGGCGGCGGATTACGCCGAGAGCCTCCAGGAGCTCGCGCTGCTCGCCGCGAGCGCCGGCGCGACGGTGCGGGCGATCGTGAAAGGCCGGCGCGATCGTCCCGACCCGGCGCTCTTCGCCGGCTCCGGCAAGGTCCGCGAGATCGCGGCGGCGATCGCCGACAGCGGCGCCGATCTCGCGATCTTCAATCACGAGCTCTCGCCGGCGCAGCAGCGCAACCTCGAGCGCGAGCTCGGCCGCCGCGTCGTCGACCGCACCAGCCTGATCCTCGACATCTTCGCGCTGCGCGCCCGCACGAGCGAGGGCAAGGTGCAGGTCGAGCTCGCCCAGCTGCAGCACCTCGCGACCCGGCTCGTGCGGGGCTGGACGCACCTCGAGCGCCAGAAGGGCGGCATCGGTCTGCGCGGGCCGGGGGAGACGCAGCTCGAGACCGACCGCCGGCTGATCGGCGCGCGGGTGAAGACGCTGAAGGCGAAGCTCGTAACGCTGCAGCGGCGGCGCGACGTCCAGCGCCGCGCCCGCGCCCGCGGCCAGGTGCTCTCGGTCTCGCTCGTCGGCTACACCAACGCCGGGAAGTCGACGGTGTTCAACGCCCTCACGCACGCCGGCGCGTACGCCGCCGACCAGCTCTTCGCGACGCTCGACACGACGACGCGCCGGCTCTACCTGCCCGGCGCGGGCAACGTCACGCTGTCGGACACGGTCGGCTTCATCCGCGGCCTCCCGCACCCGCTCGTCGCGGCGTTCCGCGCGACGCTGGAGGAGACCATCCACGCCGACCTGCTGCTCCACGTCGTCGATGCCTCGAGCCGCGTCCGCGACGACCAGGTCGCCGAGGTGAACAAGGTGCTCGCCGAGATCGGCGCCGACGCCGTGCCGCAGATCCTGGTCTGGAACAAGCTCGACCTGACCGGCATCGTGCCCGGGGTGGACCGGGACGAGTATGGTAAGATCCGGCGTGTCCGCGTGAGCGCCAAGACGGGCCTCGGCCTCGAGGCCCTGCGGCAGGCGCTGATCGAGGCGGCCGCCTCGAAGCATCCTTCCACGACGCCGGACGAAGGCGGGCGTGAAAGCGGGCGCGAGCGAATCAGGAACATCCATGTCGCTTAACGATCCCCAGTGGGGCCGCAAGGGCGGTGGTGGCCCGGGCGGGGGCAACCAGGGGCCGCCCGATCTCGACGAACTCTGGCGGAACTTCAACCAGCGGCTGAACGGCCTCTTCAGCCGGCGCGGCGGCGGCGGCGCGGGCGGCGGCGAGCCGCCGGGCGTGCGCCAGATCGGCGGCGGCATCGGCCTCGTCGCACTGCTCGTCGTCGTCGTGTGGCTCGCGAGCGGTTTCTACATCGTCGACGCGAGCCAGCGCGGCGTGGTGCTGACGTTCGGCAAGTACACCGAGACCACCGGCCCCGGCCTGCGCTGGCGCTTCCCGTACCCGTTCCAGAGCCACGAGATCGTCAGCCTGACGCAGATCCGGACCGTCGAGGTCGGCTACCGCAACAACGTCAAGACCAAGGTGCTGCGCGAGTCGCTGATGCTCACCGACGACGAGAACATCGTCGACATCCAGTTCGCCGTGCAGTGGCTGCTGAAGGATCCCGAGGACTACCTCTTCAACGACCGCCGCCCGGACGAGGCGGTGCTGCAGGCCGCCGAGACCGCGATCCGCGAGGTGGTCGGCAAGTCGAGCATGGACTTCGTGCTGTACGAAGGACGCGAGCAGGTCGCCGCCGGATCGCAGAAGCTGATGCAGGACATCCTCGACCGCTACGGCACCGGCATCGCGATCAGCGCGGTCACGATGCAGAACGCGCAGCCGCCCGAGCAGGTGCAGGCGGCGTTCGACGACGCGGTGAAGGCGAAGCAGGACCTCGAGCGCCAGCGGAACGAGGGCCAGGCCTACTACAACGACGTGGTGCCGAAGGCGCGCGGCACGGCCGCGCGGCTGATCGAGGAGGCGAGCGGCTACCGGCAGCGCGTCGTCGCCAACGCCGAGGGCGAGAGCGCGCGCTTCCGGCAGGTGCTGGTCGAGTACGCGAAGGCGCCGCAGGTGACGCGCGAGCGCATGTACCTCGACACGGTGCAGCAGATCATGTCGAGCACGAACAAGGTCATGATCGATGCCGACGCCGGCGGCAACCTGCTCTACCTCCCGCTCGACAAGCTGATGCAGATGTCGGGCGCAGCGGTCGCCTCGGGTGCGGCGGGCGCCCGGCCGCCGCAGGCCGAGACGCAGCCGCCGTTCGATCCGGCCGCCCGCTCGCGCGACGCGCTGCGCAGCCGCGACAGGGACATCCGGCCATGAGGACCGGCCTCGGCGCAATCCTGGCGACGGTCGTCGTCGTCCTGCTGATCACCTCGATGTCGCTGTTCACCGTCGACCAGCGCGAGCGCGCGATCGTGTTCCAGCTCGGCGAGATCAAGGACGTCATCGAGCAGCCCGGCCTGAACGTGAAGTGGCCGCTGATCCAGAACGTGCGCTTCTTCGACCGCCGGATCCTGACGCTCGATTCGCCCGACGCGGAGCGCTTCATCACCTCCGAGAAGAAGAACGTGCTGGTCGACTCGTTCCTGAAGTGGCGCATCGCCGACGTGCGGCAGTACTACATCAGCGTGCGCGGCGACGAGACCCTTGCGCAGACCCGGCTGCAGCAGCGCGTGAACGCCGCGCTGCGCGAGGAATTCGGCAAGCGCACGGTGCACGACGTGGTCTCCGGGGAGCGCGACACGATCATGCGGGTCGTGGCCGAGAAGGTCGAGAACGACGCGAAGGATATCGGGGTGCAGATCGTCGACGTGCGACTGAAGCGCGTCGAGCTGCCGCAGGAGGTGAGCGACGCGGTGTACCGGCGCATGGAGGCCGAACGGCGCGCGGTGGCGAGCGAGCTGCGCTCGCAGGGCTTCGCCATCGCCGAGAAGCTGCGCGCCGAAGCCGACCGCGAGCGCGAGGTCATCATCGCCGAGGCCTACCGCGAGGCCGAGCGCGCCAGGGGCGAGGGCGACGCGCGCGCGACCAGCATCTACGCCCGGGCGTTCAGCGAGAACCCCGAGTTCTACGCCTTCTACCGCAGCCTCGAGGCGTACCGGGGCAGCTTCCGCGGCTCCGGCGACATCTTCGTCCTCGAGCCGAAATCCGACTTCTTCAAGTACCTGAAGTCCCCCGGCGGCGCGCGCACCGGCACCCCGGGGAAGTGATGTGGCCGGTCTTCCTGACCGCGCTTGCGCTGATGCTCGTGCTGGAGGGACTGCTGCCGTTCGTCGCGCCGGCGCTCTGGCGTGACACGTTCCGGCGCATCCTGCTGCTCTCGGACGGACAGATCCGGTTCTTCGGGCTCGTCTCGATGAGCGTCGGGATCGTCCTCCTGCTCGTGATCCACTAGGCGCGGCCGCCATGCGCGCCTGGCTGCTCCCGGAGTACGTGGAGGACATCCTGCCCGCGGAGGCGCAGGCGATCGAGCGCCTGCGCGCGCGCCTGCTCGAGCTCTTCCGCGTGCACGGCTACGAGCTCGTCTTCCCGCCGATGCTCGAGTACATCGACTCGCTGCTGACGGGCACCGGCCACGACCTCGACCTGCGCACCTTCAAGCTGATCGACCAGCTCTCCGGGCGCACGATGGGACTGCGCGCGGACATGACGCCGCAGGTCGCGCGCATCGACGCGCACCTGCTCAACCGCCAGGGCGTCGCGCGGCTGTGCTACTGCGGCACCGTGGTGCACACGCGGCCGCGCGGCCTGCTCGCGACGCGCGAGCCGCTGCAGATCGGCGCCGAGATCTACGGCCACGCGGGGATCGAGAGCGACCTCGAGATCCAGCGCCTGCTGCGCGCCGCGCTCGGCGCGTGCGAGGTGCCCGACCTCAGGATGGACGTCGGGCACGTCGGCGTGTTCCGCGCGATCGCGCGGCGCGGCGCGGTCGATCGCGCGACCGAGAGCGAGCTGCTCGACGTGCTGCAGGCCAAGGACGGGCCGGGGCTCGCGGACCTCACGGCGAGCTGCGATGCGACGACGCGCGACGCGCTGCGCCTGCTGCCGGAGCTGTACGGCGGCGCGGAGGTGCTCGAGCGCGCGCGCCGCGAGCTGCCGCAGTGGCCGGAGATCGGCGCGGCGCTCGACGCGCTGGAGGCGCTCGTCGCCGACGACGGCATGGCGATGAGCGTCGACCTCGCCGACCTGCGCGGCTACCACTACCATAGCGGCGTCGTGTTCGCGGCCTACTGCGCCGGGCTGCCGAACGCGATCGCGCTGGGCGGGCGCTACGACGAGGTCGGACGTGCGTTCGGCCGCGCCCGGCCCGCGACCGGATTCTCGATGGACCTGCGCGAGGTCGTGCGCGTCGCGGCGCGCCGCGCCGGCCCGCCGCGGGGCGTCGGCGCGATCCTCGCGCCGTTCGCCCAGGACGCGGCGCTCGCGACGCGCATCGCCGAGCTGCGCGCGGCCGGCGAGGTGGTGATCACGGACCTGCCCGGGCACGAGGCGCTGCGCGAGGAGCTCGGCTGCGACCGCGAGCTCGTTCTGCGCGACGGCGCGTGGACGGTGCAACCGCGCACCGCCGGCCGGTGACCGGCGGCTTCCCGGGGCCCGTCTCGCGCGATCGGGCATGGCCCTGACTCTGCGATACTGAACGATATGGCGAAGAACGTCGTAGTGATCGGCACCCAGTGGGGGGACGAGGGCAAGGGCAAGCTGGTCGACTGGCTGACCGACCACGCGCAGGGGGTCGTGCGCTTCCAGGGCGGCCACAACGCGGGCCACACGCTGGTGATCGGCGGGCGCAAGACCGTGCTGCACCTCATCCCGTCGGGGATCCTGCGCGACGGCGTCACCTGCTACATCGGCAACGGCGTGGTGCTCTCGCCCGAGGCGCTGCTGAAGGAGATCGCCGAGCTCGAGGCGGCGGGCGTCGAGGTCCGCAGCCGGGTGAGGATCTCCGACGCCTGTCCGCTGATCCTGCCCTACCACGTCGCGATCGACGTCGCGCGCGAGACCGCGAAGGGCGACGCGAAGATCGGCACCACCGGCCGCGGCATCGGCCCGGCCTACGAGGACAAGGTCGCGCGGCGCGCGCTCAGGGTGCGCGACCTGATGGTGCCGGAGCGCTTCGAGGCGAAGCTCGCCGAGCTGCTCGACTTCCACAACTTCGTGCTGACCGGGTACCTGAAGGCCGCGCCGGTCGACCTCGCCCAGGTGCGCGACGCGGCGATGAGCCTCGCGCCGCAGCTCGCGCCGCTGGTGGCGGACGTGCCGCGCGCGCTGCACGAGGCGCACCGCGCGGGCGCGAGCCTGCTCTTCGAGGGGGCGCAAGGCGGCCTGCTCGACATCGACCACGGCACCTACCCGTTCGTGACGTCGAGCAACTGCGTGGCGGGCGCGGCGGCGGCGGGCGCCGGCGTCGGTCCGGGCATGCTGCACTACGTGCTCGGCATCACCAAGGCGTACACGACGCGCGTCGGGTCCGGCCCTTTCCCGACCGAGCTCACCGACGCGATCGGCGAGCATCTGCGCGCGCGCGGCAACGAGTACGGCGCGACCACCGGCCGGCCGCGGCGCTGCGGCTGGTTCGACGCCGCGGCGCTCAAGCGCTCGATCCAGATCAACGGCGTCTCGGGACTGTGCATCACCAAGCTCGACGTGCTCGACGGCATGCACTCGGTCAGGCTGTGCACCGGCTACACCATCGACGGCGAGCCGGTCGACCTGCTGCCGGCCGGCGCCGAGGACACCGCGCGCTGCGTGCCGGTCTACGAGACGCTGCCGGGGTGGCGCGAGAGCACGGTCGGCGTGCGCCGGTTCGAGGACCTGCCGGTGCACGCGCGCAGGTACCTCGAGCGCATCGAGCAGGCGTGCGGCATCGGCGTGGACATGATCTCCACCGGCGCGGATCGCGACGAAACGATCGTGCGGCGGCACCCGTTCCAGCAATGAAGGACCTGTTCGTCAGCTGGGCCGACTACCACAAGTCGATCGAGCGGCTGGCGGCGCGCGTGCACGCGTCGAGCTGGCATTTCAACCAGATCGTGTGCATCGCGCGCGGCGGGCTGCGCGTCGGCGACACGCTGTCGCGCATCTTCAAGCTGCCGCTGGCGATCATCTCCACGCAGTCCTACGGCGGCGAGGCCGGCACCGAGCGCGGCGCGCTGACCGTCGCCGAGCACATGACGATGACGACGCCCACGCTCGGGGACCGCGTGCTGCTGGTGGACGACCTGGTGGACTCGGGCGCGACGCTGGAGGTCGTGCGCCGCCACCTGCAGGAGCGCCATCCGGCGATCGCCGAGATCCGCACCGCGGTGCTGTGGTGCAAGGCGGTCTCCAGGGTCACGCCCGACTACTCCGTGGAATATCTGGCGGACAGTCCGTGGATCCACCAGCCGTTCGAGCCCTACGACCGCATGACCGCCGCCGAGCTCACCGAGCGAGCGGGCGACACGAAGCAGGGCGTGTGACGAGCCGCGGCCCATGCGCGGGAGGCGATCGACAAGGGCCGGCTCGAAAGGGAAGGGTCCCGCCCCGTTCGTACGACCGGGGTGTGCGAGCTACGCTGAATGCGACGGCCGAGGTCGCCGCGACCGCAGACTCGGGGTACATCTCCATGGTGCCGAGAAGAGGACTCGAACCTCCACACCCTTGCGGGCGCTAGGACCTGAACCTAGTGCGTCTACCAATTCCGCCATCTCGGCACGAGGCGCGCATTTTAGGCGAAGCCGGACTTTTGATCAATGAAGACGCGCCGCCGCGCCGCCACTGACCACCGGGGCCGCGCGCGCCGGCGCGCCGATCCGCACTACGCGCGCGAGGCCGAGCGTTACGAGCACCCGCTGCCGAGCCGCGAGCTCGTGCTGCAGACGCTCGCCGAAGAGGCGGTGCCGATGGACGAGGCGGCGCTCGCGCGCGCGCTCGGGATCGCGCGGCGCGAGCGCGAGGCGTTCGCCCGGCGGCTGGCCGCGATGGAGCGCGAAGGCCAGCTCCTGCGCAACCGCAAGGGCGCGCTGCTGGTGGCCGAGCGGCTGCACCTGGTCGCCGGCCGCGTCGAGGCGCATCCGGACGGGTTCGGGTTCCTGGTCCCGGACGACGGCGGCGCGTCGCTGTATCTCGGTCCGCACGAGATGCGGCAGGTGATGCACGGCGACCGGGTGGTCGCGCGTCCCGGCGGGCTCGATCGGCGCGGGCGGCGCGAGGCGTCGATCGTCGAGGTGACCGAGCGCGCGCAGAAGCGCGTGGTCGGCCGCCTGCATCGCAGCCGCGGAATCTGGATCGTGGCCGCCGCCGACCGCCGCATCCAGCACGACATCCTCGTCGAGCCCGGCGCCACGGGCGAGGCCAAGCCGGGGCAGGTCGTGACCGTGGACCTCACCACCTATCCCGCGCCCGGCGTGCAGGCGATCGGACGCGTCGTCGAAGTGCTGGGCGACTACGACGACCCGGGAATGGAGATCGAGATCGCGCTGCGCAAGCACGCACTGCCGTTCGAGTTCTCGCGCGCCGCGGAGCGGATCGCGGCGCGGTTTCCCGACGAGCTGCGCAAGGCCGATCTCGCCGGCCGCCGCGACCTGCGCGAGCTCGCGCTGGTGACGATCGACGGCGAGACGGCGCGCGACTTCGACGACGCGGTGTACTGCGAGCGCGCCGGCCGCGGCTTCCGGCTCGTGGTCGCGATCGCCGACGTGAGCCACTACGTCCGCCACGCCGACGCGCTCGACGCCGAAGCGCGCGGCCGCGGCAACTCGGTGTACTTCCCGCGCCGCGTGATCCCGATGCTGCCGGAGAAGCTCTCGAACGGGCTCTGCTCGCTCAATCCGGACGTCGACCGGCTGGCGATGGTCTGCGACATGGCGGTCACGCCGCGCGGCGAGATCACGGAGTACGAGTTCTACCCGGCGGTGATCCGCTCGCACGCTCGCCTGACCTACAACCGCGTCGCGGCCGCACTCTACGGCGAGCCGCGGCGCCTCGACGCCGACACGAGGCGCCTCGCCGAGCGGCTGCAGGTGCTCGACGACGCGTTCCGCGTCCTGCTCAAGGAGCGCGAGCGGCGCGGCGCGATCGACTTCGACACGGTCGAGACCGAGCTCGTGTTCGACGCCCGCGGCAAGATCGAGCGCATCGTCCCGGTGTACCGCAACGACGCGCACCGGCTGATCGAGGAGTGCATGCTGGCGGCGAACGTCTGCGCGTCGGACTTCCTGCAGCGGCGCAAGCACCCGGCGCTGTACCGCATCCACGAGGGGCCGACGCCCGAGAAGCTCGCCGCGCTGCACGAGTTCCTGAAGGGCTTCGGGCTGCACCTCGGCGGCGGCGAGGAGCCGCACGCGAAGGACTACGCGAAGCTGCTCGAGAGAATCAAGCAGCGGCCCGACGTCCAGCTGCTGCAGACGGTGCTGCTGCGCTCGCTGCAGCAGGCGGTCTACAGCCCCGAGAACGTCGGGCACTTCGGCCTCGCCTACGAGCACTATACGCACTTCACCTCGCCGATCCGCCGCTATCCGGATCTCCTGATCCATCGCGCGATCAAGGCGGCGCTCGCCGGCGAGCGCTACGATCCGGGCGGCTGGGTCGACCTCGGCAAGCACTGCTCGATGACCGAGCGGCGCGCGGACGACGCGACGCGCGACGTCGTCACCTGGCTCAAGTGCTACTTCATGAAGGACAAGGTCGGCGAGGAGTTCGACGGCTCGGTGAGCGGGGTCGCGAGCTTCGGCATCTTCGTCGCGCTCGACGGCATCTACATCGAGGGCATGGTGCACATCTCGGAGCTCGGCAACGACTACTTCGAGCACGACGCGGTGCGGCACCTCCTGCGCGGCGGGCGCACCGGGAAGGTGTTCCGGCTCGGCGACCGCGTGCGCGTCAAACTGGTGCGGGTCGATCTCGAAGCCGGCCATCTCGACTTCGTGCCGGCGTGATGGCGGCGAGCGGGCTGATCTACGGCTTCCACGCGGTGACGAGCCGGCTGCGCGCGCATCCGGATTCGGTGCTCGAGGTGATCGTGGACGCGGCACGCGAGGATGCGCGCGCAGCGGGCCTGCGGCGGCTCGCCGAGGCGCACGGCGTGCGCGTGCGCGCCGTCAGCAGGGAGCGGCTGGACGGCCTGATGCACGGCACCCGCCACCAGGGCGTCGTCGCGCGCGTCACCGGGATCGCGCAGGCGCACAGCATCGACGAGCTGCTCGACGCGCTGCGCGTGCCGCCGCTCCTGCTCGTGCTCGACGGCGTGACCGACCCGCACAACCTCGGCGCCTGCCTGCGCGTGGCCGACGCCGCCGGCGCGCACGCGGTGATCGCGCCGAAGGATCGGGCGGCGGGGCTCGGCGGCACGGCCGCGAAAGTGGCGAGCGGCGCCGCCGAGACCGTGCCGTACCTGACCGTCACCAATCTCTCGCGCGCGCTGGACGATCTCAAGGCGCGCGACGTGTGGGTGATCGGCGCGGATGCCGAGGCGACCGAGGACCTCTTCACGGCCGAGCTGCCGGAGGCGGTCGCGTGGGTGCTCGGCGCCGAGGGCCACGGCATGCGTCGCCTCACGCGCGAGCGGTGCGATCGGCTGGTGCGCATCCCGATGTACGGGACGGTCGAGAGCCTGAACGTCGCGGTCGCGGCCGGACTTTGCCTGTTCGAGGCGCGACGGCGGCGTCCGCAGCGCTAGCCGGGGTCGACCTCAAGGCCTTGATTCGCTTGCGGGAAGAACGAGACTTCGGATAGAATCGCTGGCTTTCCGATCGAGGCTTCCGGCCGCGATCGGAGCCCATGCCGGCCGCGGGAGCGCGCGCCCGGCGCTTCCTTGCCTCACCGGTCGCGCATGCCGGGAGGCTTCAACCCGCAAGGAGAACGCATGCGACATTACGAGATCGTCTTCATCGTCCATCCGGACCAGAGCGAGCAGGTCCCGGCGATGATCGAGCGCTACCGCGGCGTAATCGCCGCGCGCCAGGGCTCCGTGCACCGTCTCGAGGACTGGGGCCGGCGCCAGCTCGCCTACCCGATCCAGAAGGTGCACAAGGCGCACTACGTGCTCATGAACATCGAGTGCGACCAGGAGACCCTGAACGAGCTCGATCACTCGTTCCGCTTCAACGACGCGGTGCTGCGCCATCTGGTCGTGAAGATGAAGGGTCCGGTCACGGCCCCGTCCCCGATGATGAAGGAGGACAAGGCCAGGTCGGTGATCGGCGAGGGCCGCGGCGAGGGACGCGGCGAAGGCCGCGGCGAAGGGCGAGGTGAAGGGCGCGGCGAAGGGCGAGGCGAAGGACGCGGGGAAGGCGGCGGCAGCCGGCGCTCCGAGGCCCCGGCGTCCTGACCGCGACGCCGCGGCGCGGCATCGGGTCCGCTTGAACCGCACGAACGAGATCATGATCTCGGGCCAGCTTGCCGAGCGCGATGCGCTGCGCCACACACCGGCCGGCGTCGCCCTCGTGAACTTCCGGATCGTGCACGAGTCGGTGCAGACCGAGGCCGGGACCGAGCGGCAGGTGTACGCGGACGTCGCCTGCGTGGCCGCCGAGCACGAGGCGCGGCTGGTCGCGGCGGCGCCGCTCGGCGCCGCGGTGCGGCTGAGCGGGTTCCTGGCGGGCAAGGGCGCGGCGCAGCGCACGAAGGGGGAGCCGCCGGCGAGGGCGGGCCGCCAGCTCGTGCTGCACGTCACGCGGATCGAATTCGAGGAAGCGAAACGGAATTAGGAGAATCGGATGGCAACGTTCGGCAGGCCGCGCAGCGCGGGCGGCAAGGGTGCGAAGGGCAAGGGCGGCAAGGGCGGCAAGGGTCGCGAGCGCGGCGGACGCGCGCTCTTCCGGCGCCGCAAGTTCTGCCGCTTCACCGCGGAGAAGATGGAGTGGATCGACTACAAGGACATCGATCTGCTGAGGGACTACATCGGCGAGAACGGGAAGATCATTCCGGCGCGCATCACCGGCACGAAGGCCGGGTACCAGCGCATGCTCGCCGAGGCGGTGAAGCGCGCGCGGTATCTCGCGCTCGTGCCGTACACCGACGTGCACTGAGCGGAGCGCCGGCCATGCAAGTCATCCTCCTCGAGAAGATCACCAACCTCGGCGGGCTCGGCGACATCGTCAAGGTGAAGGACGGTTTCGCGCGCAACTACCTGATCCCCAAGGGCAAGGCCCAGCGCGCCACGGCCGAGAACCTGGCCGCGTTCGAGCTGCGGCGCGGCGAGCTGGAGAAGGCGCAGTCCGAGGCGCTCGCCGCGGCGCAGGCGCGCGGCGCCGAGATCGACGGGCTCACGATCCAGCTCACGCGGCGCGCCGGCGTGGACGGGCGTCTGTTCGGCTCGGTAACGACCTATGACATCGCCGACGCGCTCACCGCGATGGGCCATACGCTCGAGCGCTCCGCCATCCGGCTGCCGCAGGGGCCGCTGAAGCTCGTCGGCGATCACGACGTCGCGCGCGAGCTGCTCGGCGACGTGTTCGTGCACGTCAAGGTGTCGGTGCTCGGCGAGGGCGAGAGCCCGGCGGCGGAATAGCCGCCGCGTCCGCGCTCGCCTTCCCCGCGTGGTTCCGCGCGGGCCGAGGCGACCTTCTGCGCGAACCGGCGCGGGCGCGGGTGTAGAATCCGCCGACACCGTCACGCGTTCCGCGATGCCCCAGGCTACCGCCCCCACGACGAGCGACGCGCCGCTCGTCGCCCTGCGCGTTCCGCCGCACTCGATCGAGGCCGAGCAGTCGGTGCTCGGCGGCCTGCTGCTCGACAACACTGCGTGGGACCGCGTCGGCGACGTGCTCGCGCTCGACGATTTCTACCGCGACGATCATCGCCGCATCTTCCGCCACATCGCGCGGCTGATCGAGCAGTCCAGGCCGGCCGACGTCGTGACCGTGGCCGAGGCGATCGAGTCGAGCGAGGACAAGGACAAGACCGGCGGCATCACCTACCTCGGGCAGCTCGCGCAGAACACGCCCTCGGCGCACAACATCCGGCGCTACGCGGAGATCGTGCGCGAGCGCGCGGTCATGCGCAAGCTCGTGGCGGTGGGCGGCGAGATCGCCGACAGCGCGCTGAATCCCGCCGGCAAGGAGGTCGGCCAGCTCCTCGACGAGGCCGAGTCGAAGGTGTTCGAGATCGCGGAGGCGGGCAACCGCGGCCGCGAGGGATTCAAGGACATCCACCAGCTCCTGTCGCAGGTGATGGAGCGCGTCGACCTGCTCTATCACCGCGACAACCCGTCGGACATCACCGGCATCCCGACCGGGTTCCACGACCTCGACCAGATGACCTCCGGCCTGCAGGAGGGCGACCTCGTGGTGGTCGCCGGCCGGCCGAGCATGGGCAAGACCGCCTTCGCGCTGAACGTCGGCGAGCACGTCGCGGTGGAGAACCGGCTGCCGGTGGCGGTGTTCAGCATGGAGATGGCCGGCACCCAGCTCGCCACCCGCATGCTCGGCTCGATCGGCCGGCTCGACCAGCACAAGCTGCGCACCGGACGCCTCACCGACGAGGACTGGAACAAGCTCACGAACGCGGTCGGCCGGCTGCACGACGCGCCGATCCACATCGACGAGAGCGCGGCGCTGAACGCGCTCGAGCTGCGCGCCCGCGCGCGGCGGCTGCACCGCCAGTACGGCAAACTCGGGCTGATCATCGTCGACTACCTGCAGCTCATGTCGGCCTCGACGCAGGGGGAGAACCGCGCCACCGAGATCTCGGAGATCTCGCGCTCGCTCAAGGCGCTCGCGAAGGAGCTGCGGGTGCCGGTCGTCGCGCTCTCGCAGCTGAACCGCAGCCTGGAGCAGCGGCCGAACAAGCGGCCGGTGATGTCGGACCTGCGCGAGTCGGGCGCGATCGAGCAGGACGCCGACCTGATCCTGTTCATCTACCGCGACGAGGTCTACAACCCGGACACGCCCGACAAGGGCAGGGCGGAGATCATCATCGGCAAGCAGCGCAACGGGCCCATCGGCACCGTGAGCCTGACCTTCCTCGGTCAGTACACGCGATTCGAGAACTACGCGGCGCCCGGCAACTTCTAGACCGGGAGCGGGAGCAGGCGCCCCGCTGGACCGCGGCGACTCGCGTGGGCGCACCCGCGTGCAACAGCAAAAACAAAAAGGCCCGGAGGGGTCCGGGCCTGAGCGTTCGCACCGTTCGCGTCTTTGGTTTTCTTACCCTGGGGCACGCCACCCACCGGCGCTTCGGAGGAGGAGTCGGTTCGCCGGATGTTTGCCTTGCCGCGTCAGAGTCTTAACGCGGCTTCTTTATATGCGACATCAGCAGTCGCTGTCAAGTCCCTCTTCGTTCGTCAGCGCACTTCGTCACGTCTCGGGCGCCCGCTTCCAGGCCGATGCATGACGGCAACCCGTTGTAAATAAGAGGGTTACGCTCCAGGGCCCGACGGATGTTGCAGATCCGCCACATCAACCGATGCCATCATTGTGCCGCCACGCCGCCCGTGTATGCTTGCGCTCCGCCTCCACTCTGAATCGACGACCGTCGCCGGTTCCGCTTCAAGGTAACCCCATGACTCGATTGGTATTCGCTGTGGCCCTGGTCGCCGCGGCCGGGCCGGCTGCGGCCGAGATCGCCGTGGTCCTCAACTCGGGCGACGCCACGGTCAGCCTGATCGACCGGACCACCTACGCGGAGATCCGCAGGATCCCGGTCGGGAAGGAGCCGCACCACCTGATGCAGACCCCCGACGGGTCGGAGCTCATCGTCGCGAGCGCGGCGGGCAACGAGCTCATGTACCTCGACGTCGCCACCGGCGCGGTCAAGCGGCGCGTGCCGCGCATCGACGATCCGTACCAGATCGGCTTCAGCCCCGACCGCAAGTGGTTCGTCGTCGCGGCCCTGCGGCTGAACCGCGTCGATGTCTACGCCGCCGACGGCCTGAAGCTCGCGAAGCGGATCCCCCTCGCGCGCAATCCGAGCCACATCGCGTTCGACCGGTCGAGCACCCACGTCTTCGTGACGTTGCAGGAGTCCGACGAGATCGCGGCGATCGACCTCGCCACGGCGGATGTGGCCTGGCGCCTGCCAATCGGCCGGCAGCCGGCCGGCATCTGGATGACGCCCGACGACCGCCATCTGCTGGTCGGCGTCATGGGCCGCGACCACGTCGCTGTGGTGGACTGGCGGGCGCGCACCGTCGTCAAGCGGACCGTCACCGCGGAGGGGGCGCACAACTTCCGGGCGGTCGGCGACGGGCGCCACGTCCTGGTCTCCAACCGCGCGGCGAACTCGATCTCGATCATCGACCAGCAGGCGCTCGCGGTGGTCGACACATTCCCGGTGCCCGGCGGCCCGGACGACATGGAGGTGTCGCGCGACGGACGCGAGGTCTGGGTGACCAACCGCTGGGCCCGCTCGGTGTCGATCGTCGACCTGCCCGGGCGCAAGGTCGTGCGCACGATCCCGGTCGGGCGCTCCCCGCACGGCGTGTTCTTCCCGAATGCGGCGCGCGAGTAGCCGCAGCGTCCCGGCGGCGGCCCTCGCGGCGCTGCTCGCCGCGGCGCCGGCCGCCGCGAGCGAGTGCCGCGGCACGCTCTACCTGACGCTCGACACCAGCGTGATGACGCAGGCGGAGAACGTCGCCCGCATCCTCGCCAGGCACCAGGTCAAGGCGACCTTCTTCCTCGCGAACGAGCCGACCTACCGCGGCGACCATTCGCTCGATACCTCGTGGGGCGACTACTGGCGCGCGCGGGTCGCCGAGGGGCACGCCTTCGGCACCCACACCTGGGACCACGGCTACTTCCGCGGCGACCTGCCGGGCCGCAAGGTGCGGTACGTCCATGGCAGCCGCGTCCGCGAGCTCGACGCCGAGGGCGTGTGCGCGGAGCTGCGTCGCGTCGATACGCGCTTTCGCGAGCTCACCGGCCGCGGCCTCGATCCGCTCTGGCGCGCGCCGGGCGGGCGCACGACGCCGAACGCGCTCGCCGCCGGCGAGGCGTGCGGCTATACGCACGTGCGCTGGTCGGATGCGGGCTTCCTCGGCGACGAGCTGCCCTCGGACAAGTACCCGAACGACGCGCTCCTCGAGCAGGCGCTGCGACGCCTCCGCGACGGCGACGTGATGATGATGCACCTCGGCATCCGCTCGCGGAAGGAGGCCTTCGCGCCGATGCTCGATCCGCTGCTCGCCGGCCTCAAGCGCCGCGGCTTCTGCTTCGCGACCCTCGCCGAGCGCCCGCGATGAGCATGCTCGGCGACGCTGTGGGCCGGCTGCAGACCTGGCTCTTCGAGGCCGCGGTGCAACCGGCGCTCTATGCGCTCGACCTCGCGTTCTACGCCGAGCCCGCGTACGACGCGCTCGAGTGGCTGATCTGGGGCGCGCTCGAGGTCGCCGTGCTCTTCGCGGCGCTGCGGCCGCTCGAGTCGCTGTTCCCCGCCGAGCGGTGGGAGAGCCGCCGCGAGGTCGGCGTCGACGTGCTCTACACGATGCTCTACCGCCTCGGCGTCGTGCCGCTCGCGTTCTTCTTCCTGCTGACGCCGGTCGTCGACGCGGCGGAGGGGTGGCTGCGCCTCGCCGGGTTCCGGACGCTCAACCTCGAGGAGCTCTTCCCGCCGCTCGCGAGCCGGCCGCTCGCGGCGTTCGTCGTCTACCTGCTGGTGCTCGACCTCGCCGACTACTGGCGCCACCGGCTGCAGCACCGCTTCGAGTGGTGGTGGTCGCTGCACGCGCTGCACCACAGCCAGCGGCGCATGAGCTTCTGGACCGACAACCGCAACCACCTGCTCGACGACCTGATCGGCAGCGTCTGGTTCGCCGGCATCGCGCTCGCGATCGGCGTCTCGCCGGGGCAGTTCCTGCTGATCGTGATCGCGACGCGCATGCTCGAGAGCTTCTCGCACGCGAACGTGCGCGTCTGGTTCGGGCCGGTGGGCGAGCGGATGCTCGTCAGCCCGCGCTACCACCGGCGCCACCACGCGATCGGCTACGGCCACGAGGGCCGCTACCGCGGCTGCAACTTCGCGGTGCTCTTCCCGCTGTGGGACATCCTCTTCCGCACCGCGGATTTCAGCGCCGGCTACCCGGCCACCGGCATCCGCGACCAGCTCGCCGGCGCGCGCTACGGCGAGGGCTTCTGGGAGCAGCAGTGGCTCGGCGTGAAGCGGCTGGCGCTGAGCTGCATGCCCGCACGCGCGAACTAGCGGGCGGGTCTTGCGGGCGGCGGGGCAAAGCCCGGCCGCTGCGGGCTCACGGTGCCGCTAAGCGCGTCGTTCGGATCTCGGGCGCCGTGCGGAGCGCACCCGCCGACGCTCCTCCGATTCGATCCCTAGCCCGGATTTCTCACAGGACCGCCCCGATTATCGCTGCAAGGCATGGTTGAACAGGGGGTTGAAGGAGTTCGGT
>JAHDYJ010000176.1:6079-6307 GCA_023383795.1 Burkholderiales bacterium | reverse complement strand
GGGTCGCGCCGGCACAGCGCCTGGTGCGGCGCGATCGCGCCACCGGCTCGCCGAAGGCGCACGACATGGCGCTGTTCGAGCGCGTGATCGCGGTGAACCTGCTCGGCGCGGTGCGGGTCGCGACCCATGCGGCCGCGGCCATGGCCGCGCTCGACCCGCTCGGCGACGATGCCGAGCGCGGCGTGATCGTGCTCGCGGGCTCGATCGCGGCCGAGGACGGGCAGATCG
>JAHDYJ010000176.1:0-6069 GCA_023383795.1 Burkholderiales bacterium | reverse complement strand
CGTGCAGGGCCTCCAGTCGATGCCCGGGGTCCCCTCCTATGCCGCGAGCAAGGGGGGCGTGGCGGGCTTCACCCTGCCGGCGGCGCGCGACCTTGCCGAGTGGGGGATCCGGGTCGTCACCGTGATGCCCGGCGTGTTCCGCACGCCGATGGTCGCGGGGCTGCCGGAGGAGGTGCAGGCGGCCCTCGGTGCGCAGGTGCCGTTCCCGCGGCGGCTCGGTCGGCCCGAGGAGTTCGCCCGCCTGGTGGCCGAGATCGTCGAGAATCCGATGCTGAACGGGACCGGCCTGAGGCTCGACGGGGCGCTGCGCATGCCGCCGCGCTGAGCCGGCGGCCGCGACACGGCGTTTCCGAAGCAGCGCAGCAAACTTGCCGGCCGTTGCCGGGGCTCCGCCAACTCGAAAAGGACATGACGCGTGCTTTTCGGTTAACCTCCCTGTCGTAACTGGTGTGCCGCAGAGGCGGTCTGACGGGAGGCGGTGCGGCATGGACTCGCTCAGCGGTCATGCACCCATCACGCTCGAGAGCCGGTTCGTCGATCTGGATGCCCCGGTCCTGCTGACCGGCATCCAGGCGCTCGTGCGCCTGCTTCTGGAACAGTCGCGGCTCGACCGGACGGCGGGGCTGCGCACGGCGGGCCTCGTTTCCGGCTACCGCGGCTCGCCGCTCGGCGGGCTCGACAAGGAGCTCTGGCACCAGCGCAAGCTGCTCGACGCGCACGACATCCGCTTCCAGCCGGGGCTGAACGAGGACCTGGGCGCGACCATGCTGTGGGGCGCGCAGATGGTCGATGTGTTCCCGGGCAAGCGTTTCGACGGCGTGTTCACCCTCTGGTACGGCAAGGGTCCGGGGGTGGACCGGTCGGGCGACGCGCTGCGGCACGTCAACTACTTCGGCACCGCCAAGCACGGCGGTGCGCTCGCGGTGGCGGGTGACGATCACGCGGCGCAGTCCTCGGTCCTGCCGCACCAGACCGACCAGATCTTCGAGGCGGTGATGATGCCGGTGCTGAACCCGGCCTGCGTCGAGGAGGTGCTGTCCTTCGGGCTCGCCGGGCTGGCGATGAGCCGCTTCTCCGGCCTCTGGGTCGCGCTCAAGACCATCGCCGAGACGATCGAGGGAGCCGCCACCTTCGTCGTTCCGGCCGCGCGCCGCTACGAGATCCCGGCGGATGTCGCGATCCCGCCGCACGGGCTCAATCTCGACCCGACCCTGCGCTGGCCGGCCCAGCGCGCCGAGCTCGAACGCCGCGTGGTCGAGGAGCGTCTGCCGGCCGCACTCGCCTTCGCCCGCGCCAACGCGTTCGACCGCGTGCTCTGGGGCCGGCCGGATGCGCCGATCGGCATCGTCACCAGCGGCAAGGCGCATCTCGATGTGATCCGCGCGCTCGACGATCTCGGGCTCTCGCCCGCGCGCGCGGCCGAAGCCGGGATCGCGCTCTACAAGGTGGCGATGACCTGGCCGCTCGAGCCCGAGGGGCTGACCCGCTTCGCAAGCGGCAAGCGCGCGATCATCGTCGTCGAGGAGAAGCGCAGCCTGGTCGAGCGGCAGGCGCGCGACATCCTCTACAACCTGCCCGCGGAGAGGCGACCGGCGATCGCCGGCAAGCGCGGGCTCAACGGTGCTGCGCTGCTGCCCGAGGCCGGCGAGTTCTCGCCCGCGACGGTCGCCGGTGCGCTTGCGCGCTTCCTCGGCACGCTCGGCATCACCGCCGCGCCGCCGGTGCTCGACATGCCGCCGCCGGCCGAGGCGCTGAAGCGCGCGCCGTTCTTCTGCGCCGGCTGCCCGCACAACACCTCCACCGTGGTGCCGGACGGATCGCAGGCGCTCGGCGGGATCGGCTGTCACACGCTGGCGCTGGGCGAGGTCGGGCGCGCCAAGACGGTCACGCACATGGGTGCCGAGGGCGTGACCTGGGTCGGGCTCGCGCCCTTCACCGAGGTCCCGCACATGTTCGTCAACATGGGCGACGGCACCTATCAGCACTCCGGCGTGCTGGCGATCCGCCAGGCGGTGCTCTCCGGCACGGCCATGACCTACAAGCTGCTCTACAACAGCGCCGTCGCCATGACCGGCGGCCAGCCTGTCGATGGCGGACCGAGTGTCGCGCAGATCGCCACCCAGCTCGCCGCGGAAGGGGTGGCGCGCATCGCGGTCGTCGCCGACGACGCGACGCGCCTGCCGGCCGCGCGCGACCTCCCGCCCGGCACGGAGCGCCATACCCGCGAGGCGCTGATCGACGTGCAGCGCCGCTTCCGCGAAGTTCCCGGCGTGACCGTGATCATCTACGACCAGATCTGCGCCACCGAGAAGCGGCGCAAGCGCAAGCGCGGCGCGATGGCGGTGCCCGAGGTCTCGGTGGTGATCAACGAGCGCGTCTGCGAGAACTGCGGCGACTGCACCGTGCAGTCGAACTGCGTGGCGGTCGAGCCGGTCGAGACGCCCTATGGCCGCAAGCGCCGCATCTCGCCCTCGACCTGCAACACCGACCTCTCCTGCCTCAAGGGCTTCTGTCCGTCCTTCGTCACGGTCGGCGCGGCGCGCAAGCCGCCAAAGCCCTCCGCGCGCATCCTCGAGATGGAGGCGGAGTTCGCACGCAGCCTGCCTGCGCCGCCGCCCGGCGTGATCGGCGACCGGCCGTGGCGCGCGCTGTTCGCAGGCGTGGGCGGCGGCGGCATCGTCACCACCGGCGCGATCGTCGCGATGGCCGCGCATCTCGAGGGCCGGGCGGTGCGCACCCTCGACTTCACGGGGCTGGCGCAGAAGAACGGCGCGGTGGTCGGTCACGTGCAGGTGGCGCGCGAGGAGGCTGCGCTCGACGTCGCGCGCGTGCCGGTGCGCGGCGCCGACCTGATGCTCGCGGCCGACATGGCGGTCGCCGCCGGCCGTGACGTGCTGCCGCGCGTGAAGCGCGACGCCGCCGTGGTCGGCAACGGCACCCTCGCCGCGGTCGCCGCGCTGGTGCGCGACCCGGACGTGGCGCTCGATTCGGCGCTGCATCGGAGCGCGATCGAGGCGGCGATCCCGGAGGGAACCGCGCTCTGGCTCGATGCCGCGCGCATCGCCGAGGCGCTGTTCGGCGAGGCGCAGGCGATGAACACGATCCTGCTCGGCGCGGCCTTCCAGCGCGGCCGCGTGCCGCTGCGCGAGGCCAGCCTCCTGCGCGCGATCGAGCTGAACGGCGCGGCGGTCGAGGTGAACAAGCGCGCCTTCCTCTGGGGCCGCGCGCTCGGCCACGACCCGAAGCTCGCCGAGGCGCTGCTCGCGACGCGCGCACCGGACTCGCTGGAGGCGCTGGTGGCGGAGCGCGCGGCCGAGCTCGTGCGCTACCAGGACGAGCGGCTCGCCGCGCGCTACCGCGCGCTGGTCGAGCGGGCCGCCGCGCGCGAGGCGGAGGTCGCCGGCGCGCCGGGCGCCTTCGCCCGCGCCGTGGCCGAAGCCTACTTCCACGTGCTCGCCTACAAGGACGAGTACGAAGTGGCGCGGCTGCTCACCGACGACGCCTTCCTTGGCGGCCTGCGGGAGAGCTTCGGCGCCGAGGCGCCGCTCACCTTCCACCTCTCGCCGCCGATCCCGTTCCTCGGCCGCGATCCGGCGACGGGCAGGCGGCGCAAGCTCGCGCTCTCCGGCCGCTGGATGCTGAAGCTGTTCCGCCTGCTGCGCCGGGGCAAGCGCCTGCGCGGAAGCCTGCTCGATCCGTTCCGCTGGCAGGAGGATCGCCGCATCGAGCGGGCCATGATCACGGCCTTCGAGCAGGACGTGGAGGCGGCACTCGCGCATCTCTCCGCCGCGACGCTGCCGGGCGCGATCGAGCTCGTGCGCCTGCCCTTCGCCGTGCGCGGCTTCGGCCCGTTGAAGCGGACGAGCCATGCCCGGGCAGAGACGCGGCGCGCCGCCCTGCGCGCGCAACTCGCGGTGCCGCAACTCGTGCGTGTGGCGGAGCCGGCCGCGGCGCAGTAAGCCTGGGGTCGGGACGAAGGAGCGATATCCCATGCTGGAACGCACGCCGGCGGAGCTCGCCGAGACCCGCAGCCTCGTGGTCGAGACCGCGCGCGCCTTCGCGCGCGAGAAGCTCGCCCCCGGCGCGGCGGCACGCGAGCGCGCCAAGGCGATCGAGCCCGAGATCATCGCCGCCCTGGGCGAACTCGGCTTCCTCGGCGCGACCGTCGATCCGGAATGGGGCGGTGCGGGGCTCGACTACCTGACCTACGCGATGGCGCTGGAGGAGATCGCCGCCGGCGACGGCGCCGTCTCCACCCTCGTCTCGGTGCACAACTCGCCGACCTGCCTGATCCTCGAACGTTTCGGCACCGCAGCGCAGAAGGAGCGGTTCCTGCGCCCGATGGCGACCGGCAAGGCCGTGTCCTGCTTCGCGCTCACCGAGCCGCAGGCTGGCTCCGACGCTTCCGCCTTGCGCACGCGCGCGGTGCGCGACGGCGATCATTGGGTGATCGACGGCGCCAAGCAGTTCATCAGCAACGGCCGCATCGCCAAGGTCTGCGTGCTGTTCGCCGTGACCGATCCGAAGGCCGGCAAGAAGGGCATCTCCTGCTTCGTCGTGCCGACCGACACGCCCGGCTTCAAGGTCGCGCGGCTCGAGGAGAAGCTGGGCCAGCACGCCTCCGACACCTGCGCGCTCGCCTTCGAGGGGATGCGCGTGCCGGCCGATGCGCTGGTCGGCTGCGAGGGCGAGGGCTACAAGATCGCGCTCTCGACGCTCGAGTCCGGGCGCATCGGCATCGCCGCGCAGAGCATCGGCATGGCGCGCGCCGCCCTCGACTACGCGGTCGCCTACGCGAAGGAGCGCATCGCCTTCGACCGGCCGCTGATCGAGCACCAGGCGGTGCAGTTCCGCCTGGTGGAGGCGCGCACCAGGCTGGAGGCGGCGCGCCAGCTCACCCATCTCGCCTGCCGCAGGAAGGACGCGGGCGAGCCCTCGCTCGAGGCGGCCTGCATGGCGAAGCTCTACGCCTCCGAGACTGCCGAGGAGATCTGCTCGGTCGCGATCCAGACGCTCGGCGGCTACGGCTATCTCGCCGACTACCCGGTCGAGCGCATCTATCGTGACGTCCGCGTCTGCCAGATCTACGAAGGCACCTCGGACGTGCAGAAGATCATTCTCGGCCGGATGCTCTGAGCGCGCGCGCATAGACCTCGCGCCGGGGCCGGCCTGTTGCGGCGGCGACCTCGGCCGCGGCGTCACGCACGCCGAGGCCGCGGGCGAGCGCCGCGTCGAGCAGCCGCTGGACAGACGCGTCGTCCGCCGCGACCGGACCGCCTGCCGGCCCCACCACTACGACGATCTCGCCGCGTGGCGTCTCGCTGGCGTAACGCACCGCCAGTGCACCGAGGCTGTCGCGCGCGACCTCCTCGAACAGCTTGGTCAGCTCGCGCGCGACCGCCGCCGGACGCGCCTCACCCAGCCCGGCGGCGAGATCGGCGAGCAGCGCGCCAAGCCGCTGCGGCGCCTCGAACAGCACGAGCGTGGCCGCGAGCCCTGCCGCCTCGAGCCGCGCGAGTTCGCCGATGCGCGCGCGCCGCGCCCCCGCCTTCGGCGGCAGGAAGCCGAGGAACAGGAACGGCGCGGGCGGCAGCCCGGAGACCGCAAGTGCCGCCAGCGCGGCCGAGGGCCCGGGCACGGCCGTGACGCGGTGCCCTGCCGCGATCGCCGCGCGCACCAGCCGGTAGCCGGGGTCGGAGACCAGCGGCGTGCCGGCATCCGACACCAGCGCCAGCCGCTCGCCCGCCGCAAGACGCGCAAGCAGGCGCGGGATCATCGCCTCCTCGTTGTGCTCGTGCAGCGCGACCAGCGACGGCGCGAGCCCGTGTCGGGCTGCCAGTTTCGCGGTGACGCGTGTATCCTCGCACAGCACGGCATCGGAAGCGGCCAGCACGGCGAGTCCGCGCGCGGGCATGTCGCCCAGGTTGCCGATCGGTGTCGCCACCAGCGTGAGCGTTCCCGGGGGGCCGGCCGCGCCCTTCGCATCGTCGGGAGGAGGGTGCATCGGTGAGGTCTCGGTCTCGTCGCTGGACGATGCTTAGCATTGTGCTTGGCGTGTTGGGGCTCGCC
>JAHDYJ010000175.1 GCA_023383795.1 Burkholderiales bacterium | reverse complement strand
TGGGTCGGCTTCGCCGCCGACAGCATCGCGCGCACGCTGAACCGCCGGCCGCAGGTGATCCCGAACGCCTCCGGCGGCCTGCCGGGCGACGTGTTCGTCGATCATCTCGGCGTGCCGCTGCTCTGGATCCCGCACAGCTACAACGGCTGCAAGCAGCACGGGCCGGACGAGCACGCGCTCCCGGCGATCTTCCGCGAGGGCATCGCGATGATGGCCGGGCTGTGGTGGGATCTCGGCGAGGGCAACACGCCAAGGTTGACGTAGCGCGCCGGCGATGCCACCACGGCGGGCATGCCTGTGCGCATTGCCCGCCGCCTGGTGGTTGCCGCCGTGGTCGCTGCCTGCGCCGCCCCCACCGCGCCTGCCTGGTCCGAGACCGGCGAGGCGTCCTGGGTCGCGCGCTCGTTGCGCGGGCGGCGCACCGCGAGCGGCGCGCCCTACGATCCGCGCGCAATGACGGCCGCGCACCGCACGCTGCCGCTCGGCAGCCAGGTGCGCGTGACGCGCGCGGACACCGGCCGCTCCGTCATCGTCACGGTGACGGATCGCGGGCCGTGGACGGACGGGCGGGTGATCGACGTCTCGGAGGCGGCCGCGGAAGCGCGCGGCTTCCGCGGCCGCGGCACCGCGCCGGTGCGGCTTACGCTGCCCTAGCCTGCATCCGCCCGGCCATCACGCCGCCCTGGCGGCGCAGGAAGGCGCGCAGCCGCTCGTTGTAGTCGGGCAGCACGGCCGCGCGCACGGACGGCCGTGCCGCCAGCGCGGCGCGCCAGGCCGCGACCTTGGGCAGGCCCTCGAACACGCCGAGCTCCGTGATCGTGTCGAACACGTCGAAGTAGCGGAACACGGGCGCGAACACCGCATCGACCACCGAGAAGCGCGCGCCGGCGAAGTACGGCCCGTCGCCGAGCACGGCCTCGATGCGCGCGAACTTCTCGCGGATCGCCTTGCGCCGCGCCTCGAACGCGGCCGGATCGGCGGTGGTCTCGAGGATCCAGATGTCGCTCAGGATCGCCGAGCCGACCTCCATCCATCCGCGGTGGCGCGCCCGCGCCAGCGGATCGGCCGGATGCAGCGGGCGGGGCTGCGTCTCCTCGAGATACTCGACGATCACGCTGCTCTCGAACAGCACCTCGTCGCCCACCATCAGCAGCGGCACCTTGCCGAGCGGCGAGACCGCGCGGAACCAGTCGGGCTTGTTCGCCAGATCGACATAGACGCGCTCGAACGCGACCCCCTTCTCGGCGAACGCGATCGCGGCGCGCTGCACATAGGGGCAGAGATCGAAGGAGACGAGGGTGAGGCCGCCGGTCGTGCGGGCCGGCACGGCGGCTGCGGGGGCGTCGGTCACGGTCATGGTGCGGGTCCTTCTGCGGTCGCGGCGCGGCACCGCGTTCAATGCATTTGCATTCATCTTGGCACGCCGCAGCGCGAAGTCAAGCTTGATGCCGATGCATGAAGTTGATAGGCTTCATGCATGAGCGAGACCGCGCCCTCGGAGGCGGTGATCCGCGCCTGGACCGGGCTGGTGCGCGCGCAGGCGCGCGTGCTCGGCGCGGTCGAGGCCGAGCTGAAACGGGCCGGCCTGCCGCCGCTCGCCTGGTACGACGTGCTGCGAGAGCTCCAGCGCGCACCCGGCGGGCGGCTCCGGCCGCACGAGATCGAACGACGGCTGCTGCTCGCCCAGCCGAACGTCTCGCGCCTGATCGACCGGCTCGAGCACGCCGGACTGGTGCAGCGATGCCCGTGCCCGGAGGACGGGCGCGGCCAGCACGTCGCGATCACGAAGGCCGGGCGCGCGCTCCGGCGGCGCATGTGGCCGGTCTATCGCGCCGCGATCCAGCGCCATCTCGGCGCGCGGCTCGAGAGCGCGCGCGCGGCCGAGACGCTGGCCGCGCTGCTAGCGTCCCTCGCCGAGCCGGCCTGACGCCGCCGGCGCGGAGAGTGCTGCCGGCCGCTCGTCCTTCAGTGCGATACCGGTGAGGCGCCGCCGGCGCATCTCGCCGACCAGCCAGGCGAGCGTCTCGGCGGCCTGCGCATAGGGCTGGCCGGCCGGGCGGATGTTGCTGATGCAGTTCCGTTCGGCATCGGTCCGACTCGGTCGGGGGTTCCAGGTGAGGTAGAGGCCGAGACTGTCGGGCGCGGAGAGGCCCGGCCGCTCGCCGATCAGCACCGCGACCGCCTCGGCGCCCAGCGCCGCGCCGATCGCATCGCCGAGCGCCACGCGCCCCTGCAGCGCGATCACCGCCGGGCCGGCCGCGACGTCGATGCGCGCGAGACGCGGCAGCGCCTCGGCCAGGAATGGTGCTGCGTGGCGCTGCACCGCGGTCGCCGACAGCCCGTCGGCGATCACGAGCGCGAGCGGCGGATCGCAGCGGGCCAGGCGCGCGACGGAGGCGTCGTCGAGCGCGCGGCCGAGATCGGGACGGACGAGATAGATGTGCCGGTCCGCGGCCCGGCTCGCGACCACGACGGGATCGAGGCCGAGCGCGCGCAGCTCCGCCGCCAGCCCGGCGACGTCCAGCGCCGCATGCACGGCGTCGCGCGCCATCGCGTGCGCCTCGACGAAATCGAGATGCGCGGCGGTGGGCAGCGCGTTGCCCGCGCGCCCGAGTGCCACGCGCGCGGCGGTGAAGCGGCGCAGCCCGGCGGGCGGCTCAGCCAAGGCCGATCAGCGCCGGGCTCAGCGCCGGCGGGAAGGTCGCCTCCGTGCCGATGCCCATGCGCTCGAGCCAGCCAGCGAACTCGGGCGCGGGGCTCTTGCCGAGGGCGGCGCGCACCGCGAGCGCATCGTGGAACGAGGTGGACTGGTAGTTCAGCATCACGTCGTCCGCGCCCGGCACGCCCATCACGTAGGTCACGCCCGCGACGCCGAGCAGCGTCAGCAGCGCGTCCATGTCGTCCTGGTCCGCCTCGGCGTGATTGGTGTAGCAGACATCCACCCCCATCGGCAGGCCGAGCAGCTTGCCGCAGAAATGATCCTCGAGCCCCGCGCGCATGATCTGCTTGCCGTCGTAGAGGTATTCGGGACCGATGAAGCCGACCACCGAGTTCACCAGCAGCGGCTGGAACGCGCGCGCGACCGCATAGGCGCGCGCCTCGAGCGTCTGCTGATCCACGCCGTGATGCGCATCCGCCGAGAGCGCGCTCCCTTGTCCGGTCTCGAAATACATCACGTTGTCGCCGAGCGTGCCGCGCTTCAGCGCCAGCGCCGCCTCGCGCGCCTCGGCGAGCAGCGCGAGCGAGACGCCGAAGGAGCGGTTCACCGCCTCGGTGCCGCCGATCGACTGGAACACGAGATCGACCGGGGCACCGCGCGCGATCGCCGCGAGCGTGGTGGTGACGTGGGCGAGCACGCAGGTCTGGGTCGGGATCGCGTAGCGGCCGCGGATCGTGTCGAGCAGCTCGAGCAGCCGGATCGTCGTTTCGACATTGTCGGTGGCGGGATTGACGCCGATCACCGCATCGCCCGCGCCGAGCAAGAGCCCGTCCAGCGTGGACGCGGCGACACCGCGCGGATCGTCCGCCGGATCGTTCGGCTGCAGCCGCACCGAGAGCGTGCCGGGCAGGCCGAGCGTGTTGCGGAAGCGCGTCACCACGCGGCACTTCGCCGCGACCGCGATCAGGTCGGCGATGCGCATGATCTTCGACACCGCGGCCACCATCTCCGGCGTCAGGCCCGGGCGCAGCGCGGCGAGCGCCTGCGCCGTCGCCGCGTCGGAGAGCAGCCAGTCGCGGAACTGCCCGACCGTCATGGACGCGACCGGGGCGAAGGCGGTGGCGTCGTGGCCGTCGAGGATCAGGCGCGTGACGTCGTCGTCCTCGTAGGCGACCACCGCCTCGGCGAGGAAGTGCCGCAGCGGCAGATCGGCGAGCGCGCGCTGCGCGGCGACCCGCTCGGCCTCGGGCAGCGCGGCGATGCCGGCGAGCGCGTCGCCCGAGCGGAACGGGCTCGCGCGCGCGAGCAGCGTGCGCAGATCGGGGAAGACGTAGCGCGTGCCGCCGACCGTGTGGGCGAAGGCCATGGCGGGAGGATGGACGGATGGCAGGCGCAGGGGCAAGCGCCACGCGCCCCTCACCCTGGCCCTCTCCCCCAGGCGGGGGAGAGGGGACGCAGCGTCGCCGGAGGGTCAGGGCGAGGGTCCGCTACAGCCGCGCCAGCGCCGGGAACACGCGCGCCCAGGCCCTCAGCCCGCGGTCGAAGCTCGCCGCGCGGAAGAACTCGTTCGGCGCGTGGTAGTCCTCGTCGCCGGTCGAGAACGCCATCGGGATCGTGTCGAGCCCGAGCTCGGACTTGAACTGCGCGCAGAGCGGCAGCGTGCCGCCGAGCCGCGAGCGGAACGGCTTGACGCCATAGACGTCCTCGAGCACGCCCTCGATCGCGGCGAGCGCCGGATGGTCCGCCGCGATCTCGTAGGCGCCGGCGCCGCCGCCCAGCGACTTCACCTCCAGCGTGGCGAGCTTCGGGCAGTGCGCGCGCAGATGCTGCTCGACGAGCGCGGCGATGCGTGCCGGGTCCTGGCCGGCGACCAGACGGCAGGTGATCTTCACATGCGCCTCGCAGGGCAGCACGGTCTTGGAGCCCGCGCCCTGGTAGCCGCCCCAGAGCCCGTTGATCTCCAGCGTCGGCCGGAGCCAGAGCTTTTCGAGCACCGAGCGGTTCGGCTCGCCCCAGATGCCGTGCGCGCCGATGTCGCGGAAGAACGCGGTCTCGTCGAACGGGACGGCGGCGAGTTCGGCGCGGTCGCGGTCGGTGGTCTCGCGCACGCCGTCATAGAAGCCCGCCACCGCGACGCGGCCGTCCTCGTGGTGCAGCGTCGCGACCAGGCGCGCGAGCAGCAGCGGCGCATTGGCGATCGCGCCGCCGAAGCTGCCCGAGTGCAGGTCCTTCGCCGCGGTGCGCAGGATCGCCTCCAGCTTGGCGATGCCGCGCGTCGAGACCGAGACGTCCGGCCGGTCCTCGAACATCATGCCGCCGTCGGCGGATAGCACGAGATCGCCCTTCAGCCTGCCCCTGTGCTTCGCCAGGATCGCGGCGAGCGAGGGGCTGCCGATCTCCTCCTCGCCCTCGTAGAACACGCGCACATTGCAGGGCAGCCGGCCTTCGGTCGCCATCCACGCCTCCAGCGCGGCGAGGCTGATGAAGAGCCCTGCCTTGTCGTCCGAGGCGCCGCGCGCATAGACGCGCCCCTGGCGCACGGTCGGCTCGAAGGGCGGCGTGGTCCAGAGCTCGAGCGGCTCTGGCGGCTGCACGTCGAAATGCGCATAGACGACGATGGTCGGCGCGCCCTCCGCGTGCAGCCAGTCGGCATAGACGGCGGGCTGGCCGCCCTCCTGCCAGATCTCGACATTCTCCAGCCCCATGCGCCGGCAGCGCTCCGCCACCCACGCGGCGGCGCGCTTCACATGCTCGGCGTGGTCGGGCTTGGCGCTCACCGAGGGGATGCGCACCAGGTCGAGATAGTCGTTCCAGAGCGCGTCGCGGTTCTTCGCGATCCAGCCCTCGACGCCGTCGGTCACGCGCGCGTCCATCATTTCCCTCCGTCCACGCTGAGTGTCTGTCCGTTGATATAGGCGGCGTAGTCGCTGGCGAGGAACAGCACCGCATGCGCGATGTCCTCGGGCGTGCCGAGCCGCCGCGCGGCGATGCCGCTCACCAGCGCGCGCTGCCCTGCCTCGCCATAGGCGGCCCATTGCCGCATGGTCGCCGGGTTCGAGAGGACGAACCCGGGGGCGACGCTGTTCACCGTGATGCCGTGCGGCCCGAGCTCGTGCGCGAGCTGGCGGCCGAGGCCGATCTCGCCCGCCTTCGCCGCCGCATAGGCCTGGATGCCGGTCTTCGACACGCCGAGCCCCGCGCCGGAGGAGATCAGGATGATCCGCCCCCGCCGGCGCGCCTTCATCGCCGGTGCGACGGCCTGCGAAACGGTGAACGCGGCGGTGAGGTTGATCGCCACGATCGCGTCCCAGTCCTCGGGCGTGACCTGCTCGATCGGACGGCCGGCCTGGCCCCGCACGCCGCCGGCCGTGTGCACCAGCACGTCGAGCGCGCCGCCGCCCGCCGCCTCCGCCTTGCGGATCCAGGCCACCGCCGCCGCGCGGTCGGTGAGGTCCAGCACGTCGGTGGCGATGCCGGGGATGCGGCGCGCGACCGCGAGCGCGTCCGGGTCGATGTCGCAGGCGAACACGCGTGCGCCACGTTCGGCGAAGCCGCGCGCGATCGCCCGCCCGATCCCCTGGCCCGCGCCGGTGACCGCGACCGCGCGGCCGTCGAAGCGCAGGATCATGCCGGCTGCCCGACCAGGCCAGCGAGTTCGAGCAGGTTGTCGTCGGTCATCGGCCGGCGTCCCTGCTCGA
>JAHDYJ010000174.1 GCA_023383795.1 Burkholderiales bacterium | reverse complement strand
GGCGCGCAACGGCCGCCAAGCGCCGCTGAGCCGGCGCGCGCCGCCGGCCCTGTGCCGGCAGGAGAGAGCGATGACGGACCTCAACGATCCCACGTCCTGGTCGATCAGCCCGCAGGCCTGGTCGCGCGTGACGCCGCAGGACGATGATCCGGCGGAGACCCGGGAGTGGCTCGAGGCCTTCGACGCGCTCGTCGCCGCCGAGGGTCCCGAGCGCGCGACCTTCATCCTGCGCCAGCTGCTCGATCGCGCGCGGGCCCGGCGCGTGCCGATGCCGCCGGTGCTGCACACGCCGTACTGCAACACCATCGGGCTCGCCGACCAGCCGCAGTACCCGGGCCTTCTCGAGATCGAGAGCCGCATCGGCGCGGCGGTGCGCTGGAACGCGCTCGCGATGGTGGCGCGCGCGAACCGCGCGCCTCCAGTGCTCGGCGGCCACATCGCGACCTACGCCTCGATCGCCGAGCTGTTCGAGGTCGGGTTCAACCATTTCTTCCGCGCCAGCACCGCGGGGGAAGGGAAGGGGTCTTCCGGTGCCCGCGGGGGCGATCTGGTCTTCTTCCAGCCGCACGCGGCGCCGGGCGTCTATGCGCGCGCGTTCCTCGAGGGCCGGCTCACCGAGGCGCAGCTCGCGAACTTCCGCCGCGAGGTCGGTCGGGGCGCCGAGGCCGCTGCGGCCGGCGCCGCGCTCGGGCACCGGGGCCAGGGCCTCTCGTCGTACTGCCATCCGTGGCTGATGCCCGAGTTCTGGCAGTTCCCCACCGGCTCGATGGGCCTCGGGCCGATCCAGGCGATCTACCAGGCGCGGTTCATGCGCTACCTCGAGAACCGCGGCATCCTCGCCACGCGCGGGCGCAAGGTGTGGGCGTTCGTCGGCGACGGCGAGATGGACGAGCCCGAGTCGCTCGCCGGGCTCTCGCTCGCCGCGCGCGAGGGGCTCGACAACCTGATCTTCGTCGTCAACTGCAACCTGCAGCGCCTCGACGGCCCGGTGCGCGGCAACGGCTCGATCATCCAGGAGCTCGAGGGACTGTTCGCCGGCGCGGGCTGGAACGTGATCAAGGTGCTGTGGGGCTCGGACTGGGATCCGCTCTTCGCCCGCGACACCGAGGGCGTGATCCTGAAGCGGCTGCACGAGACGGTCGACGGGGAGTTCCAGAAGTACGCCGCGACCGACGGGCGCTTCAACCGCGAGCACTTCTTCAACAAGTATCCGGAGCTGCAGGCGATCGTCGCGCACCTGTCCGACGACGACATCGACCGCCTCCGCCGCGGCGGCCACGACCCGATCAAGATCTACGCGGCCTATGCGGCGGCGAGCGCGCACCGCGGCCAGCCCACCGTGATCCTCGCCCAGACCAAGAAGGGCTACGGCATGGGCCACTGGGGCCAGGGCAGGATGGGCGCGCACCAGCAGAAGAAGCTCGAGGACGAGGCGCTCCTCGCGTTCCGCGACCGGTTCGCGCTGCCGCTCAGCGACCGCGACGTGCACGAGCTCGTCCTCTACAGGCCGCCCGAGGACAGCCCGGAGATGCGCTACCTGCACGCGCGGCGCGCGGCGCTCGGCGGCTACCTGCCGGCGCGGTCGAGCGCGGCGCCGCGGCTCGCGGTGCCGCCGCTCGCCTCGTTCGGCAAGCTGCTCGAGGGCTCGCACGAGCGCGAGCACTCGACCACGACGGCGTTCGTGCAGTTCCTCGCCCAGTGCCTCCGCGACCGCGAGCTCGGCCGGCACGTCGTGCCGATCGTCGCCGACGAGGCGCGCACGTTCGGCATGCAGACGCTGTTCCGGCAGATCGGGATCTACTCCTCGCTCGGGCAGCTCTACGAGCCGGAGGACCACGACGAGCTGCTGTACTACAAGGAGGCGAGAGAGGGTCAGATCCTCGAGGAGGGCATCACCGAGGCGGGCGCGACGAGCTCCTGGATCGCCGCGGCGACGAGCTACAGCACGCACGGCGTGCCGATGCTGCCCCTCTACATCTTCTACTCGTGCTTCGGCTTCCAGCGCGTCGCCGACCTCGTCTGGGCGGCCGCGGACCAGCGCGCACGCGGGTTCCTGCTCGGCGCCACCGCCGGGCGCACCACGCTCTCCGGCGAGGGCCTGCAGCATCAGGACGGCACGAGCCAGCTGTGGGCGGCGACCATCGCCACGTGCCGGGCCTACGATCCGTGCTTCGGCCACGAGCTTGCCGTGATCCTGCACGACGGCATGCGCCGCATGCTCGAGGCGCAGGAGGACGTCTTCTACTACGTCACGGTGATGAACGAGAACTACGCGCATCCCGGCATGCCGCAGGACGCCGGGACCGCGGAGGGGATTCTGCGCGGCATGTATCTCCTCGAGCGCCGCGACGGCGCCGCGGTGCAGCTGCTCGGCTCCGGGGCGATCCTGCGCGAGTGCCTCGCCGCGGCCGCGGCGCTCGAGCGCGAGCACGGCGTCGCCGCGAACGTCTGGAGCGTCACGAGCTGGAGCGAGCTGCGCTGGGACGGCCTGCTCGCCGACGGCGCGACCGCCGCCGTGCGCGACGCGAGGGCGCTGGCAGGAAGCCCATCCCCTCCTTTCCAAGGAGGGGTGCCGGCGACAGCGGGCGGGGTGGTTCGACAGCCGTGGATCGATCGCTGCCTGGCCGGCACCGCGGGCCCGATCGTCGCGGCGAGCGACTACGTGACGGCGGTGGCCGACCTCGTCCGGCCGTGGATGCCGGCCGGGCGCCGCTACGTCGCGCTCGGCACCGACGGCTTCGGCCGCAGCGACACGCGCGTCGCGCTGCGCGGCTTCTTCGGCGTCGACGCCCGCGCGATCGCCGATGCGGCGCTCGCCGCGCTCGGCCGGTAGCCGGCGCCCGGGCACGGCCGCCGCGGCCGCGCGCGCCGCACGCCTGCGCCGCGGACTGCTGTGCTAACTTCGGGCGCTCGCAGCGCCGCAGATCACCAGGAGGCCCCATGCCGCGCATCGCACCCCTGCCGGCCGACTCGCATCCCGAGCTCGCCGAAGCCTTCGACGTCTATCGCAAGTCGCTCGGCTTCGTGCCGAACAGCGTCCTCATCATGCAGCGCCGGCCGAAGATGGTGCAGGCGCTCGCGCAGCTCGCGGCGTCGGTGTGGGACCCGGAGAGCGCGGTGGACCGCGGCTTCAAGCGCCTGCTCGCGCACTTCGCGAGCCGCGCGGCCGGCTGCCAGTACTGCATGGCGCATACCGCCGGCGGGGCGCTGCGCCTCGGCGTCGACGAGCGGAAGCTCGCGGCGCTGTGGGAATACCGGACGAGCCCGCACTACACCGAGGCCGAGCGCGTCGCGCTCGACTTCGCGCTCGCCGCGGCCGCGGTGCCGAACGACGTCACCGACGACATGTTCGCGACGCTGCGCCGGCACTGGACCGACGACCAGATCGTCGAGATCGTCGGCGTGATCTCGCTCTTCGGCTTCATGAACCGCTGGAACGACACCATGGCCACCCCGCTCGAGGCGGAGCCGATCGAGGTCGGCGAAAAGTTCCTCGCGCGCGGCGGCTGGAAGGTCGGCAAGCACGCCGGGTAGCGCGCGTCCCCGCGCGCCCGCCGGCGTGCCTGCGCCGCGTCAGCCCGGGAGCTCCGCGACCTGCTCGACGAAGGTGAACTGCGGCGGCGCGGTGATGCCGCCCGAGCGCATCGTCGGCGGCACCTCCGGGTCGGCGCGGAACCGCTCGGGCGCCTCGCGGCTCTCCCAGTCGATGACCAGGTAGACGCGGTTCGGGTCGTCGCCGCCGCGGAACGCCTCGGCGCGGCGGCTGCCGTGCCTGCGCCGCACCGCCGCGCCGCGCGTGGCGAATACCGAGGCGCTGCAGGTCCTCCCCGGGGAACCTCCACCAGAGTCGTGAACATGTCTGCGTCTCCCCGGGAGGACTGCTCAGAGCGGCGCGCGGGTGAGCGCCGAGAGCGGCGCGTTGACGTCGAAGGCGCGCGCCACGATCTCGCGCACGCCGAACGCGGCGAGCCGCGCGGTGTGCTTCTCGAGGTAGCGCGCGCGCGCGTCGTCGTCGTCGAAGAGGTAGATGCCGCCCGCGCGACGCTCGGCCGGATTCTCGGTCCAGAGCTTCCACGCGAGCCCCTTCTCGGCCGCGATGTCCTGCGCGAGCCCGCCGAGCGCGGCGGCGAGCTCGCCGCCCCACGGGCCGTCGAACGCGAAATCGATCTGCAGCAGCTTGTGCGTCATGGTTGCCTCCATAGCGTCGGGTTGATCCGCCGCCCCGCGGGCGGCGAGCGGTGCGGATGGTAGGCGGCGCCCGCGCGCCTTAGAATCCGCAACCCGGTAAATTCACTCCACACCGCCGGTAAACGAAGGGAGGCGAGGCAGCCGTGGACACGCTGGAGAGCATGCGCGCGTTCGTGCGCGTGGTCGAGCTCGGCGGCTTCGCGGCCGCGGCGCGCAGCCTGGATCTCTCGCCGGCGATGGTGACCAAGCACGTGGCGCACCTCGAGTCGCGGACCCGCGCGCGGCTGCTCAACCGCACCACGCGCCAGGGGCGCACCACCGAGGCGGGGGAGGCGTACTACGAGCGCTGCGTCGAGCTGATGGCCGGCATCGAGGAGGCGGAGAGCGCGGCCGGGGCGGCGACCGCGCAGCCGCGCGGCACGCTGCGCGTCACCGCGCCGGTCGAGTTCGGCAACGCGCATCTCGCCGGTCTCGCCGCGCAGTTCATGCAGCGCCAGGCCGAGGTCACGCTGATGCTCGACTTCAGCAACCGCGTGGTGGATATCGTCGAGGAGGGCTACGACGTCGCGATCCGGATCGCCGAGTCGCTCGACACGCGGCTCGCGGGGCGCAAGCTCGCGACCTCGCGCATGCACGCGGTCGCGAGCCCGCAGTACCTGCGCCGCCACGGTCGGCCGCGGACCCCCGCGGCGCTCGCGGATCGCCCGGGCCTCTGCTTCGCGGTGCCGGCGCCGCGCGACACCTGGCGCTTCGCGCGCGAGGGCCGCGCGCTGAAGGTCGCCGTCAATGCGCGCCTGCTGTCGACCAGCTCCGAGGCCCTGCGCCACGCCGCGGGCGTCGGCGCCGGCGTCGCGGTGCTGCCGAGCTTCGTCTGCGGCGAGGACCTGCGCGCGGGCCGTCTCGTCTCGCTCTTTCCGGATTACGATGCGGGCGCGCTCGGCATCTACGCGGTGTACCCGCACCGGCGGCTGCTGGCGGCGAAGGTGCGCGCCTTCCTCGACCTGCTCGTCGAGCGCTTCGGCGCCGATCCGGAAGCCGACCCCTGGGAAGCCGGCCCGGAGCGTGCGCGCCGGCGCGCGAGGAGGACCTGATGGCGGGGCACATCGACCTGCGCAGCGACACGGTGACGCGGCCCTCCGCGGGCATGCGCGAAGCGATGCGCGCGGCCGAGGTCGGCGACGACGTCTTCGGCGACGATCCGACCGTCAACCGGCTGCAGGACCGGATGGCCGCGCTGCTCGGCTTCGAGGCCGGGCTCCTGTTCCCGTCGGGCACGCAGTCCAATCTCGCCGCGCTGATGAGCCACTGCCAGCGCGGGGACGAGTACATCGTCGGGCAGGAGGCGCACACCTACCGCTACGAGGCGGGCGGCGGCGCCGTGCTCGCGAGCGTCCAGCCGCAGCCGCTCGCGAATCGCCCCGACGGCACGCTCGACCTGGCGGAGGTCGAGGCGGCGATCAAGCCCGACGACGCGCATTTCGCGCGCACGCGGCTCCTCGCGCTCGAGAACACGATCGGCGGGCGGGCGATCCCGCGCGCGTACTTCGACGCGGCGCTCGCGCTGGCGAAGCGCCGCGGGCTCGCGGCGCATCTCGACGGCGCGCGCCTCTTCAACGCCGCGGTGGCGCTCGGCGTCGACGCGGCGGCGCTCGCGCGCGGCTTCGATTCGGTGTCGGTGTGCCTGTCGAAGGGCCTCGGCGCGCCGGCGGGCACGGTGCTCGTCGGCAGCCGCGGGCTGATCGAGCGGGCGACGCGCGCGCGCAAGATCCTCGGCGGCGCCATGCGCCAGGCCGGCATCCTCGCCGCGGCGGGCCTCTACGCGCTCGAGCACAACGTCGCGCGGCTCGCCGAGGACCACGCCAACGCGGCGCGCCTCGCGGCCGGGCTGGCGCAGATCCCCGGCCTGCGCGTCGAGCCGGCGCGCACGAACATGGTGTTCGTCCACGTGCCGGCCGGGCAAGTCGCCGCGCTCGGCGCGCACCTCGCGCGGGAGGGCGTCCTGGCGCTCGTCGGACCGCGCACGCGGCTCGTCACGCACCTCGACGTCGACGCGGCCGCAATCGACCGCGCCGTGGCGGCGTTCCGCGGCTTCTTCGCGGCCGCTGGCTAGGACCTATCTCGAAAGGCGAATGCGGTCGCGAAAGTGGGGATCTACAAGGGCGGTTGGGAAGGGAAGGGTCCCAACCCTTCCCTCGGGCCCCTTGTTCGTTCGGGGATATACAAGGGGCAATCTGCCCCTTGTTCGTACGACCTCGGTTCGGGAAG
>JAHDYJ010000173.1 GCA_023383795.1 Burkholderiales bacterium | reverse complement strand
AGCCCTGGAAGCTCGATTCCTCGCGCACCGAGAGGCCGGCCTCGGCGAAGCGTGCGCGCGACTGCGCCTGGGCGAGGTATTCCAGACGGTCGGCGAGGCTCGCCGGATGCGCGCCGCGCCCGATCGACTCGCCATGGGTGTTGAACAGCACGAGTTCGAGCCCGCCGAGATCGTAGCGCCTGAGCGTCTCGGCGAGCTTGAGCCGGAGCCGCTCCACCAGGAACGAGGCGGCGGGCTGGCCGACGAAGCGGCCCGAATCCGAGTAGCCGAACTGCAGGCAGAGCCGGCCCGCGCGCTTCAGATAGGCGCGGAAATGCGGGGAGCGCAGCGCCTCCTCGAGCACGCGCGCGCCGTGCTCCAGCCCTTCCGCCGTCTCGAACAGCGGCGAGATCTCCACGCGCTCCTCGACGCCGAAACGGCGCGCGAGCCAGAGTGCCGCGAGCAGCGTGTAGCCCGTCTCGGTCTCGGCGATCAGGAAGCGGATCGGCTGCGAGCCGTCGATGTGCTTGAGGATCTGCGCGAGCGTCATCATCAGCCGCGAGGCCGAGGACTGCTCCGCGAGCAGCGCGCCGAAATCGACCGGCACCGGCCGCGCCGTCTCGAGCGCGGCGTTGATGGCGGCGATCAGCCCGCGCCGGCGCGCGCGGTCCTCGGGTGTGGCGTCGAAGCCCATGCGGTGGCGCAGCGCGTTGTGCACCTGCTGCGCGTTCAGCCGCACATGGGTGTGGGCGAGCGAGAGCCCGTGCGAGACGAGGCCGGCGCGCGCGACGACAAGGCGCAGGCGTTCGTCGTCGTCGGTCGCGGTGGCGATCGCGGCGTCGAACTGTTCTCGCAACGTGTCGGTCCCGGTGAGCGCGGTCTCGCGCCCGCCGACCAGGGCATGGGCGAGGCGCTGCACCGCGTCCGGTTCGGGGGCGACGCCGGCGGGACAGAGCGCGTGCTGGCGATCGGTCTCGGCGACCGCGGCGGCGATCGTGTCGGCGAGCGGACCGGGCGGGACAGCGGCGGCAAGACGCGCGAGCCCCATCGCCTTCATGCGCAGCCGGAACCGGATGGTGTCGGCCCAGCCGATATCCGTGCGCCCGTCCGTGTCGTAGCCGACCCAGGAGGCGGCCAGCACCGGCGCGGGGTTCAGCGTCGTCCAGCGGTCCGGCCAGCTCGCGCGGGCCGCGGCAACCAGGGCGCCGACCAGCGCGTCGATCGCGTCGCGCGCATGCGCGATCGCGCCCGCTGCCTGGGCGAACTCCTCGTCGAGCGTGACCGGGGCGGGGCGGTGCGCGGGCGGTGCCATGGCGCGGGCACCCTCGTCATGCGCGGCGCGCGCGAGCAGCACGGCGCTGGCGAAGGGCATCGAGAAGGTCGGGTGCGCGGTGAACACGGCGGCGAAGCGCGGCCGCTCGACCGCGGCGCGGTAGCCGGCCCAGGGCACCGGGCTGTCGGCCGGGTCGGGGCGGACGATGCGCGCGGCGAGCCGGGCGAACTGGTCCGGACCGGTCTCGCCGACATAGCGGGCGAGCCGCCCGGACCGGTCGCGGAACGCATCGTCGGCGAGGCGGCGCAGCAGCGCCGCCACCGAGGCGGCATCGAGCGAGCCGTCGTCGATGCGCCGGCTGAGCGCGAGCGCGACCGAGAGCACCGGGTTGCCGAACGGATCCTGCGCGGCAGCGGCACGCGCCCGCTCGACCAGGCCGAGCAGGTCCTCGACGGCCGCGTCCGGGAGCGGCGTCGCGGGAAGGTCGCCCATGCCGGCCATTGTGCGCCTGCGAAGCCGATCGGCGCCAGCATGTGTTGACCCCAAGCCCGGGGCCGATACCGTGCGCGCCGCGACAGCGGAGGACGCGGCGTGACGGAGAGTTCGGAGTCGGACTACGTGATCGTCGGTGGCGGCAGCGCGGGCTGCGTGCTCGCCGCGCGGCTCTCCGAGGACCCGTCGGTCACGGTGACGCTGCTCGAGGCGGGGCCGGAGGACCGGCACCACTGGATCCACATCCCCGCCGGCTACGCCAAGCTGTTCCTCTCCGGCATCTTCGACTGGAAGTACGAGACCGAGCCCGAGCCCGAGCTCGCCGGGCGGCGCATCAAGTGGCCGCGCGGCAAGGTGCTGGGCGGGTCGGGCTCGATCAACGGGCTCGTCTTCCTGCGCGGATCCCCGCGCGACTACGACCGCTGGGCGCAGGCGGGCGCGCGCGGCTGGTCCTACGAGGCGTGCCTGCCGGCCTTCAAGGCGATCGAGACCTGGGAGGGGCCGCCCTCCGAGCTGCACGGCACCGAGGGACCGATCCGCAACGGCCCGACGCGCGACCTCTCGCCGGCCGGGCGCGCCTTCGTCGCCGCCTGCCTGGCGGCGGGCCAGCCCGCCTGTCCCGACTTCAACGGCGCCTGGTACGAGGGGGCGGCACCCAATCCGCTGAACGTCAGCGGCGGGCGGCGCATCAGCTCGGCACGCGCCTACCTCAAGCCGGCGCGGTCGCGACCGAACCTGCGCGTGCTGACCGGCGTGCGCGCGCATCGCGTGGTGGTCGCCGAGGGGCGCGCGCGGGCGGTGGAGGGGCGCGGCCCCGCGGGACCCGCGCGCTGGACGGCACGGCGCGAGGTGATCGTCTCGGCCGGCGCGATCGAGAGCCCGAAACTCCTGATGCATTCCGGCATCGGCGATGCCGCGCGGCTCGCGGAGTTCGGCATCGCGCCGGTGCTGCACGCGCCGGGCGTGGGGCAGAACCTGCAGGACCACCTGGTCGTGCGCATGCCGTTCCGCACGCGCCCCGCCGGGACGATGAACGAGTACACCGCCTCCTGGCTCGGCTATCTGCGCATGGGCGCGCGCTGGCTGTTCGCGCGCCGCGGCCCGCTCGCGGTCGGCGCCTCGGAGGCGTCCCTCTTCGCGCGCGTCACGCCGGGCGCCGAGGAGCCCGACGTGCAGATCCAGTTCATCAACTTCAGCTTCACGACGATGGCCGAGGGGCTGCACCCGCACCCCGGCATCGCCCTGGTGGTCGGCCAGTGCCGCCCGGACAGCCGCGGCGAGATCGCACTCGCCTCGCCCGACCCGGAGGCGCATCCGCGCATCGTGCCGAACTATCTCTCGGCGCCGAACGACCTGTTCGTCGCGGTCGAGGCGGTGAAGCTCGCGCGCCGGATCACCGCCTCGCGGCCGCTCGCGGAGCTGGTCGAGGCGGAGCTGATGCCGGGGCCGACGGTCGCGGACGATGCGGCGATCGCGGCCTGGGTGCGCGAGGCCGCCTCGACCGTCTATCACCCCTGCGGAACGGTGCGGATGGGCGACGATGACGCGGCACCCCTGGACGCGCGGCTGCGCGTGAAGGGCGTGGCCGGGCTGCGCGTGGCGGACGCGAGCGTCTTCCCGCTTGTGCCCTCCTCCAATATCCAGCCGGCGGTGCTGATGGTCGCCGAGCGCGCGGCCGGCATGATCCGCGAGGACGCGCGCGCCGCCTGAGCCGCTATTCCACGGTCACGTTGTTCTCGCGCACGACGTGGCCCCAGTCCTGCGTGCTGGCGGCGAGCCACGCGCCGAACGCCTCGGGCTGCATGGTGCGCACGCCGCCGCCGATCTGGTTGATCCGCTCGACGATCGCGGCATCCGCGAGCACGCCGGTGACGGCGCGGTGCAGCGCCGCCACCACCGGGGCGGGGGTGCCGCCGGTGGTCAGGATGCCCTGCCAGGTGCCGCTCTCGACCAGCAGCTTCGGCAGGCCGAGCTCGCCGAAGTTCCGCGTCTCCGGCAGCGCGGGCAGCCGTTCGGTGCCGGACACCGCGATCCCGCGCAGCTGGCCGGAGGTGACGAAGGGCTGGGTCGCGGTCGCGCCGTTCAGCAGCGCCTGGCAGTCGTTCTGCACCACCGCCTGGATTGCCGCCGCCCCGCCGCGATAGGGCACATACTCCCAGGTGAAGCCGAAATGCTTCGCCAGCACGATCCCCGTGAGGTGGTTCGCCGCGCCGATGCCGCTGTGCGCGAGATTGAGCTTGCCGGGATTCGCCTTGGCATGGGCGACGAAGGACGGCACGTCGGTCGCAGGCACGGAGGGGTGCACGCCGAAGATGTACGGCGCGAAGGCGACCATCGTGACCGGCGCGAGGTCCTTCAGCGGGTCGTAGGGCATCGACTTCAAGAGGCTCGGCGCGATCGCGAGGCTCGAGACGTCGGTGATCAGCAGCGTGTGCCCGTCCTTCTGCGCGCGCGCGACGGCCTCGGCGCCGATATGGCCGTTCGCGCCGGCGCGGTTCTCCACCACCACCGTCTGGCCGAGCGCTTCGGTCAGCTTCGGCGCCATCAGGCGGGCCAGGATGTCGGAACTGCCCCCCGGCGCGAACGGAACAACGATGCGGAGCGCGCGGTTGAAGACCGGCTGGGCGAGCGCAGGGAGGGTGAGGGCGGCCGGCAAGGCAGCCACAACGGTGCGTCGGCGGATCATGGCGCTTCCTCGTTGGCGCGTTGCCCCGGCGCCAGGGAGCGTGCGCCCTGTGCGGCTACCCGGCAAGGGTGCGGATCGCCGCGCAGACCTCCTCGACCTGCGGGTCGGTCAGTTCCGGGAACATCGGCAGGCTGAGCACCTCGGCGGCGGCGCGCTCGGTCGCGCGGCACGCGGCCGGTCCGAGGGCCACGCGCCCGCGATAGGCGGGCTGGGCGTGCACCGGCACGGGATAGTGCACGTTCGTGCCGATGCCGCGGCTGCGGAACCGCGCCTGCACCGCGGCGCGGTCGGCGCAGCGGATCACGTACTGGTGGAACACGTGCGTGGCCCCCGGCCGGCGCGCGGGCGGGGCGAAGCCGGTGCCGGCGAGCGCGGCGTCGTAGCGCGCGGCGATCTCCTGGCGGCGCGCGTTCGCGGCGTCGAGATGCGCGAGCTTCACGCTCAGGATCGCCGCCTGCACCTCGTCGAGCCGCGAGTTCACGCCGGCAAGGTCGCTGACGTAGCGCTCCCTCCAGCCGTACTGGCGGAGTGCCGCGATGCGATCCGCCAGCGCCGCGTCGTCGGTCGCGATCACGCCGCCATCGCCGAGCGCGCCCAGGTTCTTGGTCGGGTAGAGGCTGAAGGCGGCGGCCGCACCGAGCGTGCCGGACTTGCGGTTGCCGACCATCGCGCCGTGGCACTGCGCGCAGTCCTCGATCACGGCGAGGCCGTGGCGCGCAGCGAGCGCAAGGATCGCCTCGATCGCCGCGGGCTGGCCGTAGAGATGCACCGGGATCACCGCGCGGATCGGCGGCAGGAAGGCGGGCGGGGCGCGCAGCACCGCCTCGAGCTCGGCCGGGTCCATCGTGTACGTCGCCGGATCGATGTCGATCAGCACCGGGGTGGCGCCGACCATCTCGATCGCGGCGACGGTGGCGACGGCGGTGTGCGAGACGGTCGCGACCGCGTCGCCCGGGCCGATCCCCAGGCCGCGCAGGATCAGCGCGATCGCGTCCGTGCCGTTCGCGACCCCGATCGCGCGCGCCGCCCCCTGCCAGCGCGCGAATGCCTCCTCGAAGGCCGCGCATTCGCGGCCGAGGATGTACCAGCCGCTCGCCAGCACGCGCGCGACCGCGGCGTCGATCGGGCCCTTGAGCGCGCGGTACGCGGCGCCAGGATCGGCCTGCGGGATGGTGACGGCCGGGGTCGGAACGTTCATGACGCGGATCTTTCAGAGATAGCGGTCGAGGCGCGGGCGGAACCAGTCGAGCGTGCGGCGCAGCCCCTCGGCGAGCCCGACCTTCGGCGTCCAGCCGGTCGCTGCACGGAAGCGGGAGTCGTCGGCGACGTAGGAGCCGATGTCGATCTTCGCGCGCTCGGCCGGGAACTCCTTCACCACGTAGCGGCCGCCACCGTTCGCCGCCACCAGCGCCTCGGCAAGCTCGCGCAGCGAGACGGGCGGCGAACCGCCGAGATTGTAGATTCCCGCCGGCGCGCCGGCGGCGGCGAGGAACGCCTCGGCCACGTCGTCGGCATAGGCGAGATCGCGCCTCTGCTCGCCGCCCCACACCTCGAACGGCTCGCCCTCGATCACGCGGCGCACCCAGAGGCCGAGGAAGGTCTGGCGATGGTCCTTCACGCGCAGCCCAGGGCCGTAGCAGTTGGTCAGCCTGAGCGAGACGACGGGCCGGAGGTGCACCTTGTGCTCGAGCAGCCAGTACTGCTCGGCGGCCCATTTGCCGACCGCATTCGCATCCGGCGGATCGACCGGGTGGTCCTCCGCCACCGGCAGCGCGCGCGGCCGGCCGTAGAGCTGGCGCGTCGAGGCGTGCACCACGCGCGCGCCGGGCACGACCGTGCGCGCGGCCAGGATCAGGCGCAAGGTCGCATCGGCGTTCTGCGCGAGATCGCCGCGCGGATCGGCCTGGCTGTCCATGTGGCTCGTCTGTGCGGCGAGGTGGAAGATCGCGTCCGCGCCTTCGAGCGCGGGCTCGATCGGGTCGCGGCGCAGATCGGCGCGCACCACGCGCGGTTCGAGCCCTTCGAGATTGGCGGGATTCGCTCCCGTCTCCGGCAGGAAGGCGTCGATCACCGTGACGCGCGCACCACGGCCGACGAGG
>JAHDYJ010000172.1 GCA_023383795.1 Burkholderiales bacterium | reverse complement strand
AGCACGTGCGCGGCTTCGGGCCGGTGCGCGCGAGATCGCTCGAGCGCGCGCGCAAGCGCCGCGCCGAGCTGCTCGACGCGCTGGCCGCCGGCGCGCCCGCGGCCTGAGGCGCGCGCGCGCGGTGCGGGATCCGGCGGCGAGCCGTTCCGGCGAACGCGGCCGTGCGTCGCGGGCCGCGCCCGGCGGGCGCGCGGAGGACCCGGCCGCGCGCGCCGCGCACGGGGAAGGCCGGGAGCCGCCGCGGCTTCTCGCCGCCAACGCGCTCTTCTATCCCGCCGACGCGGCATTCGCCGCGCCCGCCTCGCTCGGCGCGATGACCGGGCTCACCGACGCCCTGCCGGGCCTCGCCAGCCCGAGCGGGCACGCGCACGAGATGCTGTTCGGGTTCGCGCTCGCGGTGATCGCCGGCAACCAGCTCGGCGCGCTGACCGGGGCGCGCCTCGGCGCGCTGCTCGCCCTTTGGGCGATCGCGCGCGTCGCGTTCCTGTGGTCGCCGTTCGGCGCCGTGGCGTCCCTCGCCGATGCGGCGTTCGCCGCGCTGCTCGCCGTGCAGATCGCCCCGCGCATGCTGGGGGCGGCGAAGAAGCTGCGCAACCTCGCGCTGCCTGCGGTGCTCGTGTCGATCTGCGCGGCGGGCATCGGGTATCACGTGGTCGCGCGCGTCGCGCCGGGCGAGCGCGCCGTGCTGTTCGGGGCCGTCCTCCTGTTCGCGCTGCTGCTGCTCTTCATGGGCGGGCGCATCATCGCGCCGGCCGCCGCCGGCCAGTTCTACCGCCAGGGTGGCAGCCTCGAGGCGCGGGTGCAGCCGCGCATCGAAGCCGCGCTGATCGTCGCCACCGCGCTCGCGGCCGCCGCCACGCTTGCCGGAGCGCCGGCGCTCGGCGGCGCGGCGGGCGTCGCGGCCGGGCTGCTTGCGGGCGCGCGGCTGTGGCGCTGGCGGTTGTGGGCGCTGCGCGGCCGGCCCGACATCGCCTGCCTCGCCGCGGGTTACGGATGGCTCGCGGTGGGGCTGGCTCTGCTCGGCGCCGCGCTCGCGACCGGCCGCCGCCAGACCGAGGCGCTGCACGTCCTCGCGATCGGCGCCCTCGGCACGCTCACGCTGAACGTGATGGCCGCGACGTGGCTGCGCAAGGCGCGGCGCGACCCGGCGCGCGCGCGCCTGCCGGTCTGGGGCACGCTGCTCCTCGCGGCGGCGGCGCCGGTGCGGGCGTTCGCGGGGCTCGGCGTAGGCGATCCGCTCGCGCTGCTCTGGATCGCGGCGCTGCTCTGGAGCGCCGCGTTCGCGCTCCTGCTCGCGCTCTTCGCGCGCGTGCGCGGCGAGCGGCGCCGATCCGGCGATGCCCCCTTGTAGATCCCCCGGGTCGGGCGCGTTCGCTCAGGAGCGCACGAGCTGCAGGAACTCCCGTCGCAGCGCCGTGTTCTGCAGGAACGCGCCCCGCATGACGCTGTTCACCATGTGCGACTCGTCCTTCACCCCGCGCCACTGGGTGCAGAAGTGGTCGGCCTCGATCACGAGCGCCAGGCCGTCGGGGCGCATGCGGGCCTCGAGCAAGTCCGCGAGCTGCATCACCGCCTCCTCCTGGATCTGCGGGCGGCTCATGATCCAGTTGGCGATGCGCGAGTACTTCGACAGGCCGATCAGGTTCGAGCGCTCGTTCGGCAGCACGCCGATCCACAGCTTGCCGAGGATCGGCACCATGTGATGCGAGCACGCGCTGCGCACGGTGATCGGGCCGACGATCATCAGCTCGTTCACCCGCTCGGCGTTGGGGAACTCGGTGACCTTGGGCATCGGGTGGTAGCGGCCGCGGAACACCTCGTGCAGGAACATCCGCGCCATCCGGTGCGCGGTGCCCTGGGTGTTGTGATCGCTCTCGGTGTCGATCACCAAGGTCTCGAGCAGCGCCTGCGCCTTCGCCGCGACCTCGGCCTCGAGCGCGGCGAGCTCGGCGTCGCCCTCGATGAAATCGGCGATGTTGTCGTTGGCGTGGAAGCGCTTCCCGGCGGCGGAGAGCCGCGCGCGGATGCGCTCCGACACGGAGTCCGCCGCGCCGGCAGCGATCGGTTTGCTGGCCTTCATGAGTACCTCGCAGGCTGGGTCGGCCGCGCGGCGGCCGCCGAGTGAGCAGGATACACGGGACCCGCGCCGCGCCGGGCCGCGTGATCTGCATCACAACGCGACGGTCGTGCGGCCGCCATGATGCCCGATGGCATCGGCGCGGGCTACGCGCGACGGACAACAATGAACGACACGGCCCAATCCGAGGCACCCGGACCGCTCCTGAACGCCACGCCGGCGCGGCCGGTCCGGCTGCTCCTGATCAACCCGCGGTTCCCCGAGAGCTTCTGGAGCTTCCGCTGGGCGGTGGGCGAGATCCTGCCAGGCAAGCGCGCGGTCAACCCGCCGCTCGGCCTCGCCACGCTCGCCGCGCTCTGCCCGCCCGGCTGGGAGGTGACGATCGTCGACGAGAACGTCGAGACCGTGCCGCTCGCGCCGGCGGCGGACATCGTCGGCGTGTGCGGCATGGGGGTGCAGCATCCGCGGCAGAAGGAGCTGCTCGCCTATTACCGCGGCCGCGGGTACTACGTCGTCGCCGGCGGCAGCTACGCCTCGCTCTGCCCGGAGGCCTACGAGGCGCACGCCGATACGGTGGTGTGCGGCGAGGCCGAGTACATCTGGCCGGACTTCTGCCGCGACTTCGCGGCCGGCCGGCCGCGCGCGCTCTATCGCGAGACCGGGGCCGTGTCGCTCGCCGACTCCCCGGTGCCGCGCTTCGACCTGCTGCGGCTCGAGGCATACACGACCGCCACGCTGCAGTTCTCGCGCGGCTGCCCGTACCGCTGCGAGTTCTGCGACATCATCGTCATGTTCGGCCGCAAGCCGCGCTTCAAGCCCCCCGAGCAGATCGGCCGCGAGCTCGACGAGCTGCGCCGGCGCGGCGTGCGCAACGTCTTCTTCGTCGACGACAACCTGATCGGCAACAAGGCGGCGGCGAAGACGCTGCTGCGCTTTCTGGTCGAGTACCAGCGCCGCCACGGCTGGCGCTTCTCGTTCGGCACCGAGGCGTCGATCAACCTGGCGCAGGACGCCGAGCTCCTCGAGCTCTTCCGCGCCGCCGGGTTCGAATGGGTGTTCATCGGCATCGAATCGCCCGACGCGGCGAGCCTGAAGGAGACGCACAAGACGCAGAACATGAACGAGGACGCGCTCACGTCGGTGCGGCGCATCTACGGCCACGGCATCGACGTGCTGGCCGGCTTCATCGTCGGCTTCGACAACGACACGCTGGACGCCTTCGAGCGGCAGTACCGCTTCATCCAGGACTCGGGCATACAGGCGGCGATGGTGGGGCTGCTGAAGGCGCTGCCGAAGACCCCGCTCTGGACGCGGCTCGAGCGCGAGGGCCGGCTGATCCCCGACGACGCACACTCGGACAACTGCAAGCTCGGCACGAACCTGGTGCCGAAGCGCATGGGCTACGCGGAGATGGTCGCGGGGTACCGGGCCCTCTACGCGCGGCTGCTCGACGACCGCGCGATCGCCGATCGCGTCCGCGCCAAGACCGCGCACATGGGACGGCCGCTCTACCGCGGGACGTTCGGCGCGCGCGACCGGGCGCTGATCGTATGGCGGCTCGCGACGAAAGGCCTGCTGCGCGGCGGGCCGCGCCGCATCTACCACTTCCTGCGCAGCCTGCCGCTCGCGGCGCCGCGCAAGATCCCGCTCGCGATCCTCGACTGGATCTGCGCCCTCGCCATGCGCGACTACGTGCGGCGGCACTTCGACGTCGCGGTCGCGCGGCATGCCGCGGCGGCCGAGCGGCTCGGCCGCGCGCTCTCGCGCGCGCTCGCGCGTTACCTGCGCGAGGGCACGGTGGCGCTCACCTGGTTCGGCGGCGAGCACGCCGGGGCGCCGACGCTCGAGCTCGAGGTGAAGAACTGGCCCGACCGGCGCTTCTTCGCGCGCGCCGCGCGGCCGGTCGAGCGCGTGCTCCGCCGCAGCACCGCGACGCTGACGCTGCGGATCGAGGCCTTCCGCGAGCAGGAGCGGGCGCACCTCGAGCGGCTGCTCCGGCGCCTTGCGCGCCACGGCGATCGCATCTCGGTCGTGGTCAGCGACGGGCTGCGCGAGCTCGTCCACGTCGACTCGTCGCGGTTCCACCTGGTGCTCGCGCCGGGCGGACGCCACTGAGGACTACTGCCGCCGGACGATCCAGAGATAGACGCGCTTGCCCTGCACGACCGACACGTGATCGGGCTCCCAGTCGCCGATCGGGAAGTCGTGCGAGACGATGCGGGTGCCCGGCCGCAGCCGCTGCAGCTTCGGGCCGAGCGCGTGGTTCAGGACCGGCAGGAGATAGAGCGTCACGACGGTTGCCTCCGACAGGTCGGCCTGGAACAGATCCTGCCGGACGAACCGCACGCGGCCGGCGACGCCGGCGCGCCGCGCCGCCGCCTCGGCGCGCGCGACGAGCGCCGGATCGAGCTCGATGCCGACGCCGCGCGCGCCATGCTCCTTCGCGGCCGCGATGACGACGCGCCCGTCGCCGGCGCCGAGGTCGTAGACCACGTCGTATGCGCCGACCGAGGCCACGCGCAGCATCTCGGCCACGACCGCGGGCGGCGTCGGGATGAACGGGGCGTCCGGCTGCGTCTTCTGCGCCGCGGCCGGCCCGAGCCACACGGCGAGCGCGAGCGCGACGCCGGGCGGCAGGCGCGGCAGCCGACGCGAGGGCCCGGCCTGGGCGGCCCGGATCATGCGACCAGGGGCTCGGCGGCGGCCTCGAGCGCGCGCGCGAGCTCGGCGAGCCGGGCCGGATCGCCGCCGTCGAGCCACTGCGGATCCGAAAGCGTCCGGCGCCACGTGCGCGCGCCGTGCTGGCCGTGGAAGAGGCCGAGCATGTGCCGCGTCACCTGCCGCAGGTTGCCGCCGCCGGCCACGTGGCGCGCGGCGTATGCCGCCATCGCTTCGGCCACCTCCGCGCGGCAGCGCGGAGCGCGTCCGCCGAAGACGCCGGCCTCCAGCGCGACGAGCAGCCACGGGTTGTGATACGCGGCGCGGCCGAGCATCACGCCGTCGACCCGCGCGAGCTCTCGCTCGACGTCGCCCACGGTCGCGATGCCGCCGTTCACCACGATCTCGAGCTCGGGCAGCTCGCGCTTGAGCCGGTGCGCGACGTCGTAGCGCAGCGGCGGGATCTCGCGATTCTCCCTGGGCGAGAGGCCGGTCAGCCACGCGTTGCGTGCGTGCACGAAGAACGTGCGGCACCCGGCGCGCGCGAGCGTCTCCACGAACGCGCGGACGAAGGCGTAGTCTTCGTCGCGGCCGAGCCCGATGCGGTGCTTGACCGTCACCGGGATCGACACGGCGTCCCGCATCGCCTTCACGCAGTCGGCGACCAGTTCCGGCTCGGCCATCAGGCAGGCGCCGAAGGCGCCGCGCTGCACGCGCACCGACGGGCAGCCGCAGTTGAGGTTCACCTCCGCGTAGCCCCACCGCTCGGCGAGCCTGGCGCAGGCGGCGAGCTCGTCGGGCTCCGAGCCGCCGAGCTGCAGCGCGACAGGCTGCTCGGCCGGGTCGAACTCCAGATGCCGCGCCGCATCACCATGCAGGAGCGCGCCGGTCGTGATCATCTCGGAATAGAGCCACGCGCGAGGCGCGAGCAGCCGATGGAAGTACCGGCAGTGCCGGTCCGTCCAGTCCATCATCGGCGCCACGGCCAGGCGGTGCGCGGAAAGCGAAAGCATGTCGTTGATTCTACCGGTTGTCCTCGCGGGCCTGCGCGACACGCCGCCGCCCGCACGGCCGCATCGCGGCGCGATACGCATGCGTGCGGCGAGTCGCAACGCTTCCACGGTCCGCGCCTTCAGCCGGCGGGCGTCGCCGCGAACGTCGCTGCCGTCGTCGCTTCCGTCTTCACGCGGGAGAGTGAGCGCTTCGTCGCATCGGGAGCCGTGTCGCGCCGCGTTCGCGCGAGCGCGCACGCGCGTTCGAATTCGGCGCGATCCGGCGTGGTGTTTGCTTCGCGCCCGCGGCATCGTCGCGAAACGCTCGCTCCACAAAAAAACTGATTGCGTTATGACGCGTGGATGGGAGTAGGATGCGGGCTTGTGTCGACGGCGCGCTGCGCGCGACGCGAACCGAAGGGGGCGCTTCTCCGCTGAGCTCTCGGTGCGGAAGCGGCAACACCACAAGACGCCATCCCGGCGCGCGCGAGGGTCGAGCACGATCGCAACGGGCCCGACGCCGGAGAGGAGGTAGGATGACGAAATCGAAGCGTGCGGGCCGTGCGACCCAAGCACGCCAGCGAGCGACCGGCGGTCCGCCCTCCGGGCAGGACGCCAGCCGGCGGGCCGCACAGCGCGCCGCGCCCGCTTCGGCGCGCGAGCGCGCCATCCAGGCCATGGAGGAGCCGGGCGAGGATGCGCTCGACGAGTGGCTCGCACCGGACGAGGACGACGACGCCGACCTCGATCAGTGGCTGCACGAGCACGGCGCCGACAGCGACCGCGACGGCTAGCCCGGATTTCTCACAGGGGATCGAGATGATGGCGAGGCGCCCGCGAGGGTCGGCGCGCAAG
>JAHDYJ010000171.1 GCA_023383795.1 Burkholderiales bacterium | reverse complement strand
CCGAGGTCTCGCCGACCATCTACTTCAACGTGCCGGCCGGCTATGCGGCGCTGCTCCCCCACCTCGAAGGCGACGCCGCGCTGGCGCGCACCTTCTTCGCCTCCCTGCGCCTGATCTTCTATGCCGGCGCGGCGCTGCCCCAGGACCTCTGGGAGCGGCTCGAGGCCGTGTCGCTGCGCACCATCGGCGCGCGCATGCCCATGACCTCGTCCTGGGGCACCACCGAGACCGCGCCGCTGGCCACCGCAGCGCACTACTTCATCGAGCGCGCCGGCAATATCGGCGTGCCGGTGCCCGGCACCGAGCTGAAGCTCGTCCCGAACGGCGCCAAGGTCGAGGTCCGCGTGCGCGGGCCGAACGTCACGCCCGGCTACTGGAAGCGCCCCGACCTGACGGCCGCGGCGTTCGACGAGGACGGCTTCTACATGCCGGGCGACGCCGTGAAGCTCGCCGATCCGGCGGATCCCGCCCGGGGCGTCGTGTTCGACGGCCGGCTCGCCGAGGACTTCAAGCTCACCACCGGCACCTGGGTGCATGTCGGCACCGTCCGCGTCGGCGCCCTCGCGGCCGCGACGCCGGCGCTGCAGGACGCGATCGGGGCCGGCGCCGACCGCGCTGGCATCGGGCTGCTCGCCTGGGTCAATCCGGCCGGCTGCCAGAAGCTGATCGGCGAGGGCGCGCCGACGGAGCTCGCCGCGCTCGCGCGCCACGCCGCCGTGCGCGCCCATGTGCGCGAGGCGCTCGCGCGCTGGAACGCCACCCATCCGGCCTCCTCGGAGCGCATCGTGCGCGCGCTCCTCCTCCCCGACACGCCCTCGATCGATGCCAACGAAATCACCGACAAGGGCTACATCAACCAGCGCCTCGCGCTCGCGCGCCGCGCCGCCGAGGTGGAGCGCCTGTTCGCCGCCGCGCCGGACGACGAGGTGATCGTGGTCGCGCCCTGACCGCGGCGCGACCGCCCTGCGCGTCATCACGTCCCGCCCAATTCCTGGGCAATCGGACCCGGAAAGTGGCAGGCTGGCCCCCTGAAGGGTTGGCGCGAGGCTTGCAACGCACCATGAGCCGAAAGGATCGTTCCGGGACCATGGCCGCGATGCCGGCTGCGTTCGACGAGATGAGGGGAAGCGGCGGGGACTTGCGTCCCGCCTATCTCCAGCTCGCCCGCTGGCTCGGCGAGCTGCCGCCCGGCTTCCTGCCGCAGCGCATGCGCGAGGCCGAGCTTCTGTTCCGGCGCATCGGCATCACCTTCGCGGTCTACGGCGAGGCCGACGCGAGCGAGCGGCTGATCCCCTTCGACGTCGTGCCGCGCATCCTCGCGGCCTCGGAATGGGCGACGCTCACGCGCGGCCTCGAGCAGCGCGTCAAGGCGCTCAACGCCTACGTCAAGGACGTCTACGGCAAGCGCGAGGTGCTGCGCGCCGGCATCGTGCCCGAGGATCTGGTGTTCCAGAACCCGGTGTTCCGGCCCGAGATGAACGCGCAGCGCGTGCCCCACGACATCTACGTCTTCATCGCCGGCGTCGACGTGGTGCGCGTGGACGCCGACAGCTTCTACGTGCTCGAGGACAATGTCCGCACGCCCTCCGGCGTCTCCTACATGCTGGAGAACCGGGAGGTCATGATGCGGCTGTTCCCGGACCTGTTCGCGCGCCACCGCGTGGCGCCGGTCGAGAACTATCCCGACGAGCTGCTCGCCACGCTCAAGTCGGCCGCGCCCGCGACCGCGGCCGCCGATCCGACCGTGGTGCTGCTCACCCCCGGCATCTACAACTCGGCCTATTACGAGCACTCCTTCCTCGCCGACAAGCTCGGCGTCGAGCTGGTCGAGGGCCGCGACCTCCTGGTCAAGGGCGAGATCGTCTACATGCGCACGACCGAGGGGCTCAAGCGCGTCGACGTCATCTATCGCCGCATCGACGACGACTTCCTCGATCCCCTCGCCTTCCGTCCGGACTCCGCGCTCGGCGTGCCCGGCCTGATGTCGGCCTACGTGGCCGGCAATGTCACGCTGGCGAACGCGGTCGGCACCGGCGTCGCCGACGACAAGGCGGTCTACAGCTACATGCCCGAGATCGTGAGGTTCTATCTCGGCGAGGAGCCGATCCTGAAGAACGTTCCGACCTGGCGCTGCCGCGAGCCCGGGCATCTCGCCTACGTGCTCGCGCACCTCTCCGAGCTGGTCGTCAAGGAGGTGCACGGCTCGGGCGGCTACGGCATGCTGATCGGCCCGCGCGCCGACAAGGCGACGCTGGCGGCCTTCCGCGCCCGGCTCGAGCGCGACCCGAAGGGCTTCATCGCGCAGCCGACGCTGGCGCTCTCGACGGTGCCGACCTGCGTCGAGGAAGGCATCGCGCCGCGCCACGTGGACCTGCGGCCCTTCGTGCTCACCGGGCGCGACCGCGTGCGGATCGTGCCGGGCGGGCTCACGCGCGTCGCGCTGAAGAAGGACTCGCTGGTGGTCAATTCCAGCCAGGGCGGCGGGACCAAGGACACCTGGGTGCTGGACGCATAGCGCATGTTCCGGCGAAGTGGACACCGGTTCGCCGACAAGAACATGCGCCAACAAGGGCCTTAGCATGCTCGCGCGGACCGCCGACAATCTCTACTGGGTCTCGCGCTACGTGGAGCGGGCCGAGTATCTCGCCCGCATCCTCGAGGCGACGCAGCGCCTGTCCGCGCTGCCGATCGCCTATGGCGGCACCACCAACGAATGGGATTCCGCGGTCGCGACCGCCGGCTGCGCCGGCGCCTTCTTCGCGGCCCACAAGGAGGCGAACGAGGAATCGGTCACCGAGTTCCTCGCCTTCTCGCCCGACAATCCCTCCTCGATCCGCTCCTGCTTCGAGGTCGCGCGTTCCAACGCGCGCGCGATGCGCACCGCGCTGACCATCGAGATGTGGGAGGCGATCAACGAGACCTGGCTCGAGCTCAGGCGCTTCCAGCCGTCGTCGATGTCGCGCGAGGAGATCGCGCGCTTCCTGCGCTGGGTGCAGGAATGCTCGCTGCGCTTCGACGGCTCGGCTTACCGAACCATGCTGCGCAACGACGCCTACTGGTTCTCGCGCCTCGGCGTCTATCTCGAGCGCGCCGACAACACCGCGCGCATCCTCGACGTGAAGTACCACATGCTGCTCCCGGCGCACGAGCATGTCGGCGGGCCGCTCGACTATTTCCAGTGGGCCGCGATCCTGCGCTCGGTCTCCGCGCTCACCGCCTACCACTGGGTCTACCGCGAGAGCGTGAAGCCCTGGCTGGTCGCCGACCTCCTGATCCTCAACGACCAGATGCCGCGCTCGCTCGCGAGCTGCTACGAGAACATCGTGCGCAATCTCGACTCCATCGCCCGCGCCTACGGCCGGCAGGGCCCGGCCCAGCGCCAGGCGCGCGCGGTGCGCACCCGCCTCCAGAACAGCCGCATGGACGGCATCTTCCAGAGCGGCCTGCACGAGTTCATCGGCGGCTTCATCGCCGACAACAACCGCCTGGGCGCCGCGATCGCGGAGCAGTATCTGGTGTGAGGCGTGCGCAGGATCGTAGGGTGCAATGGGTGCGAAGCCCGGTATTGCAGCGCCGGCGCATACGAGCACGCGGCCGGTGCAATACGCCGCATGCAAGTCGGCTGTCGCCGACTTGCACATTGATCATGCCCAGGTCGGGCAAGCCGGACCTGGGTGCGGCGATTGCACCCCACGGGCTGCGTATGGACTTCGACATCATTATCCCGAAAGATCCCCCTCTCTTCGAGGACCCCGCGCTTGCGCATCCGCATCCGCCACGACACCACCTATCACTACGACGTCCCGGTGGGCGGCGTGATCCAGATGCTGCGGCTCACCCCGCGCAACCACGATGGCCAGTTCGTCGTCGACTGGCGCATCGACGTGTCGGAGGACTGCCGGCTCGACGCCCAGGAGGACGCCTTCGGCAACATCGCCCACGTGTTCACGGCCGACGGGCCGTTCGTAGCGCTCACCGTGCTGGTGGAGGGCGAGGTCGAGACCCAGGACACGGGCGGCCTGATCCGCGGCGCGGTCGAGCGCTTTCCGCCGAGCCTCTATCTGCGCGAGACGGCGCTGACCGCGCCCGACGCGGCGATCGCGGGTTTCGCGGCGGACGCGCGCGCCGCGGCCGGCGCCGACCCGCTCGCGACGCTGCATGAGATGCTGGCGCGGCTGCATCGCGACGTCGTCTTCGACACCGACCCGACCCACGCGGCCACCACCGCGGCCGAGGCCTTCGCGCTCGGGCGCGGCGTCTGCCAGGACCTCACCCACATCTTCGTCGCGGCGGCGCGCGCGCTCGGCATTCCGGCCCGCTACGTGGGCGGCTACTTCCATCGCAGCGACGGCGTCGTCGCCCAGGACGCGGGCCATGCCTGGGCCGAGGCCCATGTCCCGGCGCTCGGCTGGGTCGCCTTCGACCCGGCGAACGGGATCTGTGCCACCGAGGCCCATGTGCGCGTCGCGGTCGGGCTCGACTATCTGGGCGCGGCGCCGGTGCGCGGCGCCCGCGACGGCGGCGGCGCGGAGAGCCTGGCGGTCCGCCTCCTGGTCGATCAGGCCGCCCGCCAGGTGCAGAGCTGATCCGCCTCGGCACGGCCGCGGCGTTGCGGCCCCCGCGCGCGCGCCGGTATAACCTCGGGCCGAACAGGGGGGCGTCCGAATCGTGACCTATTGCTGCGGGATCCTGGTCCGCGACGGCCTCGTGATGATCGCCGACACCCGCACCAATGCGGGCGTCGACAACATCGCGACGTTCCGCAAGCTGCACGTGTTCGAGACGCCGGGCGAGCGCCTGCTCGCGCTCGCCTCGGCCGGCAACCTCTCGCTCAGCCAGACCGTGGTGAGCATGCTCTCCGAGGGCATCGAGAACCGGGAGACCGGCGAGGTCGAGACCCTGCTAAACGCTCCCACTTTGCTGCAGGCCGCGCAGCGCATCGGCCGCACCATCCGCCAGTTGCACGACAGCGAGGGCGCGGCGCTCGAGGCCAACGACGTGAAGTTCGACGTCTCGTTCCTGCTCGGCGGCCAGATCGCGGGCGGCCCGCTGCGGCTGTTCATGATCTACGCGGCCGGCAACTTCATCGAGTGCACGCCCGACACGCCCTATCTCCAGATCGGCGAGCACAAGTACGGCAAGCCGGTGCTCGATCGCGCCATCGGCTACGCGACCGACCTCTTCGACGCGCTCAAGATCGGGCTGATCTCGGTCGATTCGACCATGCGCTCCAACCTCAGCGTCGGCATGCCGATCGACATCCTGGTGCTGCGGCGCGACGCCTGCGCGGCCGAGGTGAAGTACCGCATCGAGCCGGGCGAGCCCTATTTCCACGACCTGCGCGAGCGCTGGTCCGCGGCGCTGCGCGCCGCCCACATGGCAATTCCGCGTCCGCCCTACCCCAGCCTGCGCTGACGCGTCCGTCCGGTCCCGGCACGCCCCCGGGGTGCGCGGTCCGGCGCCGGCATGTCGGCACGGGGCACGCCCTCGAGGCTCGGCAGGAAGCTTCTCCCCTCGGCCACCAGGAAGTCGCGCAGCACCCGCGCCGCCGGCATCAGACGCTTGCTCCCCGGGCGCACCACGAACCATTGGCGGATCTCGGGAAGGCCGACCACGTCGAGCACCGCCAACCGGCCGTCGCCGATCTCCGCCGCGATGGTATGCCCCGAGATGAACGCGATGCCGAGACCCGCCATCACGGCCTGCTTGATGGTCTCGTTCGAGCTGATCTCCATGCCGATGCGCGGCGCAAGCCCGCGTGACGTCAGAAAGCGCTCCGCCACCGCACGCGTGCCGGATCCCGTCTCCCGCATCAGCAGGGTCTCGCCCGCGAGCTCCTGCGGCGAAATCTTGCGGCGGCGCACCATCGGGTGGTCGGGCGGAGCGATCACGACCTGCGGGTGGGGGCCGATCGGCGCGCTCTCGACCGGCACGTCTTCGGGCGGCCGACCCATCACCGCGACGTCGAGCCGGCCGTTCTTGAACGCCGCAATGGTCTCGTCGCGATTGCCGATGACCAGCTCGATGTCGATGCCGGGATGGCGGCGCGCGAATGCCGCCAGCATCTGCGGCGCGAAGTATTTCGCCGTGGACACCACGCCCACCGTGACGCGGCCGCGCGCCAGCGCCTTCAGCCCAGCGAGGCCCGCGGCGCAATCGGCGAGCACGGCGTCGATCCGTTCGGCGGCCGACAGCACCTCACGTCCCGCCGCCGTGAGCGCAAAGCCGCGGCCGTGACGCTCGAACAGGGGCAGGCCGGCCTCGACCTCGAGCTGCTGCATCTGCATCGTCACGGCGGGCGGCGTGACGTGGCACGCCTTCGCCGCAGCCACGAGGCTGCCGCCACGTGCCGCCGCCGCGAACAGCCGCAGGTGCTTGAGCGTGAGGTTGCGCATTGAGTTAAGCTAGACTGAATGGATGGATAAGATAATTCAAATATACTTAACATACAAGGCGCGTCAACGTGCGCTCGACCGGAGGGAACGCCGATGACGGCCAGGACCAGCCTCACCAAGATTCGCGACGCCCAGCACCGCTACAAGCCGGGAGTCCTGAAATACGCCCAGATGGGCTACTGGGACGCCGACTACGTGCCG
>JAHDYJ010000170.1 GCA_023383795.1 Burkholderiales bacterium | reverse complement strand
GAGCTCCTCGCGGCTGCGCGCCTCGCGCAGCGCGGCCTCGGCCACCGTGATCGCGAGCCGCGCACGCTCGGCGGCCGCCTGCGCCGCCGCGGCGCGCTCGCCGAGGTCGACCGGGTCGATCTCGGCGAGCACCTGCCCGGCGCCGACCCGGTCGCCGTGGTCGACATGCATGCGCAGCACGCGGCCGGGCTGGGTCGGCCCGACCGCGTACTCCCGCCGCGCCTCGACGGTGCCGATGCCGAACACCTGCGGCGCGAGATCGCGCTCGACCGCCGGCGCGGTCCGCACCGCGACCGGGGCGAGCGGCCCGCGCGTGACGGCGAAGAGGACGAGCCCGCCGACGAGCGCGGCAAGCCCGAGCGCGAGGCCGTAGCGGCGCAGCGTCCGCACGATTCGAGCGGGCATTGCGGATCTCCCGGGCCTTCCTACGCGCGCAGGACCCGCTTCACGTACTCGCCGACGAGGAGCGCGGCCGGATAGGCGACCGCCTCCTCGGCCTGCGCGTGCAGCTTGAGCTCCCGCACGAACTCGACCACCTCGTCGTGCCGCTCGGCGCGCGCCGCTTCGGCGAGCCGGCCGAGCGCGGCGACGATCGCGCGGTGCTCGGCGAGCATCGCGGGGAGGTCGGACTCGAGACGGTCGGTGAGCGGCAGCACCTCGCGCATGCCCGGCGACTCCTCGCCGCGGGCGAGCGCGGCGAGCAGGCCGAGCGGCGGCAGCGCGTACGCCTCTTCCTTCTCGAAGTGGGGATGCATGAGCTTCGCCACCGCGCGCGCCGCTTCTCCGGTCGCACCGGGCAGCCCGGTCGCGCGCTTGAGCTCGGCGTGGAGCGCCTCGTGCTCCTCGACCAGCGGTTTCGGAATCTCGAGTTTCATGTCGCAATCTCCTTGTGATGCCTCAATGCCCGGCCGCGACCGGTTTCCAGCCGGGATGGTCGAAGTACTTCCCGTAGTTGTTGAGCGCGGAAACGATCTTCACCATGCCCCGCTCGGGCCGCGCGCCGTGCTCCCGGGCCTGGAGCGCATCGACGCCCTCGCCGAGCTCGGCGATGATCGCGTGCAGGACCGCATCGGCCTCGAGATCGAGCTTGCAGTTGCCGACGATGTAGGCGACCTGCGCCTCGATGTCGGCCGCCATGCGCGCGTAGCCCGTCTGGTCCACCTTCCCGGCGTGCACGCGCTCGAGCTGCGGCTCGACGGTGCGCCGGATCGCGCTCATCCCCTGGCGCAGCGGTGCATCGGTGCCCCACTGCTTGCCCTGGTTCAGCGTGAGCCGCGGGAAGGCGTCGTGATCGTGGCTGTGCGCGCCGGCCGCGAGCGCGGGGACGGCGGCGGCGCCAGCCATGAGCGCGGCGGCGCAGGTTGCGATGAAGCTCTTTCTCCAACCGGGTTGCATCGGTCTCTCTCCGAACGAATCGCCGAGCGTGCGGGTGCGCAGTGCGGCTCCCCTGAGCCGCGTCGCTCGTGTCTTCATGAAACGGACGCGCTCGGAAGAAGTTCCATGCCGACGCTACGGAGCCGCCGATTCCCGGAGGATGTGACCTGGATCAAGACGCGACTGCCGCGGCGAGCGGCGGCTGCGCCGCAGGCGCGTGTACGCCAAGCGGCCGGCCCGGCGTACGCCGGGCCGGCCACGAGGACGCGCATCCGGTTACTGCGGCGACACGCCGCCGGTGTGCGCGTAGAAGTCCGCGTCGGCGCCCGCCGGCGCGACGGCCTCGGGCACGTACTTCGTTTGCTCGATGCCGCCGACCTTCGGCAGCAGCTCGAGCTGCGCGGTGTCGGCGGAGGCGAGCGGTGCGGCGGCGGCCAGTGCGACGGCGGTCAACAGTGCGGCGTACTTCGTCATGGTCATGCTCCTTCGCGAGTTCCGAGTGTGCTATGTCGCTGTGCGGCTCCCATGAGCCGCGTCACTCGTGTGCACATCAAACGAGCACGGCGCGCGGAAGTTCCGCGACAACCCGCGCCGATGCGACGACCCGCGGAGGACGTGATCCGGATCAACGGCGCGCTCGGGCGTGCACGCGCGGCGGGCGCGCACGCTCCGCGGTGCGCCTGCGGCGGCGGTGACCGCCGCCGCGCGGACGCCGCGTCAGTCGCGGTGCAGGCGTTCGATGGGGAGCGCGCCGTCGGGCGCCTGCTCGAGCAGCAGCCGGGCGAGCTTCGCGCGCTGCGCGGCGTCGAGGATCTCGCGCTCGCGCAGGAGCTGCGCGATGACGTGCTTCTGCTGCTCGGCCTGCAGTGCCGCGATCGCCGCCCGCTCGGCCTCGAGCGCGGCGGCGTCGGCCTGCTCGACGAGCGCGCCTCGGATCAGCCGCTCGCGATGCAGCGCGACCTCGCGCGAGACCGCGTACAGGTCCTGCATGAAATCCCGCTCGAGCACCTCCCACCGCGCGCGCTGCGCGTCGGAGAGACCGAGGTAGGCGGGCAGCCCCGGAAAGCGCTCGGCCGCGCCGCCGAGCGACTGGTACAGCACGCCGCCGAACACGCCCGCGTTCACGAGCAGCGACAGCGCAAGCGCGAGCTTGAGCCGGTTCATTTGGCGCCCCCGTAGCACGACGGCTGCCCGAGGCACACGGCGCCGGGCGGCACGGCGTCGAACACCGCCATCGCCGCGAGGCGGGGTGGCTGCACCACGCCGGCGGCGCCGGAGAGCAGCGCGCCCAGGTACAGACCGGTGGCGAGCGCCGCCGCGGCGCCGAGCGAAACCGGCGCGAGCTGCCAGAGCCGACGCCGCGGTCGCGGCGCGACCGGGCGCAGCGCGGCGGGCAGCCGGCCGAGGACGACCGCGCCGAGATCGAACGCGAGCTTCTCGTCGGGCAGGTCGCGGAACGTCTGCCGCAGCCGCGCGAGCTCGGCGAGCGCCGCGCCGCAGACCGGGCAGGTCGCGAGGTGCGCGTCGAGCGCGGTGCGCTCGGTCGGCGCCAGCGCGTCGTCGACGTAAGCCGACAGGCCGTCCATTCTCGGGCAAGTTCCAGGCTCAGTCATGTCCGTTCTCCCCGGCGAGCTGCCGGAATCTCTCCAACAATGCGGTCCGCGCCCGGGCGAGCCGCGACTTCACCGTGCCTTCGGTGAGGTGGAGCGTCGCCGCGATCTCGTCGTACGCCATCTCCTCGATCTCCCGCAGGAGCAGGATCTCGCGGTGCTCCGGCGAGAGCTCGGCGAGCACCCGCTCGAGCAGCCGCACCCGCTGCGCGCCGTCCAGGCGCACGAACGGGTCGTCCCCGCGCCGCGAGCGCTCCGGCAGCGCGGCGGGCTCGGTCGCGACCTCGACCGTCCCGCGCCGCCGCAGCAGGTCGAGCGCGGCGTTGCGGGCGATCTGGAACAGCCAGGTCCCGAACTTCGCCTCCGGCCGCCACCCCGGCAGCGCCTGCCACGCGCGCAGGAATGCGTCCTGCGCGAGGTCGAGCGCATCGTCGCGCGAGCCGGTCAGCCGCAGCAGGAACCGGAACACCCGGTCCTGGTGGCGGCGCACCAGCTCGGCGAACGCGCCGCGGTCGCCGTCGCGGGCGCGGCCGGCGAGCGCGTTGTCGTCTTGCGCGTCCTCGGTCACGACCGGCTCCGTACGCTCTAACGCGCGAGGCCGGCGAATGTTCCCGGCTCAGGCGGCGGCCAGCACCTGCTCGACGAGCCCCGGCGCGTCGGCGCGCTCGACGAGGATCGCTCGCACCCTGGCCTGCCAGAGCGCGGCGAAGCGCTCGCGCGCCGTCGCGCTCGCCGCTGGCGCGAGCGCCACGGCCATCGCCTCCCTGAGCTCCGGGTCGCCCGGCACGCGCTCGGGCCGATAGTCGAGCTCGACACCCGCTCCCGTGTCGGTGCGGGTGAAGCGCGCGAGACCGCGCATCGGCACGCCGAAGGCGAGCAGGCCGCGCCGCTCGAACCGGCCGGCGATGCCCTTGAAGCCGCCCTCGCCGGCCGCGCCGGTGATCATCGACACCACGTTCGCGACGACGCCGGTGACGCCGGCGTCCTGCGCGTCGCGGAACTCGACGCGCAGCGCGCCGCGCTCGGGCGTCGCGTCCGGGTACAACAGCGCGAGCGCCCGCGCAGCGAGCAGGTACGCGCCGGCGACGGTCGGGCACGAGTGGCCGGCGAGCTTCACCGCATCGGCGTAGGTGAACTCGAGCAACCCGTCGCGCGCGGCGCCGAGGAGCTCGGCGAGCGGATCGTGCAGGACGATGCGCGGCGCGGCGTCGAAGAAGTCGGGGGTGCGCATGAGCGTGCGTTCCTTTCGGGGAGCGACGATGCGCCAGTCTGAACCGAGGCGCGGCGTGCGGTCTTAACCTCCGTCAAACAAGTGCGGTCCCCGCGCGCGCGCGGGAACGCGCCGTCCTCCCGCGTCATCTAATGGGCCGCTCGCACCGTAGGCATCCAGATGACCGCTGCAACCGCCGCTCAAGACCACGCTCGCGACCCGGACTCCGAACTCGCGCGCCACGTGGCGTCGGGCGACGCGGCCGCCTTCGCGGCGCTGATGCGGCGCTACAACCGCACCCTCTTTCGCGCCGCGCGCGCGATCCTGCGCGACGACGCGGAGGCCGAGGATGCGCTGCAGGACGCCTACATCCGCGCCTATGCGTCGATGGGAAGCTTCCGCGGCGAGGCGCGGCTCTCGACCTGGCTCGTGCGCATCGTCGCCAACGAAGCGCTCGCGCGCCGGCGCCGGCGGCAGCGCCGGGCCGAGGTCGTTCCGCTGCACGTCGACGCCGGGACGGGCGCCGCGCCGGAGGCCGATCCCGGCGGGTGCGCACCGGACGGTCCGGAGCGCGCGGCGCTGCGCGCGGAGATGTGCCGCCTGATCGAGCGGAAGATCGACGCGCTGCCGGACGACTTCCGCCTCGTCTTCGTGCTGCGCGCGATCGAGGAGTTCTCGGTCGAGGAGACCGCCGCAGCGCTCGCCATCCCGCAGGCCACGGTGAGAACGCGGTTTTTCCGGGCGCGGAGCCTCTTGCGCGAAGCGCTCTCCCAGGAGCTCGATCTCGCCTTCGACGGCGCCTTCGGCTTCGCCGGCGCACGCTGCGATCGCATCGTGGCGTGCGTGCTCGCCAGGCTTCGCGGCGGCGGGGTCGCTCCGCACTGAAACGCAACCTACGGAGGATTCGATGTCGTTTCTCGCAGTGCCCGACCCGGCGGCCGCCCGCCGCTTCTTCCTCGCCCGCTCCGGTCTGATGCTGTCCGGCGCCGCGGTGGCCCTGCTCGCCGGCAAGGACGTGCTCGCCGCGCGCAGCGGCGGCGACGGCGCCGCCGACGCGGACATCCTGAACACCGCGCTCGCCTCGGAGCACGAGGCGGTCGCCGCCTACCAGGCGGGCGCCGAGAGCGGATTGCTGCAGAAGCCGGTGCTCGACCTGGCGCTGAAGTTCCAGGGCCACCACAAGGCGCACGCGGACGTGCTCGCGGGCACGGTGACGCGGCTCGGCGGCAGGCCGGTCGCGGCGAAGGCGAAGTACGCGTTCCCGCTCGAAACGCTGAAGTCGCAAGACGACGTGCTCAGGTTCGCCGCGGGGCTGGAGCGAGGCGCGGTGAGCGCGTACGTCGGCGCCGTGCCGCTCTTCGCCGAGCGCGACCTCTCCAGGGCCGCCGCCACGATCCTCGCCGACGAGGCGATGCACTGGGCGGTGCTGCGCCAGGCGCTCGGCCAGGATCCGGTGCCCGGGGCGTTCATCGGCTGAGGGCTCCAGAACCTCAACCCGGAAGGCCGGCCCGCGGGCCGGCCTCGTCATTTGCCGCCGGCGCGAGGCGCCGCGGGCCACAGTCGTCCTCCTTCGCCCGGCGTTTCGCCGTCCTTTGACGTACTTCAACCCGATAGATTCAGCGGTCATTAAGCTGGCTGCGGTACAATACCCGCATTCGCAAGCGCCGCCGCGCCGGTCCGCCGGGAAGCGCGGCGCTTCGGCACCCATCGCACCGATTCATGTTGCGCACCGCCACCGTGAGCCTGATGACGGCGCTGCTCTGCGTCGCGCCGCTGCGGGCGCAGGACGCCGGCCGCGCGGCGTCGCCGCCGACGCTCGAGGAGGCGCTCGACGCGGCCTACGCGCGCTCGCCGCAGCTCCAGGTGCTGCAGGCGCGCCGCGAGCAGGTCGGTGCGCTTCACGGCAGCGCCGCGAGCCCGATCGCCGACAACCCCGCGATGCTCGCGCGCTACCAGACCGACCGCATCGCGACCGACCAGGGCCTGCGCGAATACGAGGCGGGCGTCGCGCTGCCGCTGTGGCGGCCGGGCCAGCGCGGCGCGCAGCGGGCGCTCGCCGACACCGCCGGCACCGCGCTCGACCGGTCGGTAGCGGCGCTGCGACTGGCGGTGGCCGGGCAGGTGCGCGAGGCGATCTGGAACGCGGCGCTGGCGGAGAACAACGCCGCGCTCGCGCGGCAGGAATGGGAGACGGCGCAGGCGCTGGAGCGCGACGTCCAACGGCGGGTCGAGCTCGGCGAGTCGGCGCGGACCGACCTGCTGCTCGCACGCGACGAGACGCTGCGCCGGCAACGGATTCACCTGCAGGCGCAGGCCGAGCTCGCCCAAGGCCGCAGCCAGTATCGCAGCATCACCGGGTTCGACAGTTTGCCGCGCCTGCCCGGCGAGCGCCGCACCGGTGTGGGCGAAATCACCGGCGAGCATCCGCTGATCGCGGCGGCCGAGGCCGACGCC
>JAHDYJ010000013.1 GCA_023383795.1 Burkholderiales bacterium | reverse complement strand
GGCTCGGTCTTCGCGGCGCTGGTGCGCGCCGCGGCCTACCGCGGCCGCATCGCCCCGGTGGGTTACGTCGACGGCGTGCTGCACGCCGAGCTCGATCTCGGCGCGCTGCACGCCAAGCGCCTCGAGCTCTTCGGCGTCAGCAACCGGCTGCGCTCGGCCGCCGAGCGTGCGCAGACCGTCGCCGGCTTCACGCGCGACGCGCTGCCGTTCCTCGCCGACGGCACGATCCGGCCGCTCGTCGATCGCGTGTTCGATTTCGACGAGCTTCCCGCGGCGAAGGCGTACTTCGACACCAACGCCCACGTCGGGAAGATCGCGGTCCGCCTCTGAGCGGGCTGACGGGCGGTCCTCAGCTGGCCCGCGGCTCGCCGGCGACGCCCGCCTCGGCGATGACCTCCGCCAGCGCCGAATGGAACCGCGGCGCCATGACGTGCGCGCCGGCGATGCCCGGGATCGTCGCGAGCTCGCGCAGGAGCTCGATGCAGATTCTCCTGCCCTCGGCCTTGGGATCGGCGGCACGGTCGAGGCGCTCGACGATCGCGTCCGGGATCGTCGTGCCGTAGAGCTTCTCGCGCATCCAGCGCGCCGAGCGCGCGGACGGGATCGGCGCGACGCCGATCAGGATCGGCAGGCGCTGCGCGATCCCGAGGTCGAGCAACCGCGCGGCGTACCGGCGCACGACGCCGATGTCCATGCAGAACTGGGTCTGGACGAAGTCCGCACCCGCCGCGGCCTTCGCCGCGAGGCCGGCCGGCCGCCAGTCGGCCGGCGGATCCACCGGCGTTTCCGCGGCGCCGAGCAGCAGCGGCACTTCGCCTTCGATCACCGCGCCGGAGGGTAGCGTGCGCCCGGTGCGCATGCGATGCGCCATGGCGAGCGCGTCGGTCGTGCCGAGGTCGAACACGGGCTTCGCGTCCGGCTGGTCGCCGGCCGACGGATCGTCGCCGCGCAGGAGCAGGACGTTGCGGATGCCGAGCGCGACCGCGCCGAGGAGATCCGCCTGCAGCGCGAGGCGGTTCCGGTCGCGGCAGGTCATCTGCAGCACCGGCTCGATGCCGCTCCGCACGAGGAAGTGCGCGGCGACGAGGCTCGACATGTGCGTCTTGGCGCTCGCGCCGTCGGTCACGTTCACCGCGGTCGCGACGCCCTTCAGCGGCAGCGCGTGCGCGACGAAATCGGCCGCGTCGGTCGCGACCGGCGGCGAGACCTCCGCGGTCACCGCGAAGCGCCCGCTCTGCAGGAAGCGGCGCAATGCGCCGGTGTCGGGTCGCGACGACACCGCGCCCGGCGCATCGCGCGGTGTCGCATTCTTCTCGGCCGGCAAGCGCCCGTCCTTTCGCTTTCCGCTGGCGGACGGGATATTAGCAAGGGGCGCGCCCCGCGCGGGGCAGCAGCGGCATGCCGGATGCGAGTGCACTGCCGCTGCGCACCTCTCAAGGCGTAAGAGCGGTAACAGATTGAAACACTCGCTGTCACACCCGAGCGCCTGGTTTAGATTGGGACCGTCACATCGTATTTCGGAGACCGACATGAGCAAGGGAGTGATCGCAGGAGTGATGATCGGCACGCTCGCGCTGACGGGCTGCGCCGGCATGACCCAGACCGAGCAGGACACCGCCAAGGGCGCCGGCATCGGTGCCGCCGCCGGCGCGGTGATCGGCGGCATCGCGCGCGGCGGGCGCGGCGCGGCGGTCGGCGCCGGCATCGGCGCGGCGGTCGGCGCCGCGGGCGGCTACATCTGGTCGAAGAACATGCAGGAGCAGAAGCGCCAGATGGAGGTCGCGACGCAAGGCACCGGCGTCGAGGTCACGCAGACCGCGGACAACCAGTTGAAGCTCGAGATCCCGAGCGACGTCTCGTTCGACGTCGGCAAGGCGGACATCAAGCCCGAGATGCGCCCGGTGCTCGACCGCTTCGCGCAGAGCCTGACCGCGCACCCGGTCACCACGGTGCGGATCATCGGCCACACCGACAGCACCGGCAGCGACGCGATCAACAACCCGCTGTCGGTGAACCGGGCGGCGAGCGCGCGCGACTACCTGACCGCACGCGGCGTCAGCGCGAGCCGCATCGCGATCGACGGGCGCGGCTCGCGCGAGCCGGTCGCGACGAACGCCACCGCCGAGGGTCGCGCCCAGAACCGGCGCGTCGAGATCTTCGTCGGCGAGCCCGCGCCCGCGCAGCAGTCGTCGGCCGCGCCGCGCTACTGACGTGCAACGAAGCTCCCCTCCGCTCCGAGGAGGGGTGGCCGCGAAGCGGCCGGGGTGGTGGCGCCGCAGGCGCGGGGCCCCTCCGCTCCGAGCAGGGGTGGCCGCGAAGCGGCCGGGGTGGCGCGGACCGCCGCAGACCGCGACCGTCGCAACCGCCCCGCCGCGCGTTCCGCGCGGCACCCTCCTTGGGGGGGAAAGCGATACGCCGGGCGCGTCGCGGCGCCTGTATTCATGTATAATCCGCGCAGTCGTTCGGCGCCCGTAATCCGGTCGGGCGCCCCGGCGATCGCGGTTGTTCCTGCAGCAGTTCTCCCGCAGACGCCCCCGATTCCCTTCAACGTAGTCGCGACTGCCTGAACCGGTTCTGCGGCCTCACCGCCGCTGCAGGCCGAGCAGAAGCGACGGCCTTTGCCGTGGTTTCCCGAGTTGCCGGCGCGCCCGCGCGCCGCGCGAGAGGAGTATTGCTTGAATCAATTGTTTGCTGAGCTCGGCCTCGACGCCGGGCTCGTCCGCGCCGTCGCCGAGGAAGGCTACACGGTTCCCACCCCGGTCCAGGCGCAGTCCATCCCCCTCATCCTCGCCGGCCGCGACGTCCTCGCCGGCGCGCAGACCGGCACCGGGAAGACCGCCGGTTTCACGCTGCCGATGCTGCAGCTGCTCGCGCGCCACACGCACCACGGCGGCCGCCACGCGGTGCGCGCCCTGGTCCTCACGCCGACGCGCGAGCTGGCCGCGCAGGTCGAGGAAAGCGTGCGCACGTACGGCCGGCACATGACGCTGCGCTCGACGCTCGTCTACGGCGGCGTCGGCTTCCAGGCGCAGGTCGATGCGCTGAAGCACGGCGTGGACATCCTCGTCGCCACCCCGGGGCGCCTGCTCGACCACGTGGGACAGAAGACGGTCAACCTCTCGCACGTGGAGATCCTCGTGCTCGACGAGGCGGACCGGATGCTCGACATGGGCTTCATCCACGACATCCGCAAGGTGCTCGCGCTCCTGCCGAAGAAGCGGCAGAACCTGCTCTTCTCCGCGACCTTCTCGAACGAGATCCGCCAGCTCGCGAGCGGGCTGCTGAACGACCCCGCCTTCGTGCAGGTCGCGCCGCCCAACGCCGAGTCGGCGCTGGTCACGCAGCGCATCCACCCGGTGGACCAGGGCCGCAAGCGCGCGCTGCTCGCGCACCTCGTGCGCGCGGGCGACTGGCACCAGGTGCTCGTCTTCACGCGCACCAAGCACGGCGCGAACCGGCTCGCCGAGAGCCTCTGCAAGGACGGCATCGAGGCGGCCGCGATCCACGGCAACAAGAGCCAGAACGCCCGCACGCGCGCGCTGGCGGACTTCAAGTCGGGCGAGCTGCGCGTGCTGGTCGCGACCGATCTCGCGGCGCGCGGCCTCGACATCGAGCAGCTGCCGCACGTGGTCAACTACGAGCTGCCGAACGTCCCCGAGCAGTACGTGCACCGCATCGGCCGCACCGGCCGCGCGGGCGTGACCGGCGAGGCGCTTTCGCTGGTCTCGCCCGACGAGTACGCGTATCTCGCCGACATCGAGAAGCTGCTCAGGCGCAAGCTCGAGCGCGAGGTCGTGCCCGGCTTCGAGCCGGGCAGCATGCCGCCGGCGGGCGAAGCGCAGCCGCAGCAGCCGCGCGGACAGGCGCAGCGCCCGCAAGGGCGGCCGCGCGGCGCGAACGGGCAGCAGCGGTCGGCACAGCAGCCGCGCCGCGGCCAGCCAGCCCCGAATCGCAACCGCGACGACCAGCGGCCGCAACGCCCCGCAAATGAACAGCGCGCGGGCGGCGGCGATGCCGAGCGCCAGCCGGCATCCAACGCCACCGCGCTCTTCCCGTCCTCCGGCGCCGTCTACGGGCACGGCGGACGCCCCGGACAGCGCGGCGCGCGGCCCGCGTCGCGCGAGCGCCGCCGCGAGGTGCCCGCGCTGCTCGGCGGCCGCCGCGGCGGCTGAAACGGTTTCGAAAACAGGAGTCGCACAGATGGAAATCTTCGTAGGCAATCTCGCCCCGCAGACCACCGAGCAGGAGCTCGTCGATCTCTTCCAGCCGTTCGGCGAGGTGAAGTGGGTCGAGGTGAAGCGCGAGCTGTTCAGCGATCGCTGCAAGGGCTTCGGCTTCGTCGAGATGCCCGGCAAGCAGCACTCGCTCGCCGCGATCGCCGGACTGAACGGCAAGGACCTGCACGGGCAGCCGCTCCGCGTGAACGAGGCGCAGTCGCGCGCCCCGCGCGGCGGCTCGCGCCGGCGCTGAGACAAGGAGGCTACGCCGATGTCCAAGGAAGAGCTGGTAGAAATGGAAGGCGTCGTCAGCGAAGTGCTGCCGAACACCTCGTTCCGCGTCACGCTGCAGAACGGCGCGGCCGTCACCGCGTACGCGTCGGGCAAGATGCGCAAGCACCGCATCCGCATCCTCGCCGGCGACCGCGTGACGCTCGAGATGTCGCCCTACGACCTGACCAAGGGCCGGATCAACTTCCGGCACAAGGACGACTCCGCGCCGCCGTCGGCGCGGCCGCCGATGAAGCGGCGGCGCTAGGGTCACGCTGCGGGTGGGTCCTGTCCTCTTTCGAGGCGAGACGCCCGCGAAGCGGCCGGGGCGGTGAGGATCCTGCCAGGGCCGTAACCACCCCCGGCCTTCGGCCGGATCCCTTCTCGAGAAGGAGGGGAAGCGCTAGACGCGAACCACCCCGCCGCGCGTTCCGCGCGGCACCTCTCCGTGAGGAGGAGGGGCGATACGGATCGCGATCGATGCACGGAGGAACGCACATGTCCACCACCACCACCGCATCGGGCCTGATCATCGACGACGTCACGGTCGGCGACGGCGACATCGCGACCGCCGGCAAGCGCGTAACCGTCCACTACACCGGCTGGCTCACCGACGGCAGGAAGTTCGACTCGAGCAAGGACCGCAACGAGCCCTTCGTCTTCCCGCTCGGCGGGCGCCGCGTCATCGCCGGCTGGGACGAGGGCGTGCAGGGCATGAAGGTCGGCGGCGTGCGCAAGCTCACCATCCCGCCGGAGCTCGGCTACGGCGCGCGCGGCGCCGGCGGGGTGATCCCGCCGAACGCCACGCTCGTCTTCGAGGTCGAGCTGCTCGGCGTCGGCTGAGCAGCCGCCAGAGCCACCTCTAAGCCGCCAGGGCAGCGGCCTCGTCCGTCCGGCGCTGCCGATTCGCGGCGAGCCGCGCCGCGAGCGCCCGCAGGAGCGCCGCACCGTCGCCGCGCCACGCGCTGCCGTGCATGCACGCGAGCGTCGTCGGCCGCTCGGCCGCCAGCCGCTCGAGCATCGCGCCGGTGTCGGGCGAGTGCGAGTAGTAGTCCATGACCCCGCGGAACGCCTCGCTCGGCTCCAGGATGTCGGCCTCGGTCAGCGGGATCGCTCCCGGTCCACCCTGCGTGAAGAGATCCCCGCACAGGAACGTGCGCGTGGACGACTCCATCATCAGCCCGCTGTCCCAGCCGTGCGGGAGGTGCGGCGTGTCGAACCAGCGCACCGAGTGCTGGCCGAGGGCGACGATCTCGCCGTCGGCGAGCCCGCGCACCGGCCGGTCCGCCACGTCGCTCGCCCCGACCATCGCCCCGATGCTGCTGCTCAGCGCCTCGGCGTGCGGCGCCGCGGCGAGCCACTGATTGAGCGCGCCGCTCTCGTCCGGCTCGAAGTGCGAATAGGCGACGTAGCGCAGCCGCTCGACCGGCATGACGCGCGCCACCGCTTCGCGCACGAGCGGGAACATCCCGCGCGGCCCGGTGTGGAAGAGGAGCGGCGCGTCGTCCACGATCAGGTACTGGTTGAAGTTGAACGGGCCGCCGGGCGTGTCGACCGGCGTGTTGATCCGGTAGATGCCGCGCGCGATCTCGTGGATGTTGGTGCCCGACTGGGTGTTGGTGATCATGGCGTCTCCTTGCGGGTTGGGGGTTGGAGCCCGGTTGTGTAACGAGGCGGCGGTTCGTTACACAACCGCTTCATGCAGCTCACTGGAAATTTCGCAAGCGCCCGATTTTTCGGGCTTTTGCGCCGGGATCGGGGATCCGCGGAAGGGCTCGTATCCCCTTTCGCGGAGTTTCCCTATGCTATGCGGATGTCCCAGGGACCCAACCGCGTCGAAAGCGCCGAGGCGGAGCTCGACGACGCCGGGCTCGCGCGGCGCATCGCCGCGGCGGGCGGCCGCGGCGCCGCGGCGGCCGAGGCCGAGCTCTACCGCCGCCTCGCCCCGCGGGTGCGCCTCTACGGCCGCAAGCACCTGCGCGACGACCATGCGGCCGCCGACCTCGTCCAGCAGGTGCTGCTGATGACGCTCGAGGGCCTGCGCGCGGGCAAGCTGCGCGAGCCCGACCGGCTCGCCTCCTTCGTGTTCGGCACGTGCCGCATGGTCGTGCTCGAGCTGCGCCGCACGCATGCGCGGCGCGAGCGGCTGCTCGGGACCTACGGCGACGATGCCCCGGCCGCCGATCCGGCCGTCGCCCCGCGGCTCGATCACGACCGCCTGCGGCAGTGCCTCGAGCGGCTGTCCGAGCGCGATCGCTCGGTGCTGGTGATGACGTTCTACGAGGACGCGCCCGCGCAGGCGGTGGCAGGCGCGCTCGGCCTGTCGGAGGGCAACGTGCGGGTCATCCGCCACCGCGGGCTGCAGCGGCTGCGCGACTGCGTGAACGGGCGGGAGGCGAGGCCGTGAACCGTCCGTGCGCGTCCCCGATCGCGCTCGCGACGCTCGCCGAGTACTGGCTCGGCGAGCTGGACGCCGCGCGCGAGGCCGAGCTCGACGAGCACCTGCTCGGCTGCGGCCAGTGCAGCGCCGCGCTCGCGGAGCTCGCGGAGCTCGCCGGCGGCATCCGCGCGCTGGTGAGCGCGGGCGCGGTGCGCGCGGTGGTGACCGATGCGTTCCTCGAGCGGCTCGCCGCCGCCGGGCTCAAGGTGCGCGAGTACCGGGTGCCGCCCGGCGGCAGCGTGAACTGCACCGTGGCGCCGGACGACGACCTGCTCGTCTCCCGCCTCGAGGCGCCGCTCGCGGGGCTCGAGCAGGTCGACGTCGTCCTGCTCGACGTCCCCGGCAAGGCCTACGAGCGACTGCGCGACGTGCCGTTCGACGCGAAGGCCGGCGCGGTCGTCGTCGCGGAGCGCATCGACATCATCCGCGCCGCGCCCGCCGGGCGCGGGCGCATGCAGCTCTTCGCCGTGAGCGGCGAGGCCGAGCGCCTGCTCGGCGAGTACACCTTCAATCACGCCCCCTGGCCGGGGCACGGCTGAGCGCGCGGGGACTAGCGGTCGAGCTCGGGATAGTGCCGGAAGATGCCGTGCTCGTTGAACGGGATGCGGCGCGCGGAGGCGAGATACGCGGCGATGCGCGGGCGCGCCGCGACGCGCTCGTGGAGCGCCATCGTCCGCGGGAAGCGTGCGCGCCGGCGCGCCATCGCGCGCGGGAACGCGTAGCGCAGCCCCGCCACCGTCTGGAAGAGCGACAGGTCGACGTAGGAGAGGCGCCGGCCGAGGAGGTAGCTCCCGCCGCCGCGCTCCAGCACCCGCTCGAAGTAGCCGAGGAACTTCGCCAGGCGGTTGCGCAGGAAATCGTCCGCGCGGCGCGCGGCCTCGCGCTTCTGCTCCTCGTAATAGAGCCCGCCGCCGATCGGATGATGCGTGTCGTGCGCCTCGGTCAGGAAGTCCGCGATCGTGAGCTGCAGCTGGTGCGCCCACAGCCGGTCGGCTTCGCGCTTCGGCACGAGCCCGAGCCGCGGACCGAGATAGAGCAGGATGTTGGCGGTCTGCCCGATGACGAGCCTGCCCGCCTTCAGGTACGGCGGCGCGAACGCCGGACGCGGCACGCGCCGCCCCTCGATGAACTTCGCGAGCGCCGCCATGCCCATACCGCGCCCCGGCGCGCGCGCGACGTCGACGTAGTCCGCCCCGCCCTCCTCGAGCGCCAGCCGGACGAATTCCCCGCGGCCCTGGATCGAGGGCCAGTAGTAGAGCTCGTAGCGCATGCGTGTTCCTCCTGACGGCCGGCGGCCCGGGTCTCAGTTCATCACCGACGGCAGCCAGAGGCTGACGAGCGGGAACACGATGATCAGCGTCACGCGTAGCGCGTCGGTGAGCAGGAACGGCAGGACGCCCTTGAAGGTCTCGATCATCGGCACGTCGCGCGCCATCGAGTTGATGACGAACACGTTCAGCCCGACCGGCGGCGTGATCAGTCCGACCTCGACCACGATCAGCGCGATGATGCCGAACCAGATCTTCACGTCCTCCGGGTCCATGCCGAAATCCAGCCCGGCGATGATGGTCCAGAACACCGGCACCGTCAGCAGGATCATCGAGAGCGAGTCCATGACCATGCCGAGGACGATGAACAGGACCACCATCGCCAGCATGACCGTGAGCGGCGCGTAGCCCGAGCCTGCGAAGTAGTTCGCCGCGGTCTGGGTGAGCTCCGAGAAGCCGAGGAACGCGTTGAAGATCGCCGCCCCGAGCAGGATCAGGAAGATCATGCCGGTCGTCTGCGCGGTCTCGAGCAGTGCCTCGAAGAACCCCTTCAGGCGCATGCCGCCGCGCGTCACCGCGATCAGGAAGGTGCCCACCGAGCCGACGCCCGCCGCCTCGCTCGGCGTGAAGAAGCCGGTGTAGATGCCGCCCATCACCAGCAGGAAGATCAGCAGCACCGGCCAGATGTCGACCAGCGCCTCCCATCGCTCGCGCGCCGACGCGCGCTGGCCGGCCGGCCCCGCCGCCGGGTTGATGCGCACGACGACCGCGATCGCCAGCAGGTAGCCGATCACCGCGAGGATGCCGGGGATGAAGGCGGCCTGGAACAGCACCGCGATGTTCGCCTCGACGATGATCGCGTAGACGATCAGGACCACCGACGGCGGGATCAGGATGCCGAGCGTGCCGCCGGCGGCCAGCGTGCCGGTCGCGAGCGCGCCCGAGTAGTTGTAGCGGCGCAGCTCGGGCAGCGCGACCTGCCCCATGGTGGCGGCGGTCGCGAGCGACGAGCCGGCGATCGCGCCGAAGCCCGCGCAGCCGCCGATCGCCGCCATGGCGATGCCGCCGCGATGGTGGCCGAGCCAGACGTTGGCGGCGCGGAAGAGCGCCGTGCTCAAGCCCGCCTTGGCCGCGAACTGGCCCATCAGCACGAAGAGCGGGATCACTGCCAGCCCGAACGAGCTGAATTGCCAGTACGCCGCGGTCTTGAGGTAGCTCAGGAGCGCGACGTGGCCGGCGATCGCGACGTAGCCCACCATGCCGACCGCGAGCATCGCGACCCCGATCGGGATGCGCAGCGCGAGCAGGACGAGCAGGACGAGGAACCCGATCCCGCCGATCTCCAGGCCGCTCATCGTCCGGCCCGCCGGCTCAGATCTCGAATTTCCCGGCGCGCATCTCGCGGATGCTGCGCCGGAGCGTGTAGACGCACACGGCGACGAGCAGCGCCAGGCAGGCGACCGCGGCCGGGAAGCTCCACCAGCGGGGCACCCCGAGGATCATCGAGGTCTCGCCGACGTTGTACATGTCGACCGCGCCCAGGCTGTGGCGCCACAGCAGCAGCGCCGCGATCGCGACGAACACCAGGCTCCCGATCGCGTCGAAGAAAGCCTTGACGCGCACCGGCGCGCGCTCCATGAAGAAGTCGACGATCACGTTGGCGCGCACGAGCTGGCAGTACGGCAGGAACGCGAAGATCGCGACGCTCAGCCCGATCTCGATCAGCTCGAAATCGCCCGGGATCGGCGCGTTCAGGAACGAGCGGCCGGTGACGCTGACGGCGGTCATCGCCGCGAGCAGCGCGAGCACGACGCCGCCGGCGAGCGCGACCGCGCGCGTGACGCGGAACAGGAACCGGCCCACCTTGTCGGTGGGCCGGATCTCTCCTCCCCAGACGTACGCCCAGCCGGGCGGAACCCCGCCCGGGGGGCGGGGTGCGCCCGGCTACTTGCTGTACTTCGCGATCAGGCTGCGCGCGTCGTTCAGGAGCTCCTCGCCCTTGAAGCCCTTGGCGTTCATGTCGGCGACCCACTGGTCGATCGCGGGCTTGGCGAGCTCGCGCATCCTCGCCACCTCGGCCGGCGGGATCTCCAGGAACTTGTTCTTGTCCTTCGAGGCCATCACTTTCCGGCCGGAGATCTCGATCTGGTCCCAGTTCTTGCCGGCGACCGGCGCGAGGTTACGGCCGGAGTTCGCGTCGATCACCTTCTTCAGGTCGGCGGGCAGCTTGTCGTAGCTCGCCTTGTTCATCAGGAACGAGAACATCGAGGTGTTCAGCCGCGGCTGCGGGCCCGCCATGGTGATGAAGTAGGTCGCGAGGTCCTGCATCTTCTGCGACGGGGCGATCTCGTAGGGCAGCATCGTGCCGTCGATGACGCCCTTCGCCATGCTCGGGCCGACCTCCGGCACCGGCATGCCGAGCGGCACCGCGCCGAGCGCCTTCAGGAACAGGCCGCCCGAGGCGGTCGCGGTGCGGATCTTGAGGCCGCGGAAGTCCTCGACCTTCTGGATCGGCTTGTCCCGCGTCATGACGAGCGAGCCGCCGTGCACGTGCAGCAGCAGCACGTGGTAGTCCTTGTACTCGTCCTGCAGGTGCTTCTCGGCGAAGTCCTGCAGCGCCATCGTCGTCGTCTCGGCGTTGGTGTGCAGGAACGGCAGCTCGAACACCGAGGACTTCGGGAAGCGGCCGGCCGTGTAGCCCGGCAGCGTCCACACGATGTCGACCACCCCGTCGCGCGCCTGGTCGACGAGCTGCGGCGGCGTGCCGCCGAGCGCCATCGCGCCGAAGAACGAGACCTTCAGCTTGCCGCCCGACTCCTTGGCGACCTTCTCGGTCCACGGGATCAGGAACGTCTTGGGCGGCGCGGCCACCGGCGGCAGCAGCGTGTGCAGCCGCAGGCTGACTTCCTGCGCCTGTGCCGGCAGCGGGATCGCCAGCACGGTGCCGGCGAGCGCGGCGAGGCCGGCGATTGTGCTCAGGTGCTTGCGCATGCGCATGATGGGGTCCTCCTCCTTGGAAGTGTGCGAGTCGATGCCCGGAGTCTTGGTGCCCGGCTTGGTCGAGGCTGCGGTGACGCCCCCCGGGGCCTCGCGCGCAAGTATATAGCAGCCGCCGCGCAGCGCCCTGGGCCCGCCGCGCGGGCGCGCCGCTGCGGTATGCTGCCGCTCGACCATTCCGCCGGGAGGAGCGCCCATGCCGATCGTCGTCAACCACGCCAAGCGGCTGCTGCGCAAGGGCAAGCTCGCGATCGGCCTGGGCCTTCGCCAGGCGCGCACCGTCGACATCGCCCAGATCGCGCGCACCTGCGGCTTCGACTGGCTGTTCATCGACTGCGAGCACGGCGCGCTCGGCGTCGACATCGCCGCGCAGATCGCCGCCGCCTCGCTCGCGGTCGGCATCACGCCGATCGTGCGCGTGCCGGGCCACGAGCACTACCACGCGACGCGCATGCTCGACAACGGCGCGCAGGGCGTCGTCGTGCCGCACGTCGACACCGCGGAGCAGGCGCGGCGCATCGCCGACTTCTGCCGCTTCCCGCCGGACGGGCACCGCTCGATGGGCGGCGGGCTGCAGCACACCGGGTTCGCGACGCTGCCGCCCGGCGAGACCACCCGGCTCGTGAACGAGGAGACGCTCGTCGTGGTGATGATCGAGTCTCCCGAGGGCGTCGCGAACTGCGAGGCGATCGCCGCCGTCCCCGGCGTCGACGCGCTCCTCGTCGGCACCAACGATCTCACCTTCGAGATGGGCATCCCGGGGAAATTCGACGACCCGCGCGTGAGCGACGCCTACACGAAGGTCATCGCGGCGTGCCGCAAGCACGGCAAGTTCCCCGGCATGGGCGGCATGTACACGCCCGAGCTCCTCGAGCGCTTCATCGGCATGGGCGCGCGGCTGATCCTGTCCGGATCGGACTTCTCGCTGCTGATGCAGGCCGGCGCCGCGCGGGCGAGCCTGGTCCGAGGCTTCGAGCGCTAGAGTCCCTTTGCCGCGGTCCGCCGCCGCGGCGGCGATGACGCCGCCGGGTGCTCTCCGCGACTAGCGGCGACGCAGCGCGCTCCGCCGTGCGCACTTCGCGCAGATCGAAGGCGGCTCGGCTTGACGAACATCAACCCTCGCCCCGGAGCGCCGTGGTCTCCTGTGCGAGCATTGACTGTTGGCCGGACGACGATGCAGACCGCGCGCGAGCCCGAACCCACTGAGAGACCACCCGTCACCCGCCGGCCCCGACGACTCGCGCTGGTGCCCGTGCTTCTGCTCCTGCTCGCAGGTTGCGCGACGCCGCGCCCGCCGGGGCTCTCGTGCAACCTGTCCGCGCAGGCGGGAGCGCCCACCAGGAAGGCAGTCCGGTCCGTGCCGAGCTGGGACCATACCGTCTCCGCACGAGCCCTCGCGCTGCGCGAGGAGATCAGGCAGAAGTTCCCCGCACGCGAGGCGGCCAGGCGCCTGCTCCGTCCCCCGACGCCCCTGGAGGCGCCTCCGCGTCCGGGCGTGAGTCCGCCGCCCGCCGAGCCGACCTTCACGGTGCTGGCGCTCTCCGCCGGCGGCCAGTTCGGCGCCTACGGCAGCGGCTTCCTGAAGGGCTGGGGCGATCGCGCGGATCTGCAGCCGAACCGGGGCGACGTCGACATGATCACCGGCGTGAGCACCGGCGCGATGATGGCCACCTACGCGTACGTGGGATCGTCCTACGACGCCGCAACCCGGGAGAAATACGACGCCTTGCTGAGGACCCAGTACACGACACTGCACAGCGACGACGTGTTCCGGGAGCGCGCGAAGATCGAGCTTCTGTGGGCGAACTCGATCTACGACACGGCCGGACTCAGCGCGCGGATCCTTGCGCTGATCGACGACGATCTGATCGCCGCGGTCGTAGCGGAGCACGACAGGAGCCGGCGGCTCCTGTACGTAGGGGCGGTGAACGCCGATTCCGGCGAGTTCGAGTACTTCGACCTGGTCGCCATCGCGCGGGACACGTCGCACGACAGGCGCGCGTGCTATGCGGCGGCGATTCTCGCGTCCGCGGCGATTCCGGTGGCGTTCAATCCGGTCTTCATCAACGGTAGCATGTACGTCGACGGCGGCGCCCGGCAGCACGCCTTCCTGATCGAGCAGGCGGCAGCGGCCCTGCCCGGGGTGCGCAAGCACCTGTTAGGCATCCTCCACGGGGACCTCCTCGTCCCGCCCGAAACCACGCCGAACGGCCTGATCGGCATCGCGTCCCGGACTTCGAGCCTCGCCACCGACCAGCTGCTGCTCGACTCGGCCTACTATGTCGACGCCGAGGCGAAGCGGCTGGGCTATCGCACCGAGTGGACCGCGGCGGTCGACACCACCTGCCGCACGACCGCCTCCGACGACATATTCGACCCGGCGCTCGGATCGTGCCTGTGGGGCGCCGGCCTCGCGCGGGCACGCGACGATCCGCGTCCGTGGAAGGCACTCACGGACCTGCGCGCGCGCTAGCGCGCACTGCGGGGCGAGCGCTGCACACGCCCGGGCCTCGCGCGCGCCGGCAGGAACCAGGGGCTGGGGCGCGATGGGCGTTCTCGATCTCGCGCGGATCCGCGGCGCGGGCGGCGTCGTGACGCCGGCGGCGGCCTAGGGTCCCTCAACGTGAGTCATCCGCGCGAAAGCGCAGGAATGACAATATTCGGCAGAGTTTTTCCTAGTGCCCGAGGATCTGGCTCAGGAAGAGCCGCGCGCGGCCGGTCTGCGGGGCGCCGAAGAACTCTTCCGGCGGCGCCGCCTCGACGATCTCGCCCTGGTCCATGAACACCACGCGGTCGGCGACGGTGCGCGCGAAGCCCATCTCGTGCGTCACCACGACCATGGTCATGCCCTCGCGGGCGAGCTCGACCATCACGTCGAGCACTTCCTTGATCATCTCCGGATCGAGTGCCGAGGTCGGCTCGTCGAAGAGCATCGCCTTCGGCCGCATCGCGAGCGCGCGCGCGATCGCCACGCGCTGCTGCTGCCCGCCGGAGAGCTGCCCCGGGTACTTCCCCGCCTGCTCGGGGATCTTCACCCGCTCGAGGAGCTCCATCGCGAGCGCCTCGGCCTCCTGCCCGGGCATCCTGCGCACCCAGACCGGCGCCAGCGTCAGGTTCTGGAGCACGGTGAGATGCGGGAACAGGTTGAAGCTCTGGAACACCATGCCGACCTCGGCGCGGATCGCCTCGACCTGGCGCAGGTCGTCGCCGAGCTCGATGCCGTCGACGACGACCGTGCCCGCGTCGTGCCGCTCGAGCCCGTTCACGATGCGGATCATGGTCGACTTGCCCGACCCCGAGGGCCCGCACACGACGATCCGCTCGCCCTTGGCGACCGTGAGATCGATCTCCTTCAGCGCCCGGAAGTCGCCGAACCACTTGCTCACCTTGCGCAGCTCGATCATCGGCCGCCCGCTCACGTCCGCCTCCCCGCCTCCGCGCGCGCGAGCTCGCGCTCGAGGTTCTGGCTGTAGCGCGACATCGCAAGACAGAACACGAGGTACACGAGCGCGGCGAAGAGATAGGCCTCGACGCCGAACCCGGTCCACGCCGGCTCGGTCAGCGACACCTTGATCGTCGAGAGGAGATCGAAGAGGCCGATGATCAGCACGAGCGAGGTGTCCTTGAAGAAGCCGATGAAGGTGTTGACGAGCGGCGGGATCGAGATCCTGAGCGCCTGCGGCAGCACGACGAGCAGCGTCTTCTTCCAGTACGAGAGCCCGAGCGCGTCGGCCGCCTCGTACTGGCCGCGCGGGATCGCCTGCAGCCCGCCGCGCACCACCTCGGCGAGGTAGGCGGCAGCGAAGAGAATCATCGCGATCTGCGCCCGGAGCAGCTTGTCGATGGTGACGCGCTCGGGCAGGAAGAGCGGCAGCATCACCGAGGCCATGAAGAGGAGCGAGATGAGCGGCACGCCGCGCACGAGCTCGATGAACCCGACGCAGAGGCCCTGGATCACCGGCATTCCGGAGCGGCGCCCGAGCGCGAGCAGGATCGCGACCGGGAACGCGATCGCGAGGCCGAACGTGGTGAGGAGCAGCGTCAGGATCAGGCCGCCCCAGCGCTGGTTCTCGACGAACGGCAGCCCGAGCACGCCGCCCCACATCAGCACGCCGACCGCGGCGAGCCCCGCCGCCCACATCGGCGCGAGCCACCAGCTCCAGAGGCGGCGCAGCCCGCTCGCGACCCACAGCGCGACGAGGATCGCGCAGGCGGCCGCCGGCCGCCAGTGCTCCTCGTACGGATAGGTGCCGAACAGGATGAAGCGGTGCTTCTCGGCGACGAACGCCCAGCACGCGCCCTCGCCCGCCGCCGCGCGGCAGGCCTTCGAGTCGGGCGCGACCCAGATCGCGTCGAGGAAGGCCCAGTCGACGAACGGCGGCAGCGCGCGCCACAGCAGCCACAGCGTGGCGACCGTGAGAAGCGCGTTCGGCCAGCTCGAGAAGAGGTTCGCGCGCAGCCAGGCGAGCACCGTGACGCCGCGCATTCCTACCTTTCCGTCAGCGCTATTCGCGCGTTGTACCAGTTCATCAGCGCCGAGATCGCGAGGGAGATCGTCAGGTAGACCGCCATGATGATCGCGATGCCCTCGATCGCCTGGCCGGTCTGGTTGATCGTGGTGTTCGCGATCGAGACGAGGTCCGGATAGCCGATCGCCACCGCGAGCGAGCTGTTCTTGGTCAGGTTGAGGTACTGGCTGGTGATCGGCGGCACGATCGCGCGCAGCGCCTGCGGCAGGACGACGAGCCGCAGCGCGAGGCCGCGGCGCAGCCCGAGCGCGCTGGCGGCTTCGAACTGGCCGTGGTGGACCGAGAGCACGCCGGCGCGCACGATCTCGGCGATGAAGGACGCCGTGTAGACGATCAGGCCGGCGGCGAGCGCGGCGAACTCGGGGCTGAGATGCGCCCCGCCGGCGAAGTTGAAGCCCGCGAGCTCGGGCACGCTGAGCCGGGCCGGCGCGCCGCCCGCCAGCCACACGATCGCCGGCGGGAGAAGGAGGAGCGCGGCCGCGCCGGCGAGCACCGGCGGCCGCCGTCCGGTCCGCGCCTGGCGCCGGCGCGCCCACCACGCATAGGCGACCGCCGCAAAGACGCCGCCGGCGAACGCGGCGAGCATCCAGCCGTGCACCGCGCTCCAGGCCGGCACCGGGAAGAAGATTCCCCGGTTCACCAGGAAGACGCCGGGCAGCGGCTCGACGGCCTCGCGCGGGACGGGCAGGTTCTCGGTGATCACCGCGTACCAGAAGAAGAGCTGCACCAATAGCGGCACGTTGCGCACGAACTCGACGTAGCCGGCGGCGAGCTTCGCGACCAGCCAGTTGCGCGAGAGCCGCGCGAGGCCGACCAGCGTGCCGAGCACGGTCGCGGCGACGATGCCGATCAGCGCGACCCGGAACGTGTTCGCGAGGCCGACCACGATCGCCCGCAGGTAGGTGTCGGCGGCGCTGTAGGGAACGAGCGAGGTCTCGCCGATCGCGAAGCCCGCCTCGCGCCCGAGGAAGCCGAGCCCGCTCGCGATCCGCCGCGCCTCGAGGTTCGCAAGCGTGTTCGAGATCAGGTACCAGCCGACGAAGATCACGGCGGCCAGGGCCGCCGCCTGGTACGCGAGCGCCCGCAGCCGCGGGTCGCCGGTCGAGAGCCTCACGCGGCTCGCCGCGCCGCCGCCGACGCCGGCGCTACCGGATCGGCGGCGCATACATCAGGCCGCCGTTCGTCCACAGGTTGTTGATGCCGCGATCGAAGCCGAGCGGCTTCAGGTTCGCGTCGAAGATCTCGCCGTAGTTGCCGACCAGCCTGACGACATTGAACGCCCAGCGGTTGTCCAGCCCGAGCATCTTGCCGATGTCGCCGGTCGCGCCGACGAAGCGCTGGATCGACGGGTTGGCGCTGGACGCGTTCTGCTCGATCGTCTTGGACGATAGTCCCAGCTCCTCGGCCTCCAGCAGCGCGAACAGCGTCCACTTGACGATGTCGAACCACTGATCGTCGCCGTGGCGCACGACCGGACCGAGCGGCTCCTTCGAGATCACCTCGGGCAGGATCACGTGGTCGGCCGGGTTCGGTGCGCGCGAGGCGCGCACCGCCACCAGGCCCGAGACGTCGGTCGTGTAGACGTCGCAGCGCCCGGCGAAGTAGGCGTTCAGCACCTCCTCGAGCTTCTCGATCACCACCGGCTTGAACGTCATCCCGTTCGCGCGGAAGTAGTCGGCGAGGTTGAGCTCGGTTGTGGTGCCCGGCTGCACGCACACGGTGGCGCCGTTCAGCTGCTTCGCGCTCTTCACGCCGAGCTTGCGCGGCACCATGAAGCCCTGGCCGTCGTAGTAGATCACGCCGGCGAAGTTGAGCCCGAGGCTCGAGTCGCGCGTCGCGGTCCAGGTCGTGTTGCGCGACAGGACGTCCACTTCGCCCGACTGGAGCGCGGTGAAGCGCTGCTGGGCGGTGAGCGGCGTGAAGCGCACCTTCGATGCGTCGCCGAACACGGCCGCCGCCACGGCGCGGCACAGGTCGACGTCGATACCCTTCCACTGCCCGCGCGAGTCGGGCTGCGAGAAGCCGGCAAGGCCGGTGTTGACGCCGCACTGCACGTAGCCCTTGGCCTTGACCGCGGCGAGCATGGTCTGGGCCGCGGCACGGTCCGGCGCCGCGGCGAGCGCGAGCGATGCGGCCGCGGCCAGCATAATCGTTCTCATTGTCGAGCCTCCTCCGTGGGCGGGCGGCCGCACTTCCGGCGCCCCGCCAAAGAATAGCAGGCTCGGCGCGCACGGTGGCCCGCGCGCGCCGGCCGAGCGCGAACGAAAAAAGGCCCGGCCGGAGCCGGGCCAATCACCACCGGAGGAGGGCGGCGGTTACTGCGGCGAGACGCCGCCGGTGTGCGCGTACCAGAACGCGTCGCCGTGCGACGGGCTCGGCACGATCGCGCCGGGGGCGGCAAAGCTCGTCATCTCGGCGCCGCCGACGACGGGCAGCAGCTCGAGCTGGGCGGTGTCCGCGCTGGCGAACGGCGCGGCGATGGCGAGGCCGAGGGCGGTAATGACGATCGAGAGCGCTTTCATCTTGATACTCCTTTCGGTCAGGTCGGTTGGTCCGGGTCGGATCAGCTTTCGTGTGGCGAGCTGACGGATGCCATTGTCCCGAGCCGGGCTTGAGGCGTCGGCGAACCAGTGCGGGGGAGGCGTGTGAACTATTCACCCCCGGGCGGGGGTTGTGCTCACGACCGTGAACAATCCATTCGGCATTCCGGAGCTAATGAATCCGGCCGCCGGCGCACTAAAGGGTACCTGCACGCCGAACGGAACCCTCCGGAAGCGCGCAGAAGAAATCCACACCCAACCAACCTTACCGATAGGAGTCTTCAAATGAAAGTCAAAGCCCTGATCGCCGCCCTTGGCCTCGCCGTGGTCGCCCCGCTCGCGAACGCCGACACCGCCCAGCTCGAGCTCCTGCCGCGCGTCGGCGGCGCCGAGATCACCCAGTACGCGCCGGCCGCCGCGTCGAGCGCGAACCTGGACAGCGCGTTCTTCTACGCGCACACCGGCGGCGTGTCGCCGCAGTAACTGCGTCGCGCCCCACGAAAAAGCCCGGCTCCGGTCGGGCTTTTTCACTCCGGAACCCGACGATGACCGAGTGGACCCGCCACCTGCGCCGCCACAAGCGGCTGCGGCGCCGGCCCAAGCCTGCGCCGGCGCGGTACGGCTGCCGTTTCCGGCTGTCCGGGCGCGCGCGTCTGCTTCCCTCGGTACGCGCTCAGCCGCGCCGGTCGCGGCGCGCCTGGTTGCGCCGCCCGCGGCTGCGGGCGTGGGCGTGGATCGCGACCCCGCGCGACTTGTAACGCTGGCGCTGCGAGTCGACGCCCTTGGCGCGCGGACTCACGAATCCGGCGACCGCCGCCCGACCCGCGGATCTCGGTGCCCGCGCGCGCACTGGCGGCTTCTTCGACCGCGGCCCTTTGGCCAGCGGCTTGCGCACACGCGGCTCGGTCCGCGCGGCCTTGCGGGTGCTCTTGCGCGCCGCGCGCCGCGCGGCGACCCAAACCTCTTCCAGGCGGCGCTCGAAGCGCGCCAGCAGGTGCGCGAAGAGCGCCGCCTTCTCGCGGGTCCGCCGGTTCGCGTCGCCGCGCGCACCGGCCTTGGTGCCGGTGCGCGCTCGCGCCGCGACCCGCTGGCGCCGGAACAGGTCGCAGTACTTGTCGCGCTGGCGGCGCGTCCGCGCGATCTTCGCGCGGAGCTGCCGCTCGTCGAGCGTGCGCAGCGCGTCGCGGGCTCCCGATCTCGCCAGCGCGCGCTCGGCGGCGGTGAGCAGCTTCTTCGTGGCGTTGCGAGCGTGAGGCATCCGTTTCTCCGGCGGCGGGTGGCTGGTCGTCCGATTGAAGCACAGATCCAAGCCCTGCCTGCAGGATGGCTCCGCGTGCAACGCGGCCGTCCCTGGCCGGCTCGGCGACGCCGCCGCATAATGGCTCGATGACCCGGATGACCCTCCGCGCGGCCGTGCCGCTGCTTGCGCTCGGTTTGCTCGCCGCAGGTCCGGCGCGCGGCGCCGAGGCGCTGCCGCCCGCCGAGCTCGCCAAGCCGGGCCGCGTGCTGATGCTGCGCCATGCGCTCGCGCCCGGCACCGGCGATCCGGCACATTTCGCGCTGGGCGACTGCTCGACCCAGCGCAATCTCGACGCCGCCGGGCGCGCGCAGGCGGCCGAGCTCGGCAAGCGCCTCGCGCGCGCGGGCGTCACCGGGGCGAAGGTCTATTCGAGCCAGTGGTGCCGCTGCCTGGAGACCGCGCGGCTGCTCGGCCTCGGGCGGGTCGCGGAGCTGCCGGCGCTCAACTCGCTCTTCGGCCGGCCGCAGAACCGCGCGCCGCAGGTCGCCGCGCTCCGCGGGTTCCTCGCGAAGCTGCCGGCGGACGGCCCGCCGGTCGTGCTGGTGACGCACCAGGCGACGATCAGCGCATTCACCGGGCACGGCGTCGTCTCGGGCGGCGGCGTCATCCTCGCGCTCGACGGCACGGGCGAGCCCCGCGTGCTGGGCGCGCTCGCGGCGAACTGACGCGACCGGGCCTCACCGGCCCGCCGGTCACTCGCATTTTCTGCTTCCCGGGCTCACGAACTCGCCCTTGCCCGCCTCGGGCATGTGCCACAGGCGCGTTTCCGCCTTCGGCTCGCCGCCGTCGTACCGGACGACGACCGCCCCGTAGCAGGGCGCGAGCGACTCGAGCGCGATGCGCCGCAGCCCCTCCTCGGGCGCGATGCCGAGCGCCTCGACCCGCGCGAGGTAACCCCGCTCGTCGACCAGGCGCTGGAACGCCCCCGAGTTCAGCACGGTGACCGCGCGCTCCTTCGCGACCGACAGCGTCCACGCCTCCTCGAGCTGATGGGTGTGCCCGTAGACGAACACGGTCATGTCCGGATGGCGCGCGAGCCGCTCGCGCAGGTGCTTGCGGATCACCTCCGCGCGCGGCACGAACTTGCTCTCGATCGCCGCGCCGAGCGTGGTGGCGTCGACCTGGCGCGCGCAGAGGTCCTGCAGGTCCTGATCCGGCATGGCCTTCACCTGCGCGTCGAGCGCGCTGCGCAGCTGCCGGGCTTCCTCGGTGTCGGCCTCGGCCTGGATGCGGAACGGGTCCTTCGGATCGAGCGCGCCGAGCACGAGCCGGTGTCCGAGCGCCTCGGCCTCGGCCCGCGTGCAGGGCACGCCCGCGTCGGGCTCGCGGCCGAGCGCCGCGCCCTTCTGCCGCGCCGAGGTCTCGAACACGTTGAACGCGACGAAGCGGGCGACGTCGCCCGCGGAGCGCCAGAGCCCGCGGTCGGCCATCCGGTACCGCGCGCCAGCGGTCTCCGGGCTCAGGTTGTCGATGATCGGATACTGCTCCTCCTCGGCGTTGAAGAGCCGCTGCACGAAGAGCTCGCCCCACGGCCGCACGACGAACGCCTGTCCGTCCTGGCGCGCGGTGACGGTCGGCCAGTCCGCGTAGCGGTTCACGTCGCTGCCGATCTGGTGGCCGTGCTCGACCAGCACCTTGCCGTCGGCGCTCGTCCATACGCCGTCGGCGACCAGCGCCACGCGTCCGCCCGGCGCGGCCATCGCGTCGGCCACGATCCGCCAGATCTCCGGGATCACGAGCGCCGAATCGTGGTTGCCCGGAATGACGTGCACCTTGTTCGCGCCGCGGCCGGCGAACGCGGCGAGCGCGGCCGCGTCCGCGGAGTGCGCGGCGACGACGCGCTGCACGATCTCCTTCATCTCGGCGACCGTGCAGCCGAGATCGGCGCCGTTCCCGACGCACGGGATGTCGGCGGGCGGCTGCCACAGCTCGAGGAAGTCGCCGGCGATGACGAGATCGACCGCCTCGCCGTGGGCCCGCGTCACTTCGTCGAGAAAGCCCCGCAGCGCGCCGGTCCAGCGGAAATCCTCCTTCGGGTCCCACTGCGCGTCCGCGCGCCGGCCGAGCCCCATGTGGAAGTCGCTGATCACCACGACGGGCCGCGGCGCGGCCGCCGCATCGCGCGCGGGCTGCGCCGCGGGCGTCGCGGGCGTCGCGCACCCGGCGAGCGCCACGAGGGCCGCGAAGAGACCCCTCCGCACGTTCGCCGCGGTCCGCTTTCGAGTCACTGGCACAGTCTGAGCTCCGGGTTGCCGATCAACATGAATTCGAGCGCCATGTCGCGCAGCGCGGCCTGGTTCTTGTAGGCCTCGGCCACCTTCGCCGTGGTCCGCTCGAAGAGCTCGAGCAGCGTCGCGCCCCCGCCCTTGGCGCGCGCGTCGGCGACCACGTGCTCGAACTCGAGCGCGAGCCGGGTGCCGAACTCCGCGTCGACCAGGAACGGCGACACGATCAGCGCGTCCACGCCCTGCCTCGAGAAGCGCTCGACGATGCTGCGCGTTTCCGCGGCGTCTCCGACGGTGGTGCAGGCTGCGAGAACCGCTGCGCTTCCGGGCGGGAAGCGGCGCCGGATGAACTCGTGGGCGATGCGCGCGGGCGGCCGGTCGGCGTCGCTGAACTTGAGGTAGCCCTGGTCGTGGTGCGCGAGCACGATCAGGCCGCTCGCGCGGTTGGCGGCGCCGGCCTCGCCCTCGGCGAGCAGGTACTCCGCGAGCGTGCCGTGGCTGTCGAGCACGCTGATTCCGGCCGGCGGCGGCGCCTCCGCCGCCTTGCGCAGCAGATCGCGCGCGTCGCCGCTCACCCCCTGGAGCTCGCGCGGCCGCGCGACGCGCCACGCGTCGATGCAGGCCGCGGCGACCGGGCGCGGCTGCGGCAGCGGCTGGATCACGGTGAAGCGCTTGGCCACCACCGGCGTCTTGCCCTGTGCCGCGAGCAGGCCGAAGGGAACGAAGAGCGTGTCGCCGCCCGCCGCGACGAGCCGCACGACGACCGCGGGCTGCGGCGCGCTCGCGACGACGGCCTGCAGCGCGGCCCGCGCCTTCGCCGCCTCCTCCTGATCGCGCTTCGAGGCGCCGCCGAAGATCTTGAGCGCGAGCTCGAAGGCGACGTCCTCGTAGGGGAAAGGCCGCGCGGCGCCCAGGCCGATCGCCTTGTGCGCCCCCTTGACGAGCTCGGGCAGCTGGCTCGGCTGGGAGACGTAGTCGCTCAGCACCGAGGCGAGCTGCCACGCGTAGACCCCGGGATCGCCCGCCTGTGGATCGGCGAGCGCCGCGCTCAGGCGCGCGCGATGAATGAACACCGCATGGCTGCGGACCTTGCCGCCCTCCTTGCTCTCGAACACGTGGAGGGCCGCGTCGGCCACCCGGCCGCCGGCGGGCACGGCCGGTCCGGCGAGCAGCGTCAGCAGGCCCGCGTTCATCGCCTTGGCCGAATCGTCCCAGCCGCACTCCTTCGGCCCCTGGCCGGCCGCGCGCACCGGGACCCGCAGCACGATGTGATCGAGCGGCTTCACGCGCGCGTCGTCCCAGACCGTGACCGCGATGCCGCCGCACCCGACCGCCGACGCCTTGAGGTCCCACGAGGCGAGCCCGCCCAGGTTGACTTCCCGCGACAGCGCGCGCGTCGTCAGCTGCTTCTTGTCGAACGACTCGAGCAGCTGCTTGTCGCGTGGACCGGCGGACGCGCGCTCGAGCTTCACCGTCATCCGCTGCGGGCCGAGCGGGCGTCCGGGCGCCGCTTCGAGCCCGCTCCCGAGCAGCACCGGCTGCAAGAGCAGGGTGCGCTCGCCCTTTCCTTCGAGGAGCTTCTCGATCGGCATGCCCAGGCGCGCCGACAGGCGCTCGACGTACGGGTAGCGGGCGAGGTCGAGGTAGAAGCGGTAGACGCCGTCGAGCTCGAGCGCGTCCACGTCCTTCGGGGCGTTCTCCGGGCCGGCCTCGAACCATCCGTTCCACGAGATCGAAGGCCCGCCGCCGCGCGCCGCCGCGGCCAGCGTCCGATCGGAGAAGCGTTCGACCGCCTCCACGAAATCGAAGCCTGCGGGCCCCGCCAGGCTCTCGCTGCGCAGCGCGTCGCGCCACCTCCGCCGCACGCTCGACGGCAGCTCGACGAACGTCGCGCGCCGTTCGCGCGCCATGTCCTGGCGCGCGACCCGCGCCGCGCCATGGACGGTCCAGCGGACGTCGTCGTGCGCGAAGCGCAGCTCATCGCGCAGCCGTTCGCGCGTGGCGGCCGGCAGCGCGTTCCAGCGCCCGGCGTTCGCGACGATCACGTACCCGGCGTAGAGGTGATCGGTGAGCGTGATCGCGAGCCTCGTTCCGCCCGGCTGCTGGCGATGCAGGTCGGTCAGGGGCGCCTCGACGACGTCGACGGCGCCGGCCTGCAGCGCGGCGAAGACTTCCGCGGCCGGCGGCGCCACCGGCACGGCGCGCGCCTTCTCGCCGAGGAGCCTGAGCGCGCTCGCCTCGCTCGTTTCGGGGAGCGAGCGCGTGGCGGTCCTCAGCCCCGTCATGTCGGGCGGCTCCAGCACCGGCTTGCGGCTCGCGAGCACCAGCGTCTCGCCGGGCCACCACCCGATCCCCTCGACGCCGGCGGCACGCACGGCTTCCAGCAACCCGAATTCGCGGGCGAACTCGACCGCGACCGCGTGCCCGCTGTCCTCGAACAGGAACGGAATCTCGAACACGCGGAAGCGCGGCGCCTGCGGCCCGAGCGCGGCGAGCGGCACCACCGCGAGGTCGATCGCGCCGGAGCGGACCGCCTCGACGACGCGGCGGGCGGCGTCCCCGGTCCGCGGCGCGGCGGCGAGCTGCAGCGTCGCGATACGCTCCTTCGCGATGCGCGCGGGCAACGCCTCGAGCGCGGCCGCCTCGACCGACTGCGGGCGCACGAGATGCTCGCCGCGCAGGACCGGCAGCGGCGGCTGCGCCTTGGCGCCCTTGGGCTGCGCGACGGCAGGCTGCGCCGGCAGCGCCTTGGCCGCCTTCGGTTGCGCGTAAACGGCCTGCGTCGCGGCCGCGCCGCACGCCGCCGCCACCAGCCAGCGCGCGATCGTCGCCCGCCGCATCGTGCGCGACTACTTCGACCGCGCGCGCTCGGGCGCGCCGAACACGCTGAACGCCGCCCAGAACGCCGGGTTGTCGTTCTGGCGGCGGGCGTTGATGGCCGCTTCCCGCAGGGCCCGATCGACCGCCGTTCCCGTGCGCAGCATGGCCACGAGATCGACCATGAGGTCGCGCGTCGCCGCGTCGTCGACGCTCCAGAGGCTCATCACCACGCTCGAGGCGCCGGCCCACTGCCAGGCGCGCGCGAGCCCGATGGTGCCGACCGCGAAATCCTTCCCGAGGCCCGTCTCGCAGGCGCTCATGACGACGATCGGCCGCCGCGCGAGCCGGCGGCGCTCGGCGGTCTTGCCGTCCTCGGGGCGGAGCAGGCTGATCTCGCGCGCGTTCAGGCGGCCGTCGCTGAACTCGAGGAAGCTCTCGTCGACGGGATTCTTCTCGCTCGCGCGCCCGTGCGTGGCGAGCAGGATGAAGTCGAGCGCATCGGCGCGCCCGGCGAGCTCGTCCAGAACGCGCCGCTTGAGGGCGTCCTCGCCCACGTAGGCCTTGGTCGCGAGGTCGTGTGCGATCTGCACCGCCTCGTCGCGCGCGCCCGGCAGCGGCTCGAGCCCCTTGCGGATCGGCGCACCCACCACGAGCGGCGCCTCGATGCCCGCGCGCGGGGGATCGGGCTCGCCGGCGAAAGGAAGGAACCCGGGCGCGACGATCACGGAGGCGCGCTCCACGAGCGGCCGGCCGCCGACCGGGAGCGCGAGGAACGGCACGGTGCCGACGGTGAGCACGAGCTGCGTCCCCGCCGGCAGCGTGCCGATCTTCTGCCCGCCCTGGAGGTGCGTCGCGGTGTCGTTCTCGCCCTCGCGCGGGTACTGCCCCGAGCGGATCGAGATCGGCACGACGATCAGCGTGTCGATGCGCTCGTCGACCACCCGCTCGGCCACCGGCGGCGGCAGGAGGATCCCGCTCAAGCGCGCGAGGAGCGCATCCCAGCGCCGTTTCGATTCCTCGGGATCCAGCGGCGCGATCGGCGCGTCGGGCTCGCCTACGCGCGGCTTGCGCGCGCTGCGAACGCCGAGCTCCTGCCACTGCGCGGGGCTGAGCGCCGCGAGCGCGTCGCCCGAGAGGTGCTGCTGGTGCCGCACGACGCTGCGGTCCTGCATGATGAGCCAGGTGCACAGCCGGTTCTGCCCGGTGGCGTGAAAGAGGAGCGCGGCCCTCCGCGGCGCGAGCCGGGCGAGGTAGCCGTGGACCGATTCGAACGTCACCTCCTTGCCCACGCTCGCGGGCACCGCGCCCTGGAAGTACCAGACGTCCTTGAACTTGCGATTCATCCGGTACACGTGCTGGTTGTGCGCGTCCATCGCGCGGCCGAGCTCCTCCTTGGAGCCCGTCGCGCAGGTGGAGAGCTCGTCGCCCGCGGCCGCGGCCCAGCACGGTGCGAGCAGAAACAGCGCCGCGAGGCGGCGCGCGCGGCAGAGCGTTCTCGAGCGAGCCACGGAGCCCTGGTTCGACGTTCCGCCCGGCTCGAAGGCCGGATCGGGCCAGTGTTCTGGACACCGGCGCCGATTGCAATATCCCTCTTGGCTTATGCGGGCGCCTTCCACGCCGATACCGCTCCGCACCGTCACGAAGCGCGTATACTGATTGCGTAGTTGCAGAGGCGCTGGAACTCCCCACCTCTCCCGCCCCCGATTGGCGATCCCGGGCCCTCTCCGATCCCCGGGGCGCGCTGCGGCGCGGCTTCCCGAGGATCAACGGCACGGCCGGGATGCCGCATGTCCCGCGGGCCGTCGAGCATTCGACTGGAGTGCGTGATGTCGATCGGAACCTGGGTCATCGTCGGACTGCTCGCGGGCTTTCTCGCGAGCAAGCTCGTTCTTCGCACCGGAGACGGCCTCATGCGGGACCTCGGCCTGGGGATCGCGGGCGCCGTCCTCACCGGCGGAATCTTCGGCATGATCAGCGGTACGCAAGCAGCCGGCCCGAACGTGTTCGGTCTGGTCGTCGTGTTCGCGGGCGCGAGCACGGCGCTGATCGTGTACCACACGCTCTTCCCGCGCATCTCCTCGCGGTAGCGTCCGGCGCCCGCCGGGCGCGCGACGCACGCCTCCTTCGCGGCGCAATCTTCGATTGACGCGGCAGGGGGACCCACGTATAAGCGAGGAGCAGGTCCCTCAAGCAGCGGGCTCGTTGGTCGGTCGGAACCGCTCGATCGGTACTCCACAGGTCATCGTTTCTCTCTCCCTTGAAGTGCCCGCGCATCGGGCCTCGGCCCAGACCTCAACGGAGCAAGAGATGAGTACAGGCATCGTCAAGTGGTTCAACGACGGCAAGGGCTTCGGCTTCATCACGCCGGACGGCGGCGGCAAGGACGTCTTCGCGCACTTCTCGGCCATCCAGGGTAGCGGGCACAAGAGCCTGCGGGAGAACCAGAAGGTGTCCTTCGACATCACGACCGGCCCCAAGGGCGACCAGGCGGCGAACATCGTTCCGCTCGACTGAGCGGTCCGCGCGAGGACGGCCCCGGCGCCCGGGGCCGCTCGCAGGCCGGGCGCGGCGCTCGCCGCCGCGCCGGCACAAGACGACACTGAACGATTCGGGCTCGGGCACGCTCGCGCCGCTGCGGCGCGAGCGCCGGATCGCCGCGCGCGCGACGCCGAGCCCGGCCGACATGCGCCGCGCCGCGCGCCCCGGACCCGGAGCCCGAACGCGGCAGTCGATCGGCCGATGTCCGCGGCGTGAACCACGTCACGAATCCGCGCCCGGGTGTGCATGCGACGCAATCCGCCGGCGTCGCACGACGGCGAAGCGCCGCCGCCGTGCGCCTAGAGTGGCCTCCATCGGGCGAGCAACGCTGGCAAGCCCGGAGACACAGCAAAAGGAGGCTCACATGGCAAAACCCAGGCTCGAGATGCTCAAGGAAGTCGGTGCCGGCCGCGCCCTCACCCTCGCGGCCACGTCGCTGATCCTCTACTCCGCCATGATGCTCGCCGTCCTGACCGCCACGCAGCCCGCGGACACCGGCGCGGCGATCGCGACGTTCGTCACCCCCGCCGCCCAGGCCGCGGAAGCGAACGCGCCGGCGCCGCAATCCCGCGAGCACGGGAGCGAGCGCACCGTGTACTTCCCCGCGTCGTTCCCGCCGGTCACGGGCGAGATCGCGGCGCCGATCGCGCAGTTCTGACCCGGCGGAGGTCACGTGAACTGGATGACGATTCTGAACGTGCTCTTCTCGCTGATGGGCGTCGCGAGCTTCGGCATCCTCGCCTATTGCGGCTGGCTCTACCTGCGGCAGCTCGGCAGCACCCCGACCCGACGACCCCCACTCCGCAAGGAACGGGCGCGCGCCGGCTGGCCGCGCGTTGCACGCACCGCCGCCTGAGGCGTCGGCGTGCAGCGAGCCCGCCGCACGGCGGGCTTTTTCTTTAAGGGATTCCCGGGGAAAGCGGCGTGCTGGTGGCGGTCGACAATAGCCCGTTCGGCCTACCGGTGCGGGGACCGGCCCGCCGACAGATCGCCGCGCTCGCTCGAATCCGCTTGCGTCCGGTCGCACCACCGCTACACTGAATGGTCAGCGGGCCTGCGGCGCGAGGCCCCGGGGTGCGGCGGCCGGCGGGAGCCTGCGATGCGCGTCGACGAGATCCACTTCAATCACGACGAGACCTCGGCGAGCGGCGACGCGCTCAACATCCGCCGCAACGCGGGCGGCCAGCCGATCCGCGCGCCGGAGTGGAAGTCCGGCCACACGCCGCAGCCCGCCGCGTACGCGCGCGCCGCGATCGGCGGCACCGTGACGATCCGCGCGCGGTTGCGCGGCGGCCCGCCGCACGGCACGCTGCGCATTCGCGCGATCGACGCCTACCTGCCGCCGGCGACGCCGGGCGGGTGCATCGGCTGGCTGCTGCGGCTCGTCGCGGCGATCGTGCACGCGCTGATCGGCAACGTGCTGGGCGACGCGAAGGCCCGCATCGTCCACTTCGACGCCAACGGCGATTCGGCGCTCGAGACGTTCGAGCTCGTGAATCACAAGCTCGCGGTGGCGGCCGTCGGCGCGCGCACGACCGAGTGGGCGTGGCAGCGGCGCGTCCCGCGCCTGTTCTCGCGCTGGCGCGAGTTCGACCGCACCACGCATCGCATCTACACCGTGCTCGACGTCCCGCGCGGCCCGTGGGAGCAGGACGCGAGCTTCAACAACCTGCAGCTCCCTTGGGCCGACGCCCTCGAGAAGGCGTGCACGTGGGCCGTGGGCGCCGGCGACACCGATGCCGCCGCGGCGCGTATCACGCGCGCCGTCAACACGCGCAGCAACCAGGGCTACACCCCGGCGACCATGTTCGGCTTCACTCCGCCGTACCAGCTGACCTCGTACATGACGCATCTGGACAGCGGCGCGGCGTTCGTGCTGAACTGCACCGATTGCGCCGACGCGGTGACCACGTTCGCCAACCTGCTCGGCTGCGATCTGTGGGAGGGGCGATTCTTCAACATGGTGACGCGCAAGTTTCTGACCCTGAACGGCAACCCGGCGAACGCCGCCGACTGGGTGAGCTGGATCTGGGGCTACCACGAGATCTGCTGGCTCTCCGCGATCGGCGTCGACGCACCGGTCTACGACGGCTGCCTGCAGCTCGACATGGACGACAACTACGGCGACAACGTGCACGTCGCTCAGCACCCGATCAAGATGAACTTCGGGCAGAGCGCTCCGACCGATTATCGCTATCGGCTGATCGAGAGCGGCACGGGCAACCTCGAGAACATCCCGCGGCGGCGAACGGTGGCCTGACATGGACGAAGCAGCGCTCAAGGAGCTCGGCACGCGCTACGACCTCGCGGCGCTGCGCGCCCGCGTCCCGCGCGAGGCGCCGCAGCTGCGCGCGTTCGACGCCGCGGCTCTCCAGGTCGACGGCTGGCGCGTCTCCGTGAGCGAAACGCTCCGCACGGCGAGCGGCCGGCCGTGGCGACGGGTGGTGTTCGACGCGCTCGACGCGCCGGCGATGCGGGTCCTGATCGACGTCGTCGAGTGCGCATCGCCGGCCGAGGCGCTCGACGAGCTGCTCGAGCGGCTGGCAGGCAATCAGCTCGCGCGGCTGGACGACGGCCCCCCGCAGCTCGGCTTCGCGGCGTTCCAGCATCCGGCCGCCGCCCCGCCGGCGATCTTCTTCGCCCTGAACAACCTGTGCATCGCCGTGGCGAGCTTCGGCTCGCGCCGGGCCGAGGTGCTGCCCTGGGCGGAGCGGTACCGATCGCGCGTGGTCGAGCCCGCGCGGTAGCGGCACCGCGCGGCCCTCAGGTCCGCGTCGCCTCCGGCGCGGCGTCGACCGAGGGCTCGGGCTGCGTGTCGGCGCGCAGCTCGTCGACCGGCGGCGGCTCGGGCACCTCGACCGCGGTGTCGGCCGGCTCGACCTCGTTCGCGAGGAACCCGCCCGACTGGTGCCGCCAGAGCCTGGCGTAGTGCCCGTGCCTGCGCAGGAGCTCCGCGTGCGTGCCCTCCTCGACGATGCGGCCGGCCTCCAGCACGATCAGGCGGTCCATGCGCGCGATGGTCGAGAGCCGGTGCGCGATCGCGATCACGGTCTTGCCCTCCATCAGGCCGAGGAGCTGCTCCTGGATCGCGAGCTCGACCTCGCTGTCGAGCGCGGAGGTGGCCTCGTCGAGCACCAGGATCGGCGCGTCCTTGAGCACCACGCGCGCGATCGCGACGCGCTGGCGCTGCCCGCCGGAGAGCTTCACGCCGCGCTCGCCGACGTGCGCCTCGTACCCCTTGCGGCCCTTCCAGTCCTCCAGCCCGACGATGAAGTCGTGCGCCTGCGCCCGGCGCGCGGCGGCCTCCACCTCGGCGTCGGTCGCGTGGGGCCGGCTGTAGCGGATGTTGGCGGCGATCGAGCGGTGCAGGAGCGAGGTGTCCTGCGTCACCATGCCGATCGCCGCGCGCAGGCTCTCCTGCGTGACCTGCCCGATGTCCTGCCCGTCGATGCGGATCGCGCCCTGCTCGAGCTCGTAGAAGCGCAAGAGCAGGTTCACGAGCGTCGACTTGCCCGCGCCCGAGCGTCCGACCAGGCCGACGCGCTCGCCCGGGCGGATGGTGAAGGTGAGGTCGTCGAGCACCGGCGGCCCGTCGCGCCGGCCGTAGCGGAACGTCACGCGCTCGAAGCGGATCTCGCCGCGCGAGACCTCGAGCGGCCGCGCGCCCGGGCGGTCGACGCCGGTGTGCGGCACGGCGATCGTCTGCATGCCCTCCTGCACCACGCCGATGTTCTCGAAGATGCCGGTCACTTCCCAGCTCACCCAGCCGGCGACGTTCGAGATCTGCCAGGCGAGCGGCAGCGCGGTGGCCACCACGCCCGCGCTCACGGTACCGTTCGCCCACAGCCAGAGGCCGATCACCGCGGTGCCGGTGAGCAGCGCCGCGTTCATCACCGCGAGCGCGAACATGAACTGCGAGATGAGCCGCATGTGCGCGGCGATCGCGCCCTGGTGCTCGTCGATCACCTCGCGCACGTAGGCGTCCTCGTCGGCGAGCCGGGCGAAGAGCTTCACCGTGAGGATGTTGGTGTAGCTGTCGACCACCCGCGCCATCACGTGCGAGCGCACCTCCGAGCTCGCGCGCGCGAGGTCGCGCATGCGCGGCACGAAGTAGCGCAGGAAGACGACGTAGCCGGCGAACCACAAGAGGGTCGGAATCGCGAGCCGCCAGTCCGACAGCGCCATCAGCACGAGCGCGGTCACGCCGTACACCGCGATGTACCAGACCGCGCGGATCGCCGCCATCACGCTCTCGCGGAGCGCGTTGGCGGTCTGCATCACGCGGTTGGCGATGCGCCCGGCGAAGTCGTTCTGGAAGTACGGCCAGCTCTGGCGCACCACGTGCCAGTGGCTCTGCCAGCGGATCAGGCTCGTCGCGCCCGGGATCAGCACGTTGTGCCGGATCGACACGTCCAGGAACAGCGCGAGCGGCCGGCCGACGAGCACCAGCACGACCATCCCGGCGAGCATCGGCCACTGCGCGACGAGCGCCGCCTGGCGGTCGGCGGCCTCCATCAGCGACACCAGCCGCCCGATGAACACCGGGATCACGGTGTCGATCAGCGCCACCGCGAGGCTGGTGACGAACATCAGGCCGTACCAGCCCTTGGTCTGCCGGATGAAGTGCCAGTAGAACGCGGCGAGGCCCGCCGGGGGCGCGCCTGGGCCGGTGCTCGCCGTGCCGCGAATGCGCGATTGGAGATAGCCGATCAGCATCTTGCTCGGAGGATTCGCTTGCCTCTTGCCGACGTTCCGCCGCCGACGTCCGGCGCGAGTCCTCGTCCGCAGTGTACCGCCGCGCGCGGGCGGGCGATTCCCGATTCCCATTTTCGCTTCCTCGCGCGGACGGCGCCCTCGGTTGACCGCCCGCGGAATTGGGAATACCGTGCCGCTCGTCGAAACAGGCCGGTTCGCGCGCTCGCGCCCGGGTTCGTTCCGACGATCGCCACCGATTCACGGCGCAGCTCGCGCGAGGTCGGCCATGACCACGCCTGACCGGCTGGGCAAGTACGGGATCACCGAGGTGCTCGGCCAGGGCGCCATGGGCGTCGTGTACAAGGGGTTCGACCCCGGAATCGGGCGCTCCGTCGCGATCAAGACCATCCGCCGGGAGCTGATCGAGGGCAGCCGGCCCGCCGCCTCGATGCTCGCGCGCTTCCGCAACGAGGCGCGCGCGGCCGGGCAGCTCTCCCACCCCGGCATCGTCGCAGTGTACGACTACGGCGAGGACGCCGAGGTCGCCTACATCGCGATGGAGTACGTCGAGGGGAACTCGCTGCGCGAGTACTTCGAACGCGGCACGCGCTTCGACGAGCGCGACGCGGTGAGCATCATGACGCAGCTCCTCGACGCGCTCGCGCACGCCCACGGCCGCCGGGTCTGGCACCGCGACGTCAAGCCGGCGAACCTGATCGTCATGATGGACGGGCGCGTCAAGGTGGCCGACTTCGGCATCGCCCGCATCGAGACCTCCGATCTCACGCGGACCGGGGCGGTCATGGGCTCGCCCGGCTACATGGCGCCGGAGCAGTACGCCGCGGCCGCGATCGACCACCGCGCGGACATCTTCGCCGCCGGCGTCGTGTTCTACGAGCTCCTGACCGGCGGGAAGCCGTTCGTCGGGAGCACCGCGCAGATCGCCTACGCGATCTGCCACGCCGACGCGCCGCGCCCCTCGCTCGTCGATCCCGACAAGGGCTGGGAGCGCTACGACGCGATCGTCGCGAAGGCGCTCGCGAAGCGCCCGGAGGACCGCTTCAGGAGCGCCGAGGCGTTTCGCGAGGCGATCGTCGAGGCGCACGCCGCGCCCGCGTCGCCGGCGATCGCGGCCGAGACCATCATCACCGAGGTGCTGCGGCCCGCCGCCGCCGTCGACGTGAGCAGCCCGTCGGGCCCGCCGTCCGCTCCGCCCCTCGCCCCCGGCGCACGGCCCGCGCGCGGCGGCAAGCGGTGGGGCGCGATCGCCGGCGTCGCCACTGCGGTCGTGGTCGTCGCCGCCGGTGCGGCCTGGTACGCACGAGAGCAGACCGCACCCGAGACCGTGGCCGCGGCGCCCGCGCCGCCGGCGCCCGCGGCCCCGGCCCGGGCCCAGCCCGAGCAGGAGGTCGTGTTTTGGGAGTCGGTGCGCAACAGCGCGAACCCCGCCGAGCTCGAGGCCTATCTCGCGAAGTATCGCGAGGGCGCGTTCGCCCCGCTCGCGCGCGCCCGCCTCGAGGCGCTCGCCGAGGCGAGGAAGCGCGCCGCCGAGCCCGCGCCGAAGGCCGCGAGCGCGCCGCCGGCGCCCGAGCGCAAGCCGGCCGCGCCGGAGCAGCCGCGCGCGACCGCCAAGGCCGACCAGGAGGCGCTCTTCTGGGAATCGGTGCGCGCGTCGAGCAATCCCGCCGAGCTGAACGCCTACCTCGAACGCTACCCGCAAGGCACCTTCGCGCCGCTCGCGCGGGCGCGGCTCGCGGCGATCGCAGCGGCGGAGGCGAAGCGCGCCGCGGCGGTCACGCCGGTCGCCGCGGCGGCGACCGCGATGCTGCAGCCGCCGCCGGCCGAGGCCCGCGCGCCGGCCAAAGCGCCGAGCCGGTTCGACGGCCGCTGGATGGCCGACCTCGCGTGCGAGCAGTTCATGGAGATGCAAGCCTTCCGCCGCGCGTTTCCCACCGAGATCCGCGACGGCGTGGTGGAGCTCAGCCGCGGCACGCCCGGCACGCCCGGGTACTGGCGGGTGCGCGGGCAGGTCGGCGAATCGGATCGCCTGGCGCTCGTCGGCTCGGTCATCGCGGCGTCGCAGGCGTTCCGGGGCAAGGAGAACCCGGCGCGCTTCGACGGGCAGTTCGGCCCGCGCGGATTCGAAGCGACGGGAGCATTCGGCAAGCGGCGCTGCACGCTCGCGCTGGCGCGCGCCGGCAGCTGAGCACGGAGCGGCGCGCGCCGCGCATCGCACGAGGGAGCGACATGGCGTCTCGATCCGCCGCGACGTTCGACGCGCTGGTGGTGGGCGCAGGCCCCGCCGGCGCGCACCTCGCATTCCTCCTCGCGCGCGAGGGCCGGCGCGTCGCGATCCTCGACCGGCAGCGGTTCCCGCGCGAGAAGGTGTGCGGCGGCGGGCTCTCGCGCAAGGCGGTGGCGCTCCTCGGCTGCGACGTGGCGCCGATCGTCCATCAGTGGCTCAAGGGAGCGTTCCTCACCTTCGGCAACCGCTCGACGCTGGTCAAGGATCTCGCGCGCCCGGCGGGCTGCACCGTTCTGCGCAGCGAGTTCGACCATCTGCTGCTCACGCAGGCCTGCGACGCCGGCGCGCGCCTCTTCGAGGAGGCCGCCTTTCTCGACCTCCGGTTCCGCGGCGACCTCGTCGACGTGGCGACGAGCCGGGGCGCGCTTTCGTGCCGGCGGGTGTTCGCCGCCGACGGCGTCGCGAGCGCGGTCCGCACGAGGCTCTTCGGCAGGCACGCGGTCGCCTACGTTCCCGCGCTCGAGGCGCTCGTGCGCGTGCCCGCGGCCGCGCGCGAGCGGTTCGCCGAGCGCGTCGTGCTCGACTTCGGCGGCATGCCGCGCGGCTACGGCTGGATCTTCCCGAAGCGCGACCACCTCAACGTCGGCGTCTACTCGCCCTTCGGCGGCAGCGCGCTGCGGCGGCACCTCGACCGGTTCATGGCGCGCTACCCCGCGCTCGAGCGCCGCCTCGGCATCGAGTACCGCGGGTTCGCGATCCCGCTGCGCAACGACGCCGGCGCCTTCGAGCGCGGCCCCGTCGCGCTCGTCGGCGACGCGGCCGGCCACGCCGAGGCCATCGGCGGCGAGGGCAACAACGTAGCGCGCGCGAGCGCGGCGCTCGCGGCGCGGGCGGCGATCGAGGACGAGCGCGGCGCGGTGCCGCTCCGCTACACCGGGCTCCTGCGCGAGGCGCTCCTGCCCGAGCTGCGCGCGGCGTGGCGGCTCGCGCGGCTCCTCTTCGCGTTCCCGGAGTTCTCGTTCCGCCACGTCGTCAGCAACGATCGCGTGAACGCGCTCTTCGCCGGCGTGATCACCGGCGACGTCGGCTACCGCGAGTGCCTGCGCAAGGTCCTGCTCGCGGCGCCGCGGTGGCTCTTCCGCGCGCCGGCGACGCCGCACGACCTTCCGCCGCTCGAGCCGGGCGTGCCCGGATAGCCGGGCCGTCCTTTGCCGGGCGCCGGAAATCGGGGCGGGCTTGATCGCGCTTCGCGGGCCGCTGCATACTCGACCGCGGAGGAACGCCGATGCCCAAAGCCAAGCTCGCGGACGGCGAGATCTACTACGAGAGCCACGGCGAGGGCCCGCCGCTCCTGCTCGTCTCGGGACTGGGCGGCGCCGCGGCCTACTGGGCGCCGAACATTCCCGCGCTGGCCGAGCGGTACCGCGTGATCGTCCACGATCACCGCGGCACCGGCCAGAGCACCCACTCGAGGATCGAGTACTCGGTCGATCAGATGACCGACGACCTCGTCGGCCTGATGGACCACCTGGAGATCGACCGCGCCCACGTCCTCGGGCACTCGACCGGCGGCGCCATCGCGCAGACGCTCGCCGTCACGCAGCCCGAGCGGATCGCCGGCATGATCGTGTACGCGAGCTGGACGCGGGCCGATCCGTTCTTCCGGCGCCTGTTCGAGGCGCGCAAGGCGCTGCTCACCGCCGCCGGCGCGGCCGCCTACGTCCGCTCGAACGCGCTCTTCCTGTACCCCGACTGGTGGATCAACCGCAACATCGCGCTCCTCGAGCAGCGCGAGAAGGCGACCCTCGCGACCTTCCCCGACGTCGCGATCGTCGCGAGCCGCATCGACGCCATCGTGCGCTTCGACCGCACCGCCGATCTCGCCCGCATCACGACGCCGACGCTGGTGCTCTGCGCGCGCGACGACTTCATCACGCCGCTCTACTTCTCGGAGGACCTCGCGCGGCTGATCCCTTCGTCCCGCCTGCAGGTGCTCGAGCGGGGCGGCCACTGCGCCTCGGAGACCGCGCTCGACGAATTCAACCGCGCCGTGCTCGAGTTCCTCGCGCGGCATCCGTAGCCCTGGAAAGGGGTCGCCGCGGGCCGTCGCGAGCGCGCGAGAGTGCCCCGCCACGTAAGAGAGTGCCCCGCCGTGTAACATTCGCCCCCCTTCGCGCGACGAACGGCCGGAGTCGAGCCATCAGCCCATTGCAGGGGCGAGCGCGCGACGATTCGAAGCCGCATGACGCCCGGAGAGGGGAGAAGCCAGATCATGAGACCCGCGTACCAGGATCCGGTCACGTTCGACCGCGCACGGCTCCGCTCGGGAGGCGCAACGGTGCGGGCGCTCGCGGCGGGTGCCCGTCGCATCTCGGCGCACATCGGCACGCTGATCGCGTCCGATCGCCTCGCAGTGCGGCTCGCCGCCTCGGGCGCGTTCGTGGCCGCCCTCGCCCTGCTGATGTGGTGGGCGAGCGCGGCGATCATGGCCCGCTGACCCGGACGCGTCGACGCAGCCTCGCGGCATTCCGGCGCGAGGCGCCCTATACTTCCGCCGAGCGATCCTGCGAGGGAAGCCGCCCATGTCCGTCCGCCCGCTGCCCGCCGCCCACGCCGTCGACCCGGTGACGCAGGCGAAGATCCACCTCGCCGCCGCGCACCGTCTCGCGGTGCTCCACGAGCTCGAGGAAGGCATCGACAACCACTTCACGGTCACGGTGCCGGGCCGCGACGACCGGTACCTGATCCTGCCGTTCGGGCGGCACTGGTCGGAGGCGCGCGCGAGCGACATGATCGTGTTCGACGAGTCGGGCCGCACGCTCGAGGGCGAGGGCGTGGTCGAGCTCTCGGCGCAGTGCATCCACGCGCCGATCCACCGCATCTGCGGCGCGCGCGTGGCGATGCACACCCACCAGACCTGGGCGCTCGCGCTCAACATGCTGAAAAACAACCGCCTGCTGCCGGCCACCCAGACCGCGGCGTTCTTTCACGGCCACGTCGCCTACGACGACACCTACGCCGGGACGGCGGACACGCCCGCGGAAGGCGAGCGCCTCGCCCGGGTGATCGGCGACAAGCGCGTCCTCTTCATGAAGAACCACGGCGTGGTCGTGGTCGGGGACACGGTGGCGCAGGCCTACCGGCGGCTCTACATGCTCGAGCGCGCCTGCCGCACCCAGGTGCTGGCGATGGCGACCGGCGAGGCGATCGAGGTGCTCTCGGACGCGATCGTCGCGCAGGTGCAGGCGCCGCCCGAGAACGACCGCCACCCCCGCCCGGAGCGCGACCGGCTCTTCTTCGAGGCGATGATGCGGGTGCTCGATCGCGAGCTGCCCGGCTACACCGACTGAGACCTGCTGTTTGAGCCGGGGCGCGCTACACCACGGGCCCCTCTTCCGCGTCGGCCGCGATCCGCATCGGCGCGAGCGGCCGCCGCCGCACCGCGAAGTCGAACACGTCGGGCCGCGCGTAGTGCCCGGCGACGTCCAGGTTCCAGCGCGCGCCGGTCACCGCCGCCGGGTCGACCTCCGCGTACACGATGCCCTCCTGCGCGTTGAGCGGCCCCGCGGCGAGTGCGCCGCTCGGCGCGGCGATCGCCGAGTCGCCACCCTTGATCCACTCGCGCCCGGCGACGAGCTCGGCGAGGCCGTGCGCCTGCGGCACGTGGTCGCGGTGCAGCACCATCGACGCCGAGGCGACGTACACGCGGCCCTCCTTGGCGATGTGGCGCACGGTGCACAGGCAGGTCTCGCCCTCGTCGTAGGTCGGCGCGACGAGCACGTCGGTGCCCTGCGCGTAGAGCGCGTAGCGCGCGAGCGGCATGTAGTTCTCCCAGCAGATCAGCATGCCGAGCCGGCCGAGCGGCGTGCCGACCGGCGCGAGCGTGCTGCCGTCGCCCTGCGCCCACACCAGCCGCTCGGGGCCGGTGGGGACGAGCTTCCGGTGCTTCGCGGCGATCTCGCCGTCGGGGCCGATCAGCGCCACGCTGTTGAAGAGGCTCGTCGCGCTCGCCTCGCTGTTGCGCTCGTTCACGCCGAGCGCGACGTAGACGCCCGCCTCGCGCGCGGTCTCCTGCAGCGGCGCGAGCTCGGGTCCCGGCACGCTCACCGCCTGGTCCACCAGCGCCGCGTGCAGCTCGGCGAGCCTGGCGTGCTCGCGCGGCGCGAGGAACCACACCCAGAACGGATAGGTCGGCAGGTAGGTCTCCGGGAACACCACCAGCCGCGCGCCGTTGCCCGCCGCCTCGCGTACGAACCTGCGCGCCTTCTCCAGCCCCGCCGCGCGGTCGAGCACCGCCGGCGCGGCCTGCACCACCGCGATCCGATAGCTTTCCATTCGCGTGTCTCCCCGAAGCGGCGGGCCGCGCACGGCTTCAGCCCGCCGCGGACGCCACGCCCTTCATCTTAGGCGACCCGTCGCGGGGCGCCAGCCTCCCGCCGCCGGTCCGTCGCAACGCACGGCAGGGCGCTCAGGCACCCAGCCGGTAGAACGCCGCGCCGTTGTCGTGGAAGATCGCGCGCTGCGCGGCGGGCGGGTACTCGGCCAGGATCTCCTTGTAGGCGCCGATCAGGTCGGCGTACGAGGCGTGCAGCTTCTCGAGCGGGAAGTTGGTGCCGAAGACGGTGCGCTCCACGCCGAAGCTCTGGATCGTGTCGCGGATGACCTGCCGCAGCTGGGGCTTCGTCCAGCCGTGGGAGAACATCGCGAGCCCCGAGATCTTGACGTGCACGTTCGGGTGCGCCGCGAGCCGCTCCAGCGCCTCGCGCCACTGCGCGATCATGTGCGGCGAGCGGTCGGTCAGCATGCCCGCATGCAGCAGGATGAAGCGCACCCTGGGGAAGTCGCGGACGAGCTCGACCGCGTACTGCGCCTGCGAGGCGAACACCTGCAGCTCGAAGTGCAGGTCGAGCTTCTCGAGCAGCGCGAAGTTCTGGCGGAAGACCGGCGTGTTGCAGAGGTCGGGCCGGGGCGCATACTGCATCAGCGGCCGCGAGTCCCAGTAGAGCTGGTGGCGCACCCCGCAGACCCCGCGGAACTTGCGCTGCGCCTCGAGCTGCGCCTCGACGTCGGGGTCGGTGAAGTCCGCCTGCACGGCGATGCCGTGCGGGTAGCCGTGCTCGGCCTGCACGCTCGCGAGCCAGCGCGTCTCGTCGAGGGCGCGCGTCGCCTTCGTTCCGGCCCAGTTCGCCGTCACGTGGACCGTCTTGACGACCTTGTGCGGGATGACGTCGTGCTTCCACTCCTCGACCGGGTAGTCGCGGCAGAGCCCGAAGTAGTCGCCGAACATCTTCGGCGTCAGCGGCGGGTTGAGCCACTCGACGTCCTTGCGGCGCCACAGATGATGGTGCGTGTCGATGATCGGTCCGTCGTAGAGCTCCATGGCCTCGGCCTCCGTGCGTCGCGCGGATGCCAGTTAACCAGAACGGGCGGCGGCCCGCAAAGATTCCCTGCCCCTCCGGGGCCGGGCTCCGCCGTCGCCCGCGCAGGACGCCGCCCGCTCTACTTGGCCACGCCGATCCCGCCGAAGTAGGTCTTGAACGCGCCCGCCTCCATGCCGAAGGTGCCGTCCACCGTCGCGAGCGTGATCGGCCGCCACCAGCTGATGTCGTAGAGCACGGTGGTCCCCGTCAGCGCGCCGGCCGTCGCCTCGGTGTTGCCCCACGGGTTGCGCAGGATCAGGTACTTCTGCCCGTTGCGGTAGTCCCAGCCGAGCACCGTGTAGCAGTGCGAGCCGACGATGTTCGCGTCGGCATACACGACCTTCTTCGGCGCGGCGTCGCCGGACGAGTAGGTCCACGCGGTCATCGGGTTGAAGGTCCGTCCGCCCATCGAGTTCGAGCGCACGATGTCCCACAGCTGGTCGCCGCTGCGGCTCGCGGTGTCGTAGTAGAAGCGCTTGCCGCCGTTCAGCTGCGCGGTCGCGAACACGCAGTCGCCCCAGCCCGTCGCGGTGATGTCCGGATGGTCGGTCGTGGTGCCGGTCTTCAGCTTGGCGAACGCCTTCTCGTAGACCGCGGGCCAGATCTCGCCCGTCTCGCTCGAGCGGCAGTAGATGAAGCCGCCGGAGCCGTTGAGCGGCACCGTGTCGGTGACCTCGATCTCCTTGTCGAGCGCCCCGTTGCCGTCGGGCTTGTAGAAGCGGATCAGGTTGACGAACTGCTGCTGGTTCGGCCCGGTCGCCCGCGTGAGGTGCTGGATGCGGAACGGCGCGGCCCAGGCGAGGGCGGACAGCGCGGCGATGTAGTAGCAGTTCGCGACCGCGCCCTGGATCGGGTCGAAGAACTCCGCGGCCTCGCTGAAGAAGTCGCCCGCGTCGCCCCAGGTCGCGCCGGGCGGCGTCCAGTCCGCCGGGCTGCCCTGCGCCGACGGGTCGTACGCGATCGCCTTCACGACGTCGCGGCTCAGCACGCGCGCCATCCGCCGCAGCCGCTCCTTGTCCGGCAGCCGCAGCGTGAGGAAGAGCTGCTGGCCCGCGATCTCGGCCCTGTGCACCGCGATCGAGCCCACGTCGGAGGTCTGGTAGCGCTCGCGCAGATCGGCGAGCTTGCGGATCTCCGCCGGCAGCGCATCGGGCGACTCGAGGTCGTTCACGTCGGCCGTCGGCTCGATGTCGAGCAGCGGCGAGCGCACGCGCTCGAGCTGGAGCTTCTCGTTGAGCTTCAGCCCCGTGTAGAGCGGACCCTCGAACTTCGGATCGAAGAGCTCGTCGTACGGCGTCTGCAGGATGCTCTCCAGCAGCTTCGGCGCGCTCGCGCTCTCCTTCCACCGGATCCGGCGGCCGACGATCAGCTCCGCCAGCGCGTAGGGATTGATGACCGCCGAGTTCTGGGCGGCGGCGGGATTGGACTCGAATGTCTCGGGCATGATCGCGCTCCTTGCTCGCGGTCGGTCCGCAGGGCGGGATCACACGGGGGTCGCGCTCGAAACGCCGTTGCGGCGTCGCACACCCCGCCGCCACGGCGCGGGGATGACCGTCGCTCACTCTCCGCCGGTCGCGATAGGCATGCAATAGGCCGAACGGTCGAATCCATCCGTCGGCATGCGGATGCGAACCGGACTCCCGCTCGCGGGGAATGACACCTTCCTTCGCGTTCGCGGGATGACGACCTCCCCCGCTTGCGCGCGAATGACGACCTCGTCAGGTGTTCGAGAGCATCTTGATCAGGTTCGGCATGCCGCATCCCTGGATGTACCGGTCCCGGCCGAGGTCGGTGCAGTTGCCGAGCAGGATCTGCTTCACGCGCTCCGGGTAGCCTACGAACTCCTTGCGGATCGAGAGGAACGCGGCGAGCAGGCCCGCCACGTGCGGCGTCGCCATGCTGGTGCCGCTCATCTCGATGTAGAGATCGCGCGCGGTGGGATTCGCCTTCTTCCTGAACGCGTGATACGCGGAGAGGATCTGCTCGCCGGGCGCCACCAGGTCGGGCTTGCGCCGCCCGTCGGCGGTCGGGCCGCGCGACGAGAAGAACGACACGCCGTAGGTGTGCGGCCGCGACTTGTGGATCGAGCCGATCGCGATCGCCTCCTCGAGGTTGGCCGGATCGCCGATCGAGAGATCCATGTTGGCCGGGACCTCGCCGCCTTCGGCCTTGAGCAGCGCGTAGCCCTCGTTGCCGGCCGCGAGGCAGACGAGCACGCCCTGGTTCCACAGCCGCCGCAGCTCCTGGCAGAGCGGCGTGTGGCCGCAGCCGTAGACGCTCGGGTCGAAGCCGCCGCCGAGGCTCAGGTTGACGCCGTGGATGAGGAGCTGCCCGGCGCGCTCGTTCAGCTCCGCGACCTTGTCGAGCGCCTTGATGATCCAGGAGTCCTGCCCGTTCCCGCCGTCGTCGAGCACCTTGAAGCCGTAGAGCTTCGCGCGCGGCGCCATGCCCTGGAACTCGACCGGATCGCCGCCCGCCTCGAGCGGGACCTTCAGGTGCCCGGCGATGACGCCGGCGACGTGGGTCCCGTGCCCGTTGCCGTCGAGCGTCCCGAAGCCCTGCTGCCCGGGAAGCAGCTCGCGCGCGTCACCCTGCTTCGTGCAGTCCCACTGCGCCACGACGTTGGCGAACTCGGCGAAGTGCGGGTGATCCGCCCGGATGCCGGTGTCGAGCACGGCCCAGTTGATGCCGTGGCCGGTCGCCTGGTAGCCGAGATTCGCCGGGCGCGCCTGGATCGTGTGGGTCGATTCGTGGATCAGCGCGCGCTTGCCCGCGTTGCGCCATACCTTCTCGATCTGCAGGTCGAAGAAGAGCGTGCGCAGGCTCTCGATCTCGAGCCGGGTCAGCCGGGCGGCGACGAAGCGCCGCATGAGGTCGATCTCGGCGTCCGCGAGGCGATCGCCCGACTGCTTGACGAGGTCGGCGATCGTCGACTGCAAGCGCTTGCGGATCGCGTCGAGCGAACCGCCTGCGGATGTGCCGGCATCGGGCGCCCGCAACTGGATCAGCGTCGGATGCCGCGTCTCGCGCCGGCCGTTCTCGATGTCGCGGACGAGATCCTTCACGAGCACGGCGCGTCCGGTGATCTGGGCGAACGCGTGGCCGACCACTTCGCGCACCGCGTCGCGCGCGAAGCTCGTGCGCAGGTAGCCCGTCGCCGAATGCGGGTGGCGCGGAGAGTCCGGGTTGAGGCCGACGCCGTCGTGGTTCTCGATCGCGCCACCCTCGAAGTCGTTCGAGATGTCCGGATCCGCCGCGACCGGGTCGAGGCGGTCCGCGACGTTCACCCAGCGCTCGACGCAGTCCGGCACCTTGAGCGGGCCCCACTCCTTCAGGACGTCCTGCACCTCGTCGAGGCCGAGCGGCGAGCCGATCGTCAGGAAGAGGCGCACGTCCGCATCGGCCTTCGCGAGCCGCCGCAGCACGTTGTAGGCGATCATCGTGCCCTGGCTGTGCGCGACGACGACGAAGGGCCCGCCGCCCGAGCTCAGCCGGTCGATCAGCGTCTGCTCCATCCTGGCGCGGCGGTCCGGATGGAACAGGAAATCGTTGACGTCGCGCAGGAACGTGCTCGACAGGAAGCGCGTGACGAGCTTGCGCAGGAACGGCGGCAGCGGAATGATCTTCGCCCGCACGTCGCGCGCCGCCGGCCCGGTCGGCGCCGCCGCGCCCGCGAGGATGCGCCCCGACAGCTTGCGCAGCAGGCGCTGCTCGGCGGGATCGGTCGTGAGCGTGCGGATCTCGGCGTCGATCGCCGCGGCGGCGTCGAGCTCGCGCCCCGTGGCGAGCGCGGACGCCGCGGCGACGCCGAAGCCCCCGGTGTCGGCGAGCCCGCCCTCCTCCGAGACCGTGTCGCCCGCCGAGCAGTCCTCCGCGAGCGGCTGCGGGTAGTACTCGCGGTTCACCCAGTACGCCATCCGGGTGCGGTCGCCCATCTCGACCCCGAAGAGCGCCGTGTCCCACTGGCACTTGAGGATCGCGGCCTCGGGCTTGTTGCCGATGCCGTGAATGAAGATCACGGTCTGCGCGGCGGGCTGGGCCCCCGACTTGACGGTCAGGGACCGTGCGCCGGTGCCGGCGGGCGACGAGGGCCGTGCGCCGGCGCCGACCGGCGCCGCGAGCTTCAGGCGCTCGAGGCGAGCGCTCTTCTTGCGTGCTTTGCTCGACTTGCGGGAACCCTTGGTGCTCGATCTCGCGGCGCGCTTTGCCATGGCCATCCCCCGAAGTGAGGCGTCGATAGACAGCGACGTGCGGGGCACGATACCACGAGGAAGAGCGCGCCTCTTGCCGTGCGCCACCCGCCGCCCGACGATCGCATCCGCCCGGGCGCAAGCGCCATCGGCTACGATATGCGCATGGCCGAGCCTGACGCGACGCACGCCATCGTCCGGTTCCTGAGCGAGCTCGTCAGGATCCCGAGCCGTGCGGGCATCGACCCCTACGAGCCGGTGCTCGACGCCGTCGCCGGCTGGCTGTCGGCGCACAAGCTGCCGCACGAGTTCGTGCACGACGCGCGCGGCGCACCGATCGCCATATGGGGCCGGATCGGCGCCTCGCGGGGCCGCTGCTATCTCCTGAACGCCACGGTCGATACGGCGCCGTTCGGCGACGAGAGCCGGTGGACGCATGCTCCGCTCTCGGCGGCGCAGGCCGACGGCTGGCTGTACGGCCGCGGCAGCGGCGACAGCAAGGCCGCCGTCGCGATCTTCTGCCACGCGCTCGAGACGCTGCTGCCGCGATCGGGCGGCTGGTCCGGATCGCTGGCGTACGTGTTCGATGCCGGGGAGCACACCGGAGAGTTCACCGGTCTGCGCCGATTCATGGAGGTGCACGGGCCGTCGCTGCAGCCCGCAGGCGCGATGATCGGCTATCCGGGCAACGATCGGATCGCGATCGGCGGGCGCGGCTTCCTGCGCGCGCGCGTCCGCGTTCACGGTCAGGCCGCGCACACGGGTTCCTCGGACAACAAGGGCGCGAGCGCCGTCTGGCGGGCGGCGAAGCTCGTCGATGCGCTTCACGCGACCGCGCTCCCTGCCGCGAACCCTGCAGGCTTTCCGCTGCCGCCGCGCGCCTCCGTCACGGCCGTCGAGGGCGGCAGCGGCTTCTCCGTGGTGCCCGATCTCTGCACGATGAACGTCGACGTCCGGCTCACGCCCGATTTCGACGACGCGGCCGCCCGGGCGCACGTTGCGCGGCTTGTCGAGGAGCACGACCGCGCCGCGCCGGACCTGCCCCGCACCGAGATCGAGTGGATCGCGGGCTGGCCGGCCTACCAGCTCGCTGCCGACGCCCCCATCGTGCGCGCCCTGCGGGACGCCGCGCGCGAGGTCCTGGGGCGCGAGCCGGCGACGGACGTGGTCGGCCCCTCGAGCGTGGGGAACCTCCTCCACCAGCTCGGTGTGCCCGCCACCAACGGCTTCGGCGTCACCTGCGAGAACATCCACGCGAACGACGAGCGCATCGCGCTCGACACGATCGCGCCGACGCTCGAGATCTACTGCCGCGCGCTCCGCAGCCTGCTCGCGGGTTGATCCGCCCCCGGTCGAGCGCTTCGCCGAAGGAGAACTCATGGTCCCCGCGCTGCCCGCCCTCGGTCCGGACGACGTCGAGGAGCTCCGCCTCGCGCTCGTGATGAACGGCGGCGTGAGTCTCGCCGTGTGGATCGGCGGCGTCGCGAGCGAGATCAACCGGGTGGTGCGCAGGCAGGACGCGTACGGCGAGCTGCTGCGCGCAACGGGCACCGAGGCGCGCGTCGACGTGATCAGCGGCGCGAGCGCGGGCGGCATCAACGGCGCGCTGCTCGCGCTCGCGAGCGTCTGCGACGCCGACCTCGCGCCGCTGCGCGACGTCTGGCTGAACCAGGGCGCGCTCGAGGACCTGCTGCGCAGCGCGGTGGAATCCGATCCGCCGTCGCTGCTGCGCGGCAACGACTACTTCCTGGTCGAGCTGCGCCGCGCCTTCGCCGCCGTGCGCCGCTCCGGGCGCGCTCAGCTGCTGGACCCCGCCGCCGTCCCGATCGAGCTCAACCTGACGACCACCCTCCTCCACGGAAACCCGAACACGGTCCCGGACGACTTCGGCACCGTGATTGCGGACGTCAGCCACCGCGCGCGCTTCTGCTTCCGGCGCGGTCCCGACGTCGGCTACGACGCGTTCGACGACGAGCGGATCGCCGAGCGGCTCGCGTTCGCCGCGCGCGCCACCGCCTCGTTCCCGGTCGCGTTCGAGCCGCTCTTCTACCCGGCGGACCACCCGGACGCGGTCGGCGCACCAGGCAAGCGGGAGGCACGCAACATCCCCGAGAGCCGCTTCCTGCTCGACGGCGGCATCCTCGACAACAAGCCGCTCGAATCCGCGGTCGAGGCGATCTTCGCGCAGCGCGCGGAGCGCGAGGTCCGCCGCATCCTCGCCTACGTCGTGCCGAACCCGGGCGCCTCGGCGTGGCCGGAGCCGGACGATCCGCGCCGCACGCCCGACATCGCGCAGGTCGCGCTGGCGAGCCTGATGGAGCTCCCGAGCGTCGAGTCGATCTCCGCGCAGATCGACGCGGTGCTCCGCCAGAACCGCCTCGTGCGCCGCAAGCACCAGAACCGCGCGGGCGTGATGATGCTCGGGCTGGAGACCGTGCACGCGCTCGCCCAGCGCCTGTTCCCGGTGTATCGCAAGCGGCGGCTCGAAAGCTCGACGGACTACCTGCTGCCCGTGGTGTCGGCCGAGCTGATCGAGCGCACCAAGGGCAGGCAGGCGCTCGGACGGCGCCTGCGCGACTGGATGATGGCGCGGTTCCTGGCGGTGGCCGACGAGGTGCCCTGGGCGCCGACCATGGATCCCCTCGATCCGCGCTCGGCGGACGAGCGGACGCACTGGCGCTGGGGCGTGTTCGCGCTCGAGAACATGGCGGACATGATGCTCGACGTGCTGTCGCGGACGCTGCGGCTGACCACGCCGGTGGACGCGAACCGGGCCGTGCGCACGAGCCTGCGCGCGCTGCGGCGGCGCGCGTTCGACCTGTTTCGCGAGGTGCGCGTCCGCCGCGCCGACGACGGCGGCTTCTGGCGTGCGCAGAGCGACGAGCTCGTCGGGTACTTCGCCGAGGCGGGCACCGCCAAGCTCACCGACGCGCAGGTGACCGACTGGATCGTACACGCCCTGCAGGCCTGGAGCGGTCTCTTTCCCGAGGACGCGAGGCAGTCGCTCGGGGCGCTCGCGCTCGACATCGCACGCGTCGTCGCCGAGGCGGGCACGATCTTCCGGACGCATCTCGCCGATGGGTTCACCTGGCCGCGCGCGGAGGACCGCGCGGCGCACGAGACGCTGCGGCAGCACTTCGACGTCCTCACCCCGGCCGGCGGCACGGTCGACGACGTGCTGCGCAACCTGCTCGCCGTCGAGGTGGTGCTGAACGCCTTCGGATCGTATCGCGACGTCCGCGACCAGTACGTCGAGCTCCTGCAGGTGAGCGCCGACGTCCCGACCTCGTTCGGCGGACCGGACGCCGCGCGCGACAAGCTGGCGGGTGCGCAGCTCGCGAACTTCGGCGCGTTCCTCAAGCGCTCCTGGCGCGCGAACGACTGGATGTTCGGCCGCCTCGACGGCGCGGAGCGGCTGAGCCGGATCCTGCTCAATCCCGACCGGCTGCGGCAGCTGTACAGCTCGTACGCCGGTCTGGTGCGCCACGGGGGCGCCGTTGCCGCGCTCGACGTGATCCACGCCCTGGCGGTGACCGTGGCCGAGCGGCCGGCCGATGCCGCCTTCCTCGAGAGCCTGTGGCAGCAGGACCTCGACCGGATCGCGTCGGAGCTCGCCTACCTGAACGATCCGAACGTGCCGGTGCCCGAGCAGCTGCCCATCTGCGCCGCGGCGGTGACGCGCCGGCTCCACCTCGACATCCTCAGGGCCGAGCTTCCCGTGGTCGCCGAGGCGGTGGAGCACGACCTCGCGCGCGGCGGAGCGCCGCGCTGCTACGGCGCGGACTTCGCGCTGGCGATGGACCAGGCGATCCGCTCCTCGCAAGGCCAGCCGGTGTCGCCGGAAACGATCGTCACGGTCTTCAGGCGCTGCAGGGTGGGGCGCGAGCGGATCGCCGAGGAAGTCGGCTCCGACCTCGTGACCTCGATCGCTTCGCGGACGCTGGCGGTCACCGTTGCGGCCGGCGCCGGCAAGCACGCGAACCTCGGTCCGGTGCGCCGGGTCTTCCAGGCGGGGCGCGTGCCGGCCATCGCCTTCGACTTCCTCGCGCAGGGGCTCGTGGCGCGCTCACGGACCATGATCGCGCTCTTCACCGCGGCGCTCACGACGGGCGCGACGTTGCTTCTGCTCGGCCTCGCCTACATCGACAGCATGCCGGGCGTGCTGCGCACGACGGGGGCCGTGCTCGTGGTCGCGACGATGGCGGTGGCGTTCCTGCGTCACCACAAGCTGGCGGCGCTCGCCACGCTCCTCGGCGGCGCCTTGATGGTCGTCGCCATGGGCCCGGACTGGTTCTCGCTCGAGGCGGACAGGACCGCATGGCTGCGCATCGGCGCGGTCGCGGCCTTTCTCGCGCTGGTCTGCGTGCTCGCCTTCATCGTCGGGCACGGGCCGCGGCAGCGGTTCGTGTGGCGGAATCCGCGCCGGCGCTGAGACTCGCGCGCCGCTCGCGGCTTGGCGATGCGCCGCGTCCTGCTCAGGAACGCTTGCGCCGCTCGCCGAACGCGACGAGCTCCGCGCGGACCTCGTCGATGTTCGCCTTGATCCGGCGCCGGACCTCTTCGGGCAGGTTGCGCGTGAGCTCCTCCGCGATCGCCGCCTGCTGCTCGACGCTCGCGAGGAGCTCGCGGCGCACGCGCTCGAGCCTGGCCGTGACCTCGTGCAGCGTCGGCTCGCTCGCGATCTTCGCGGCGGCGGCCCGCGGCTGCCCCGGCAGCGCAACGACCTTCGCGCGGCGGCTCATCAGGAGTACCGCCGGATGCGGCGATAGCGGTGCCCGACGGTGACCACCGCGCCGTCGCGCGCGAGCACGGCATAGGCGCCGAGGCGCTTGCCGAGCGCCTTGAGGGACTCGTCGTCGAGCTCGCGCTCGAGCCTGCGGCGCGCGCGCTTGTCGAGAAACACGATGCTCGACCCGCCGGGCTGATGCTCGGCGCGGCCGTACGCGAGGAGCGTTGCGAGCGCGGCGTCGTCGATGCCGCGCTGCTTCATGCGCGCACGGGCGTGCGCGGTGCATTGAACCGGAATACTGCCGACCTGCATGGACGCCTCCCTGCCGCAGAAGGGTCCCCCTTTGATCCGCATTGTAGGGCGTCGGCCGCGCCCGACAAGCGCCCAGCCCCGGTCGAATTGTCACAGATCGTCAATTCGTGGCCGCATTTCACGGCCGCGCCGGGACCGCGGAGGCGGCGACTGCCGCCGAAGGTCCTCGCGCCCGCCGGCGTGCACCCGCGCGAGGACCGTCGAGGCGATCAGCGAAGCGAGTTGTCGCCGCTCATGAAGACGAACACCTCGTCGAAGAGCTCGCCGCGCGCCCGGAAGAAGTTGCAGTTGTGCTTGTGCCGGCGTTCGCCGCTCGCGGCCGTATTCACGACCCGGAACCGGCAGGCGAGGCGGTCGGGCGGCGCGACGACGTGGTCGAACTCGCCGTGCCAGATGCCCGCGTAGCGCGCGAACAGCCGCTCGAACATCCCGCGGATCTCGCCGTCGCGGCCGCGGTAGACCGTGTCGTAGGTGGCGATCGTGAAGACCGCGTCGGGCACGAAGAACGCGAGCACCCGGTCGATCTCCTTGGCGTCCACCGCGGCGAAATAGCGTTCGGCGGTCTCGATCAGGTTTGCGCGGTCCATGGGAGCCTCCACCGTCCTATCTTGCGAAGACCGGATGATCCCTGAACCACGGGAATCATGGAGCGGAAAATGGAGCTGAGCATTCATGACGATCGAGCGAGCGGAAGCGTGACGCACAACCGACCGTCCGCTCCCGCTCGGGCCGCGTCGCGTGCGTGGTCGGACAGTCCGCGCCGGTGACGATGGCGATCGCTCCTCGGAGTTTCCATGACACGGAGGCAGCATGCGCGCCGTGTGCGCAGATTAGCAACAGCTTATCAACATCCTATGAGCGATCCGTCGAACCCTTTTGCACGATGGTGCAGCGCAAAGTGCATGAAGACTTGGGAGCGTCGCCCAGGCGGCTGCGATGCCCTCGCATTCGGTCTCGCAACCGCTAAAATGCCAACGACGCTCATTGGCGGACGCAATTTCGGCATTCCCTGAATCGGTGTCTGGTTCCTTGACAGGCACGGCCGATGTCTGGCTCGCGTCGCGAGCGTGAACGGTCTTCTTTTCCGTTGGTGGAGCTTCGGACGACGATAGAAAGGATGGCAGCGGCAATGGCAAATCATCAGGATCGGAGCGGCGGCAGGATTGTCGTCGATTCTTTTCGCCAGCATGGCGTCGAGCACGTCTTCTGCGTGCCGGGAGAAAGCTACCTCGACATTCTCGACGCCTTGGTCGACATCTCCAACGAGATCAACCTGGTGAGCGCACGCGAGGAAGGTGGCGCGACCTACATGGCGGAATCCTACGCCAAGCTCACCGGCAAGCCGGGTATTTGCCTCGTGGCTCGCAGCCCGGGCGCCTCCAACGCCGCCATCGCCGTTCATACCGCGTACCAGGACGGAACGCCGATCGTGGTGCTGGTGGGGCAGATCCGGCGCGGCTTCTGGGGTCGCGGCTCCTTCCAGGAGCTCGACTTCACCCGCATGTTCGACCCCATGACGAAATGGGTGGTCCAGGTCGAGCGCACCGAAGACCTGCCGTACTACATGTCGCAGGCTTTCCGTATCGCCCAGGAAGGCCGTCCGGGACCGGTGGTCCTGTCCTTGCCGGAAGACATGCTGGCCGAACGCTCCCGTGTCGGTGACATGCCGGTGCTGCACGTGCACCGTGCCGCGCCCGATCCGGCGCAGATGCAGGAAATGCGCGCGATGCTCGAGAAGGCCGAGCGCCCGATCCTCTATGTCGGAGGCAGCGGGTGGACGCCGGAGGCCAAGAAGGGGCTGGAGAAATTCGCGCAGGCAAACGGGCTGCCGGTCTGCTGCGGGTTCCGCAGGCTCGACGCGTTCGACCACGGTCATCCGAATTTCATCGGCGAGATGGGGCCGGCGGCGGCGCCCGATCTCGTCAAGCGCGTGAAGGAATCCGACGTCGTTCTCGCCGTCGGCACGCGGCTCGGCGAACATGCCACGCAGGGCTACACGTTGTTCGATGCACCGGTACCGAAGCAGAAGCTGATCCACGTTCTGCAAGGGGCGCACGATTTCGGCCGGGTATTCCATCCCACCCTCGCGATTCAGGCGGATATGGGGTTGTTCGTGAACGCGGCGAACGCCTTGAAGCCGGTCGACGCCTCCCGCCGTGCAGGACAGATCGCCGAGGCGCGCAAGCAGTACGAGCAGAACCTCGATCCCTCGAATTCGCCGAAAGGGGCGGTCGATCTCGGCAAGTGCATGGTTGCGCTGGACAAGCGTCTGCCGACCGACGCGATCGTCACGTGCGACGCGGGCCATTACACCGGGTGGGTTCAGCGGTTCCTGCGGTTCAACGGCGGGCGGCGCTTCCTCGCGCCGGTGTCGGGCGCGATGGGCTACAGCGTGCCCTCTGCGGTGATGGCCAAGATCGTCGCGCCCCACCGGATGGCCGTGGGACTCGTCGGGGACGGCGGCTTCGGCATGACCGGAAACGAGATCGCCACGGCCGCGGCGTGCCGCGCCGCCCCGATCATCGTGGTCTTCAACAACGGCATGCTCGGCTCCATCCGCGCCTGGCAGGAGCTCAGCTACCCGGGCCGCGTTTCGGGAACCGGGCTGGTGAATCCGGATTACGTGACGCTGGCGAAAGCGCACGGCGGGTTCGGGGCGCGCGTGGAGCGCACCGAGGACTTCCTGCCCGCCTTCGAGGAGGCGGCGGCGTCGGGCAAAGTCTCCGTCATCGATCTCGCCATGGATCCGGAATCCATCACCACGCGCATCACGCTCACCGGCATGCGCGAGGCCGCGCTCAAGCGCAAGGCGGCAGCCGCGTAGGACACACGGAAACGGGCGGCGGGGACTCGATGGCTGACCAGCGACTGCACGTCTACGCGGACGGCGGCCCGATCGAAAGTGCGCCCCGTGCACCCGCGATCCAGCTCGCCTCGCCGTGGTCGGGACAGCCCGCGGGATCCTTGAGCCCGGCGGGCAACGAGGGGGTCGGGACCGCTGTTCTCAGCGCGCGCCGGGCCTATCTCGCGCATCGCGCTTCACCTGCCGCCGAGCGGATCGCGTGGCTGCAGGCGGCGGCCGCGGAGATCGAAAGGGCCGCGGAACGCATCATCGAATCGGCGGTCCGGGTCATCGGGAAGCCGCGCCGCGCCGCGCGCTTCGAGGCGCAGAGGAGCGCGCAATTCGTCCGCGCTTGCGCCGCGCATCTGACGAGCTTCGGCGGCGAGACGATCCCGCTGGATGTCTCCAAGGCCGGGGCCAACCTGTTCGGCTTCGCGCAGCGTGTGCCTTACGGCGTGATCGGTGCGGTCACGCCGTTCAATGCGCCGTCCAATCTCCTCCTGCAGAAGGTCGCGCCGGCGCTCGCGACCGGCAACGCAGTCGTCGTCAAGCCCGCGCCGGAAGGCACCGAGATCGCGTTCGTTCTCGCCGAGTGCTTCTCGCGAGCCGGCCTGCCGCCCGGCCTGTTCAACGTCGTCGCCGGCGGCGCGGAGGAAGCGCAGGCGCTGGCGGCGCATCCCGAGGTCGCATATGTCACGATCACGGGCGGAACGGCCGCGGGACGCGCCCTCGCTGCGGCTGCGGGCGCCAAGCCGTTCGTCGCCGAGCTCGGCGGAAATGCGGCGAACATCGTATGTGCCGATGCCAATCTTGCGGATGCCGCGAAGCGCATCGCGATTTCGGCGTTCGAGGCCAGCGGCCAGCAATGCATCTCGGCGCAGCGGGTCGTCGTGGAGGAGCGCGTCCTCGACCGCTTCCTGGCGTTGTTCGTGGAGTGCACCGGGAACCTCTCGGTCGGCGATCCGTCGCTCGAGGCGACCGACGTGGGACCGGTGGTCAATGTGCGCGCCGCTCAGCGCATCATGGATGTGGTCGACGAGGCGACGCGCGCGGGCGCGAAGGCCATTCTGGCGCCCCAGCGGGAGGGTTGCGTCATCCGGCCGACCATCATCCAGTCGTCGGACGCGAACCTCCGACTCGTGAAGGACGAGATTTTTGGCCCGGTCGTCGTGGTCATCCCCGCGAAGGACGTGACCGACGCGATCCGGATCGCCAATTCGTCCGCGTACGGCCTGCAGGCTTCGTGCTTCACCGGCAGCCTGGAGACCGCGTTTCGCATGTCGCGCGAGCTCGAGGTCGGCTCGGTGTGGGTCAACGAAGGCAGCCGGTTCCGGCTCGACAACTATCCGTTCGGCGGCATGGGTGCGAGCGGCTATGGCCGCGAAGGCGTGCGCTTTGCGATGGAGGCCTTCACGCAATGGAAGTTCACGGGTCTTCGCTTCCCGGGCCCGGAGTAAAGTGCGGGCTGGCGGGCGCTCCGGATGGAGATCGCTCTGTGCCAGCCTGGTCTGTACGGCGTGCGCGCATCCGCGCGTTCGACTTGATGGAGGGGGACATGCTGAGATATTTCAAACCGTTGTTGGGTGCCGTCCTGGGCGGCCTGATCGCCGGTTCGCCGGCCTGGGCCGCCGAGTTCACCGCCAAGCTCGGGTCGCAAGATCCGCCGACCACCGCCAAGCATCGCGGGCTCTTGAAGGCGGCCGAGCTCGTGAAGCAGCGCACGAACGGCGCGATCGAGATCAGTGTCTTCCCTTCTTCCCAGCTCGGCGGCGCCCGCGAGATGGCGGAGGGAACCCAGCTCGGCACGCTCGAGATGATGATCGCGCCGGCGTCGTTTCTCGGCGGGTTCAACCCCGCGGTCTCGATCTTCGACGTGCCGTACATCTTTCCGTCGGATCGCGAGAAGTCCCGGCAGCTGCGCGAAGGACCGTTCGGGCAGGCGGTGCTCGAATCGTTCCGCAAGCGCGGCTTCGAGCCGATCGCGCTCTGGTCGGGCGGGCGCAAGCAGTTCACCTCGAACAAGCCGCTCGACGATCTGAACGCTTTTGCCGGCCAGCGCTTCCGGGTGATGGATTCCAAGATCCTGATCAAGCAGTTCGACGCGCTCGGCGCTTCGGCCATCGTCTTGCCGTTTGGCGAGCTCTATACCGCTCTCCAGAACGGGGTGATCGAAGGGCAGGAGAATCCGCTCGACATCATCCAGAAGATGAAATTCTTCGAGGTGCAGAAGAACCTTCTGGTGACCGATCACGGCGCGATCGTCGAAGTGATCCTCACCAATCCGAAATGGATGGCGCGCCTTCCCGCGAAGCATCGCGAGGTGATCAAGACCGCTTTCCGCGAGGTCGCGCCCGAAGTCGCACAGGGCAAGGAGGCCGACGCCGCCAAGTCGCTCGAATTCTTCAAGAGCGCCGGCATCAACGTTCGCGTCGCGAGCGAGGCCGAGCGCGCCAACTTGCGCAAGATGATCTACCCTGCTTCGCGCGATGCCTACATCGGTCAGGCGGGCGCGGAAGGCAAGGCGCTGATCGACCTGTACGAGAAGGAGCTGCAAGGCCTCAATCGGTAAGAGCGTTCGCTGGATGCCCGTAACCGCCTTCGCGGCGGTTGCGGGGTCTCGTTGCGCCATGAGACGCGTGCTGCATCGGATTGCGGACGCCCTGGGTCTGGTCGAACGGCATGCTGCGGCCGGCGTGCTGCTCGGCATGACCGCGCTCTACGCCTTCAACGTGCTGGTCCGGGCGCTCGCACCGGGCTATGCGAGCGTGTTCGCCTGGATCGACGAGGCGGTGCGCTACATGCTGATCTGGCTGGTGTTCCTGGCCACCGGCCTCGCCCTCGAGCTGGGCCGCCACGTCTCGGTCGACATCATCCGCGGCCGCCTCGGCGCAGGCCCCGAGCGGGCCCTGTTCGCGGTGATCGATCTCGTTGGCCTCGCCTTCTCGGTCGGCGCCGCGCTCATCGCCATCGAGCTCACGCTGTTCGTCCGGGCAACCGGTCAGATCAGTCCGACGCTCGGCGTCCCGGTCTACGTGCTCTACGTCGCACCTGTCGTCGGCTTCGCATCGCTCGCGTTCCGCTTCCTGCTCCGACTGATGTCCGTGCGCGACGCACGGCGCTGGCCGGTGGCGCCGGGGTGGCTCGAAGGCGGCGGGACATCATGATCTGGCTGATCATCGTCGTTGCCGCCGCGATGCTGTTCCTCGGCTTCGAGCTGCTGCTCGTGCTCGGCGTGCCGGTCTATCTCGTCAAGCTCGCCTTTTACGGATCGATGCCGGACGCGATCCTTCTGCAGAGGATGATCGGAGGGATCAACCACACCTTGCTGCTCGCGATCCCGTTCTTCATTTTCGCCGGCGAGCTGATGGCCGACGGGCGTATCGCTCGCCTGCTGAGCCGGTCGGCGGAGTCATGCTTCCGGGGCGTGCGCGGCGGGTCGGGGCACGCGGCGATCGCCGCGTCGATGGCCTTCGGCTCGGTCTCCGGATCAGCGCCGGCGACCGTGGCGGCGCTCGGTCGGCTGATGTATCCGCAGCTGCGCGGAGCGGGCTTCGGCGAATCGTTCAGCCTCGGACTGATCATCGCGGCGGCGGAAACGGCGCTGCTCATCCCCCCGAGCATTTCGCTCATCATCTACGGGTGGCTGACCGGGACCTCGATCAGCAGGCTGTTCGCGGCCGGCCTGGCGGTCGGCGTGGTGCTGGGGCTCGCATTCGCCGTGCTGGTGCTCTTCGAAGTATGGCAACGCGGGGTGGCCGGCAGGTTGCCGCGCGGCGAAGCGGCCGCCGAGGTCGTGCGCGGCACCGTGTGGGCGCTCGGCATGCCGTGCATCATTCTCGGCGGCATCTACTCCGGGCTGTTCACGGCGACAGAAGCGGCCGCGGTGAGCGTGCTGTATGCCGTCTTCGTCGAAGCCGCGGTTTTCCGCAACCTCACGCTCGGCAGACTGGTGCGCATCGCGCAGCGCAGTGCGGTCCTCATCGCCGTGATCTTCACGCTGCTCGCGGTCGGCAGCGTCTTGGCCTATTTCGTGACGATCGCACGCATTCCGCAGGCGGTTCTCGCCTTGATGACCGCGATCGATGCGGGACCGCTGCTGTTCCTGCTCATCGTGAACGTGACGTTCCTCGTCGCGGGAATGTTCATCGATCCGGGGACCGCCATGCTGATCCTGGTGCCGACGCTCTTCCCCGTGGCGCAGTCGTTCGGTATCGACCCGGTGCATTTCGGCCTGGTGATCGGCGTCAACGTCTGCACCGCCATGATCACGCCGCCGTTCGGGCTCGACATCTTCGTCGCCGCATCGACGCTGAACAAGAAGGTCGTAGAGATCACCCGGGGCGTGTGGCCGTTCATCGTCGTCAACCTGATCGTGCTCGCGATCGTCACCTACGTGCCCGGGGTCGCGACGATCCTGCCCAATGCGCTGTTCGACTAGGCGGCTGCGCGGCGGCAGTAAGATACGCGCAGCAGAAGATTCTTTTTGCAGGACGGTCTGGGGCTCGGCGTTTGCAGGCTTCACGGAAGCGACCGGGTCGTCCCCAGGCTCCGGAAAGGAGGACGAATGGCCGTGGTTGGACTGGATCACTACGCGTTGCTGAGCTCGAACCCCGAGCGCACCACGCGCTTCTATTCCGAAATCGTGGGCCTCAAGGTGGGACCGCGGCCGAACCTGAGTTTCCCCGGGGTGTGGCTGTACGCCGGCGATCACCCGATCGTGCACGTCATCTTCGACAAGGCGATCCCGACCAAGGAGACGGGGGCGGTGGACCACTTGGCGTTCATCGCCCGGGGCAGCGTGGAGGAAACCCTCGCGATGCTGGAGAAGCACAACATCGCGTTCAGCAGCCGGGTGATCGAGCGCACCGGCGTGACGCAAGTCTTCTTCCGCGACCCCGACAACGTCGGCGTCGAGCTGAACTTCGCTCCGGCGTGATGCCAAACGCACTGCCCTCGGTGGGCGCCGTCGTCCGGGTGTACGTCGACGTCGATGTCGGGCTCGGCCGTCCTCCGCCCGGAGCCCGCTAGCGCCCGAGCCGGATGAAATCGAGGATCTCGCGTCCCAGGCGGTCTTCCGCGGTGTTGAAATGCGCGATGACCGACGTATGGTTGTGACCCGCTAGCCAGACCATCCGCGGCGCGCGCCGCTTGGCGGCGGCCAGCCGGTGATAGAGCTCCGCGCAGTGCACGTCGAGCAGCGGATTCTCGTACTCGGCGATCGCGATCATGGTGGGCACGCTGTCGGCCGAGACGTGCGACACGGCCGAGCAATCGTCGAGCACGGCAGGGTCCGCACCGTAGTAGGCCTCGACCTTGCGCGCATTCGGGTTCTCCGGGAGGGTCTCGGCGCGCACCCGGCCGCTTAGGACCACCAGGCCGGCGACCCCGGGTCCGCCCGCCGGCTGAAGCCGCCGGTCGTACGCGTACGAGCCCGCGTGCGCCGCGCCGGCCGAGTGCCCGACGAGGAAGATCTTCCCGGGATCACCGCCGTGCTTGCCGATGTGGCCTCTCACCCACTCGACTGCGAGTCCGACGTCCTCCGAGCCGCTGGGATAACGATGCTCGGGGGCGAGCCGGTACTCGATGTTGACCCCGACCACGCCGTGGCGCGCGAAGTAGTAGAGAACGTTGCTGTAGACCTCGGCGGTGCGATTGCGGTGACCATCGACGAACGCGCCGCCGTGCACGAAGACGACCACCGGCATCGCGTGACCCCGGCTCGGGCGGAAGACGTCGAGCTCCTGGCGCGGATGCGCCGCGTAGGCGATGTCGCGCGTGACTTCGACCCCGTCCTTGGGCGCGCCGGCGAGGAGCGGCGTGAAGGCATCGACCATCAGCCGCACGTGGCCGGGAACGTCCTCGCGCCAGCGCGGACCGACCTCGGCCATCAGCCGACGCAGCGAATCTGGGATGGCAGGAGGGGGATTCACGGTGCTCGAGTGGAAAAGAGTCTGCAAAGAGCTATTCTGACGCGCCGCGCTCCGACTCGCTACCTGCGTGACAGCGGTTTCACGCCGCGAGCGCGGTCTGCGCCCGCCACGCGTCGAACTCCGGCGGCAGCAGCTCCAGGATCGCCTCTTTGAAGCGCGGCGAGCGCTCCTGCCACTCGGTGTGCGCCGGGTTCTCGGAGTCGCCGAGCAGCCCCGAGAGCGCGCGCTCGCGCACGTTCACGATCGCGCGCACTCCCGCCTGCACGGGGCTGCGCACCCCGCGACCGCGATGCCTTCGCGCACGAAGTGCTCCTCGCCGCCGGCAAGCGCGTCGTCGCGCTCGAGATAGACGTCGAAGGCGGCGAGCGAGGCATCGCCCGCGGCGGGCTTCACCCACACCGGCACCTCGACCGCAACGCGCTCGCCGCGCGCGAACGCTTCGCGCAGCGGCGCGAGCGCCGCCTCCAGCGCCGCATCGCCCGTCCAGCGCGGCGCGGTTTCCGCGGGCGGCTCGGGCAGGCGCACACACCGCCGCGCGCCGTGCGCGAGCCTCCATTGCGCAAGCTCGACCAGGCGCGCGAGCGCGAGCCCCTCGCTCCAGCCGGGGTGCATCCGGCGGAACTGCCACGCCGGTGGATGATTCACTCGAACTCCCCCCACCGCGCCACGCAGCGTCGTGTCCTCCGGTCGAGCTGCGCAGCGGCCCGCCATCCAGTGCTCCCGCTCCGTGTGCCAGGGGCGCGGAATCGTGATGCGGCGCCTCAAGCCGGAAGCCGCGTGATCCGCGTGCGCCGAGGCTGGAGCACGACGAACGCTCCCCGGAGACTTTCGCCTTCGCGCTGCACCAATTGCACGACGCGCGTCGCAAGAGCAGAGCGTGCCGACGCGGGAAAGCGGATCAGGACCACGCCGGCCGATTCGCGGTTCGCCGCGAAGACGAGCTGCCCGAAGTCCTTGTCTTCGGTAAGGAGCACGCGCGCTTCCCGTACCGAGAGCGCGACCACTTCGTCGTCGGTCGCGCCGGGGGCGCGTTCGAGCACGGCCAGAACGTCGAACCCCGCTGCGCGCAACGCCCGGACCGCCGAGAAATCGCAGCTCTCGTCCGCAAGCAGTTGGACGCTCACCGCACGACCCGGAGGAAGAGCTTCAATCGGCGGTTGCGGTTTCCTCGTGCGCGACGGCATCGGCGGCGAACAGCATCGCCGCCCGAATGTCCTCGCGGCTGAGGTTCGGATAGGCGTCCAGAAGCTCGGCCTCGCTCGCACCCTCGCCGAGCTTCCGCAAGATCAGCTCGACCGGAATCCGGGTGCCACGGATCACCGGCTTTCCCAGCATGATCTTCGGATTGATCTCGATTCGCTCGTTCGTGGCCATCGCCCCTCCACATGTCCAGGCGTCGGGCGTCGCGACCCGGACAGGCTCAAGAATAGCACTGCCAGACGCAAGCGCCCCCTGCATCGCCGAGATCACCGCGGGACAACCGTCCTGGTCGGGAGCCCGCGCGCGCCGAAGTCCTCGATCGCGACAAAGTCGAGCGGCGCACCCGCCTCCGGAGCTGCACGAGGCCGCTCCGGTCGGCGGCGACATGCGGCCAGAGCCCCGCGAGATAGCGCGCCGCGTGCGCGTCGAGCGAGTTCTGGATCGCCTCGCGCACCAGCGCATCCGCGAGGCTCTCGAGCGCCTCGGTCGAGAAGAACTCGCTCTCGATCGGGTCGATGTTCATCTCGCCGGGGTGCATCCGGCGGAATTGCCACTGCGGCATAGCAGTCAGTCTAAGTGACTCTGCCCGGCAAGCGCCAGGTAGGCGCGTCCCGATCTAGGGCACGATCGAGGCAGGCTATCCGACGATCTTGTCGTACTCGGCGTGGGTCCCGATCCAGACCCACACGATACCGTCCCCGACCTCGGCACCGAGGGCTCGCACCACAGTTCGCCAAGCCGCTTGAAGTGGAGCGACGGATGCTTCGGTTGGTTCCGCGTTCCGCCGCACGCGCCCCACGGCCAGACGCCGAAGCTCGGCGTTCTGCACCCGAGCCTCGTGCGCCGCGCCAAGGCGGCGTTCGACGCTGCGGGCTGAACGTCCCGGTCTCCCGAGCGAGAGCCCGTAAGAACTGGCGCTTACTGCACCGCGGCGAAGAACCGCCGCGTCGCGGCGACGACGCGGCGGCGCAGCTCGGCTTCTTCGAGACCGCGCAGCCTTCCGTTCTCGACCACCGCCTTGCCGTGCACGTAGACGTGCCGGATGGCGCGATCGGACATCGAGTAGACCATGTGGGACTCGAGCCGATCGCCCGGTACGAGCGCGATGTCGGACAGATCGATCACCACGAAATCGGCGAGCTGTCCGGGTGCGAGGCTGCCGAGCGGCTGCTCCGCGATGCGCCCGCCTTCGACGGTCGCCATCCGCGTGAGGTCGGCGGCCGTGATCGCCTGCGGGTCAGCCTCGGTCGACTTCTGCACCAGCGCGGCGAGCTTCATCTCGTGGAAGATGCTGAGCGTATTGTTGTCCAGGCCGCCGTCGGTGCCGAGACCTACGCACATTCCGATGCGGCGCATGCGGGCGACGCGGGCGGCGCGATCCCCCAGAAACATGTTCGCCGCCGGGTTGTGCGAGACGCGTACCTGACGCTCGGCCAGCAGGTCGAGCTCCTTCTCGTCGACGTAGACGGCGTGTATGGCGACGAGATCGCCGCGCACGACCCCGAGGTCGGCCATGCGACCGACAGTGGTGCGCCCGTGCTGCCGCTTGATCGCCTCCTCCGGCCCGCGCGCATCCGCAACGTGCATGTGCCAGGCCGTGTTCCGCTCCGATGCGGCCTGGGCCGCGGCCTCGATCATCGCCGGCGAAGCGGCGTAGAGGCTGTGCGCCGAGGGACAGATCCGCACCGTTGGATGGCCGCCGTATCCGGCGGCGAGCTCCCCATAACGGCGCCGCGCATCCGGGACGGTCTCCCGGATCGTCGCCGGCGCCTTCTCCCAGTCCATGAACGTCCGCGCCAGCACAAGACGGATGCCGAGGTCCTCGGCGGCGCGGATCGTGGCGAGCGCGTACTCGTTGCCACGACCGTTCAGATAGAAGAAGTCGACCACCGTCGTGATGCCGTTCTTCAGCATCTCGCCGAAGGCGAGCGCGGCACCGACGTAGGCGTCGTCGGGCGTGAAATCCGCGGCGTGCTTGTAGACGACGTCGTAGAGCCACTCGAGGAGCGGCAAATCGTCGCCGCATCCGCGCAGCATTGAATGGAACGCGTGGGTGTGGGTGTTCACCGTGCCGGGGAAGATCGCGCAATCGCCGAACTCGCGCACCGGAGCCTGCGGCCGCTCGCGGCTCACCGCGCGGACTGCGCCATCCTCCACCCCGAGCCAGACGCCGGTCTCGAACCGGCCGTCGACGAAGATGCGGTCTGCTGTGTACCAGTCCATGGCGTCCCTCAGGTTGCAATCCCCATTTCGTCCTGCAGCACGCTGACGAGCTCGCCGAAGCGCGGCAAGACGCGCATGCGCCCCGAGCGCGGTCGCGGCAGGTCGATCGTGATCTCCGCTGCTACGCGGCCGGGCCGCGGCGTCATCACGATCACGCGGTCGGCGAGCAGCACCGACTCGGATATGCTGTGCGTCACGAAGAGGATGGTCTTCGGTTGCTCCTGCCAGATGCGCAGCAGCTCGATCCCCATCTCCTCCCGGGTGAGCGCGTCGAGCGCGCCGAACGGCTCGTCCATCAGCAGCAGTGTGGGCTCGAGCAGGAGCGCCCGCGCGAGCGACACCCGCTGCGCCATGCCGCCGGAGAGCTCGTGCGGATACTTGTCCTCGAAGCCGGTCAGGCCCACGAGCCGCAGGAGCGCCATCGCCCGCTCGCGCATCGCCGCGTCGCGCCGCCCGGTTGCCTCCGCGGGAAAGAGCACGTTGTTGATCACCGTGCGCCAGCGCAGCAGCACCGGGCTCTGAAAGACCATGCCGAGGCTCTCGAGCGGCCGCACGACCGGTCGTCCGTAGACGAGCACCTCGCCCGCGGTCGCCGGCACCAGGCCCGCGACCATCTTGAGGAGCGTGCTCTTGCCGCAGCCGCTCGGCCCGAGCAGCGCCACGAACTCCCGGTCCGAAGCCTGCATCGAGAGCTTCTCCACCGCGAGCACGCGACCGGTGCGCGTGCGGTATTCGCACGACACCCCGCGCAACTCCACCGCGACGGCCCGCGTCACACCTGGGCCACGCTCTCGAGCCCGCCCGCCTCGACCGGCTTCCAGGGCAGCGAGATCATCTCCAGCAGCACGATCGCGGCATAGAGCGCGAGGCCGAAGAGCGAGATCAGCGCGATCGCCGCGAGCGCGAGCGGCGTATTGAGGTTGTTGTTGGCGATCAGGATCAGGTAGCCGAGGCCGCGGTTCGAGCCGACGAATTCGCCGATGATCGCGCCGATCACCGCGAGCGTCGAGGCGATCTTCAGCCCGCCGAAGATGTGGGGCAGCGCGGTCGGGAAGCGGATCGACCAGAGGACCTTCCACCAGTTGAGCCGCAGCACCCGCGCGAGATCGAGGAGATCGCGCTCGATCTCGGCGAGGCCCACGGCGGCGTTCACGACCATCGGGAAGAACGCCACCAGAAACGTCACCACCACGATCGGCAACGGCCCCAGCCCGAACCAGATCAGGAACAGCGGCGCGAAGGCGATCTTCGGCACGATCTGCATGATCACGATCGCGGGCGTGAGCACCCGACTCAAGGTGCGCGAGTGGACGATGATGATGGCGAGCAGCACGCCGACGACGATGGCGACGCCGAACCCCAGCAGGGCGATCGCCACGGTCGCGAGCACGTGCGGCACCCAGTTCGCCCCGAACTCGACCGCGGTCCGCCACACCACCAGGGGACCCGGCAGGATGAAAGTCGGGATCGAGAACAGGGAGACGACGAGCTGCCACAGGGCGACGAGCCCCGCGAGCGTGGCGATCGGCGTTCCGAAGAAGCTCAGCCTATCGCTTGCGCTGCGCGTGCGCCCACTCGATGTACTCATTCGTGAAGATTTCCTCCGGGGCGGGCTTCTTCGCGAGCTTCCAGTACTTCGCCGTCAGGTCGATCGTGGCGGCCATCTTCTTCGCGTCCAGCGTGCCGAGGCCCTTCGACTTCGTGGTCGGATCCCAGACCACGCGATCGATGGTGCGCGCCGAGGCGAGGATGTAGTCGCGGTCGAACTCGGGGTGCGCCTTCAAGATGGTCGCGGCCGCCGCGTCGGGATCCTTGATCGCGTCCTCGTAGCCACGGAGGAGCGCCAGCGTGAACTTGCGCAGCGTCTCGGGTTTCGACAGCAGGTTCTTGCCGGCGATGGTCATCACGCTGTACTTCTCGATGTATTTGCTGAACGGCCAGGTGACCATCGTCTTGCCGGCCTGTTTGATCGCCTTCTCGAACAGCACCTCCTTCTCCGCGAAGGAGCCGGCGGCATCGATCTTGCCGGCCGCCAGCAGCGGGATGCGCGTCGGCGCGTCCATGTTCTGGACCTTGACCTTCGACCAATCGGCGCCGGCCCTCTCCATCACCGGCTGCAGCAGCACGATGCAGATGTCCGCCGGCGGTCCGCCGATCGTGCGCCCTTCCATCTCCTTCGGCGACTTGATGTTCGCACCTTCGGCGGTCGAATAGAGCGCGCAGGGCTCCTGCATGTAACCGCCCATGATCGCCCTTACCTGTTGCCCCTCGGCCACCGCCTGGATGATGGGCACGGGGTCGGCGAAACCGATGTCCGCAACGCCGGCGACCACCTTCTTCACCGTGTCCCCGGAGCCGAAGCCGCGCTGGATCTCTACGTCGAGCCCGGCCTCGCGGAAGTAGCCTTTCTCCTTGGCGACGAAGAACGGTCCGTGGTCGCCCTGGATCGTGAAATTCATCAGCGCGACGATCTTCTCTTGCGCGACGGCCGGCGCGGCAATCGCGATCCCCAATGCACTGAAGCACACCACCGCCGACGCGCGCATCGCACTCTCCTCGCATGAACGACGAACGCGCGTAGCGTAGCTGAATCGGCTGTGCACTGCCAGCAGTGCTCAGCGAACAAGGCCGGCGCTCGTAGCGACGCCGCGCTGGTCGCAATTACCGTGCGTCAGAAACTCGGTCCTACCGCGACGACTCATCCAGGCTCGGCAATCTATCGCCGTTCGGACGGTTGGGTCGCGCCACACTGACTTCTCTGCTCTTGGCTTCGTCGCGGCCGCGCACGTCGGCAGCAGCTTCACGCAGCGCGTCGAGGAACGCCGAAAGCGCGGCGCTGCGTGCCTCGCCCCTGCGGGTGGCGACGCTCACCGGAGTCGACGCGAACACCAGCGGCAGGATGTGCACCAGGCCGAGCTCCGCGTAGAGCTTGGCGACGCGCTCGGGCAGCATGACCAGCGTCTTCGACTCGCGCGCCATCGTCACGTTGGCGAGGATCGACACCGATTCGACCCGGCAGCGCGGCAGCTCCATGCTTCGCTCGGTGAACCAGCGCTCGAGCGTCGACCTGAGCGGCGCGCGCGGGGGCGGCAGTATCCAGTCGTACTCGGCGGTATCGCTCCATCGAATTCGCCGACGGCGCGCCAGCGGATGATCCGGACCGCAGACCACGGTGATCGGTTCATCGTAGAGCGGCTCGAGCGCGAGATCCGCCGATCGCTCGTCGGCCGTCACCCGTCCGACGACGCAATCCAGGGCGCCGCGATGCAATGCCGAAAGAAGCACCTCGGGGCTGCCTTCCTCGAGCCGCACGCGGATCAACGAGCCGCGTTGGCGCAGCGACGTCACCGCGCGCGGCAGCAGCACGGGCGCAGCCACGGCGTACACGCCAACGCTGACCGAACCCACGGCGCCGCCGGCGATCGCGGCGACCGCCTCGCCCGTCCCCTCGAGAACGCCGAGCATCAGCCGCGCGCGCTCGACCACCGTCCGACCGCAGGCGTTGGGCGCGACGCCGCGCCGCGTGCGCTCGAAGAGCGTCACGCCGAACGCCTGCTCCGCTTCGCGCAGCAGCTTGCTCGCGGCGGGTTGGGTCATGCCGAGACGCCGGCCGACGCGATGGATCGCGCCCTCCTCGGCGAGCGCCGAGAGCAGCTCGAAATGCCGCATCCGCAGGCGCGACCGCAGCCGGCGGTCCACCGCGCCAGCCGCCCCCGGATCCGGCTCCGATTTGCTATTCCGATTCGTTTTCACGTTATGCCATTTTGCCGGCTTTTCGTTATCACGCAAGCCGCCTAGACTCGCTTCGGCAACTCCCTGCGCGAGAACGCGATGCGCATCACCATGCTCGGCACCGGGGCCGCCTTCCCGGACCCGGACCGCGCTCAGTCAGGCATCCTGCTGACGCTCACCAACGGCCGGCACTACCTGTTCGACTGCGGCGCCGGGGTCACCCACAACATGGTGCGCGCCAACGTCAATCCGGCGGACGTGCCGTTCGTCTATCTGACCCACCTGCACCACGATCACATCTGCGACTTCCCGCTTTTCGCCATCACCGGCTGGATGTGGTCGCGCCAGGGGTCGCCCGTCGTGGTCGGCCCCAAGGGCACCAGACACTTCTGCGAGCACTTGTTCGAGGGCGGCGCGTTTCACGCCGACTTCGCGGCACGCAGCCACTATCCGGCGCGCCAGAAGAACCTGGAGGCGATGCGACCGCAAGTGCGCGAATGCTCGCCCGGCCTCGCCTACGAGGACGAGTACGTGCGAATCACCTGCGACTGGGTGGAGCACATCCCGCGCGAGATCAGCGAGTGCTTCGGCGTGCGTGTCGAAGCCGAGGGCAAGGTGCTCGCCTTCAGCGGCGACACCGCGCCCTGCGATGCCATGGTCGAGCTCGCCCGCGGCGCCGACGTGCTGCTGCACGAGTGCACCTTCCCCGAGGTCTTCATCGAGCACCGCAAGAAGACCGGAGTGGGCATCTTCGCTCACACGAGCCCGACGGATCTCGGGATGATCGCCAAGCGCGCCGACGTCAAGAGTCTCGTCGCCACGCACTTCGGGCATTTCGAGTCGACGAGTCCGGTGATCAAGCGCGCGGCGACGGCGCATTTCCCCGTCGAGCTCATGGGCCCGCACCTGATGGACGACGTGGTGCGCGACGTGCGCAAGCACTACTCGGGCCCGCTGCATATCGCGCACGACCTCATGCGCATCGAGCTCTGACCCGGAGTTGGCCATGGCCGACTATCGCGAACACTACTTCCCGAACACCGAGGCGCTCGGTGCCCACGAGATGCGCATCACCGCCCTCGGCACCGGGCGTCCGTTCCTGCGTCCGGCGCAGGCCAACGCCGGCTGGCTGGTGGAGCTCGGCAACGGCGACAAGTTCATGTTCGATTTCGGGTTCGGCACGCAGATGAACTTCGCCGCGCTCGAGATTCCCTACGAGCGGATGACCGCCTATTTCGCCACCCACCTGCACACCGACCACGTGGGCGACTTTCCGCAGGTCTGGGTCGGCAGCTGGGTCGGGGGGCGCCTTGCGCCGCTCGAGGTGTACGGGCCCTCGGGAACGGTGCCCAAGTACGGCATGCGGCACTTCATCGACAAGCTCAGGGAAGCCTACGCCTGGGACACCGACACCCGCGTCGGCTTCCTGCCCGCGGTGGGCGCCGAGATCAACGTGCACGAGTTCGAGTACGCCAAGGTCGACGTCGTGTACGAGAGG